>JBDNJL010000100.1:0-3185 GCA_041687795.1 Methylotenera sp. | reverse complement strand
GTTTGTTGTAGCTCCCTCTCTCACCCCAGATGATTTACAATAAGTTTGGGCGGATATAATTAGCGCGGAAAGTTGTAGCTCCCTCTCTCACCCCAGATGATTTACAATACCCACGCTAGGCTCTGCAATTATTTCTTTGTTGTAGCTCCCTCTCTCACCCCAGATGATTTACAATCGTGCGCGTAATTCATCTAGCGTAAATGATGTTGTAGCTCCCTCTCTCACCCCAGATGATTTACAATAAGCTCGTAGTGCTTGTCCAAATATCTTAGGTTGTAGCTCCCTCTCTCACCCCAGATGATTTACAATTGCGAGGTCTAAATAAGAGCATTCTAATTTGTTGTAGCTCCCTCTCTCACCCCAGATGATTTACAATCAGAACCACGTTCCTCTTCTGTAATCGCGCGTTGTAGCTCCCTCTCTCACCCCAGATGATTTACAATTGGCTCTCGTGAGAACCTCGCTAAGCAATGCTTAGCGAGGTTTCTTATTTTTAAAATGCACTTAAAACAGTAACATTTGATTCGCTTTAATGGCTTTTTCTTGAAAAAGGGGCAAGCCAACCAATAGCTTCATGCTGGCATATTGCTTTTCTGTAACAGTCAACATGCGCACAGAACCACTAGGCGGCAAATTAGAAACTAAACGTTGCATATGCTTTGTTTCAGCATCTCGCCCATTGACAATGCGCCCATAGATTGAAAATTGAATCATATCGTAGCCATCATTGAGTAAAAAACGGCGAAATAAGGTATAAGCTCTTTTTTCTGGCTTTGTAACCATAGGTAAATCAAAAAACACGATCATACGCATATATCGTCGCGTCTCTATACTCATGGCTTATAAATCAGCAACCTACATTTTAAACTTGTGTTGCTGTAAACCCATCAGCAAGGGCATTTCCAATACGCTTTCATCTGCACCTTCAAACAACCTTACGAACGATTCGGTGGCTTGTTCGATACTAGACAACACACTCATAGCGCCTCGTGGCATGGCTATATCAGTATTTAACAATGCAACCAGTGCAATTTTATCAGCAGGCGTGAGTACTGCTAATGGGTCTGAATACGGATTGATAGCTTTAAACACATGTAAATCCACCAAGGCACGATAAGGCTCAATTAAATCATCTGCCAAATTAAATGCATTTTGTTCACTGCGATGAAACAAACCAATATTGGGCTGAAAACCATGCGCTACCAATGCGCGTGTGATTGCTCCGCGAATAATGGCATAACCATAATCCAGCGCACCATTCACCCAGCAATCTTTTGCGCGGTGAAAGCTTTTGCCAAACAACTGCGGAAAATAATAGCTACTGGCTTGCGCTTCCATATTCTCAATATCGCCAGAACGCACACGGCTGGCATAAGATTCCAACCGTGCAACATCGCTACTCTTTTCTAATGCATGCTTTGCAAGCTGCAAGCATTTAGCTTGATTGCTAATTTTAACTTTTACCACCTCCGCCCAAGCGCGCTTAGCCTGCGGTTTATCTAAATTTAGCTGCAAACGCATCATACGCGTTGCACGGCTATGACTAAGAAAAGGCAAAAATACACCATTAGGCTGGTGATTATCGCCTGTGGAATAAAGCCCAATGCCGTATTCACCGCAAGCGGACAATACGGGGTGCGTAATGGTAATTTCACGATTATTAAGCACAATAACCGCAATATCTTCAAAAGGCACGCGCGCAGATTGCGCTTGCTCAATGACTAAAGAAAAATGCTCGCGTTTGAGCTTAGCAGGCTGCGAGATGACAACGCTACGCCAAACCAAGCCGACCTTCTTTTGGCGCTGGGTAAATGTTTCCTAGAACATCTACATTAAATTTCTCTAACGAAAGTGCAGTTTTAACGCCAATGCCTTCAATAATACCGTCTTTACCAACTGCTTTATTTCTATCATGCGCCCAAACGGAGATATTTGCAGTAGCTCTATCACAACCCGAGTAATAACCAAATATTAAAGTCTTGCCTTGGCGGTTTATTTTAACTAAGTCATTAGGATGAAGTGAGAAAAAAAACTCAAAAGTTCCGTCCATTAAAGTCCATTCAGATTCAGCTTTACCTTGAACCACTGCATGATTAGGTAGCTCTTTTGCAACTGCGTGATGCACATAAATCGGCACTAAATGAAATTTACCCGCTTTGGTAAATACATCCACCCGTAACATCGTGTCATTTTTAGCAACGCCACCACGAATTGGTATGCCAGAGAGCTTATCTATTACCGCAGTTACCGTTCTCACTACTGGGCCTTGCCTGTCGTCATTAGTCGGCTTGCGTGGCAGTGCACGTAACGCTTCAATTTCTGCTTTTTCATCAACTGTCGGCGCTCGTCTTTCTTTGCCACGACCTAAACTTGCTTCAATCTCTTTCGCGCGTTTTTCGTTAGCATCGCGCGTAGCTAACCACTTAGCAATAGCTGCATATAGCTTTTCATTACGGTGTGGCTCTATCAGCCTATCCATATCTTTAAGCGTGAGATTAGTTACTGCAATTTTTTGCGTAACACCGCCTTGCGCTTTTAAGCTCTCAGGCTGTCCATAAATAGTTTCCTTATGCGCAGCGCCACTATTACGCCGCTGTGGCGCACGTGACACAAACATTGGCTTTGCTACGACTAAATCCTCTGCGGTATAAGTACCTAATTTTTCTAGTTCAGCTTGCAACAATTGAACATCATCGGTTTTCAATCGCGATTCTAACTCATGACGAAAATGCTCCCATGGATTAGGGAAATGCGCGCTTAATTGATTAAACATGTCAGCATTGATAACTTCACCTGTTTCCACATCTACAAAACCTTCACGCACTTTTTTTAGTTCTTTACGGCGCGAGTAATTAGATAGTCTTTGCACCATGCTGTGATTACATGCTGCTATCACCACAGCATCTAATGCATGGTGCCTATCGCTATCAGCTCGCACCTTGCTTAAGCCCCAACGCGCGCGAAGAAAAGCTGTCATTTGTCCACTTAACACCACACAGCGTTTAGATTCGCTAGTTTCTGCCAACTGCAAATAACGCTCTACGTAATTTTTAAAAAAACGACAAATGTAGCGCGTGTCATTTAAGTTGCGCTCTCTAAAACCTTCGGCTTCTTTTGCGTCAAAATCTTTTTTAAGTAATCTGTTGCGCTTGGCTTGACGATAGGTTTTGTTAGTCTCAACAAAT
>JBDNJL010000015.1:0-29760 GCA_041687795.1 Methylotenera sp. | reverse complement strand
GCCATAAATCACTGAGCCACTTCCTTTACTAATTTCAATACGTTCAATATTGCCAAGTGGGATCGCACCTAATAACTGCGACATGCTGTCAATATTATTTAAGCGTTGCCCATCTAGGGTAATGACCACATTTTGACTACCATTTTCATTACCAAATCCACGCAAATTAATGGAGGGCGTAAGTTTATTACCAAAGCTTGATAACACGTTAAGTGAAGTTTGCTGGGCTAAAAAGTCATATAAAGTTGCCGCGCCTGAAGCTTCAATTTCTTCGGATGTATGGATTTCAGAGGCGTAGGTAGTTTCAGTATCTTTACGCACAAATCTATTGGCTTTGACTAATACGTCTGCTGTGGTAATTGGTATATTTTTTAGTTGAGACGCACGAGCAACAATAATCGCCGATACATCTTCGTTTGGTTCAATATTGCTATCCTGCGCTTGCGCGTGTGATGTGTATGCAAGGCTAATAAGCCCAGCAATGATGGTTTTATTCATTGAAATTTAATCCCTAATATTCATGCGACCCCGCATGAAAACAATAAAAAGAAAACCTTGGGGATTAATTTGAATAAACCAAAAACAACAGTAGCGGAAATGACGTTGAATCAAGTGAAATGCATCAACAACAAATGCTGCGTGTTTTGATTACCGTCACCCCGCGGTATTTCCAACAATACGCGCATGTGTCTACTTAAAACCGTTAAGTTTTTAGCAATGCGTGCAAATTGATAGGCCGGTCTCCGGGCTCGTGAATTTGAGCGATGCGATAAAATACACTCACACTGTTTGCGCCTTCCCAGAAAACGTTTAGTTTTTAAACTTAGTGTTTATCCAGTGGCATGTTGCAAAATAGCATTCACTTACCGTTGCGGGGGCAGCACAGGCATTGTAATTACTTTAATGTTAAGCTAAAAATCCAGCCCAATACAAAGCATTACGCACCTATTTCCCAGTTTCACCAAGTCACGCAATCGCGCACTTAGCACCTAACAACATTTGTAAATTATAACGCTTAATTTTTTATTTATTAAACAATTGTAAAGAAATATTTAAATAAGTGTAAGTTTAACGTGTAGTAATACTTTGAAATATACACGTTACCTATTGACTATAATCATTTTTTTCAATTATAGTGGCTGTATGGATGCAGATTTAAAAGCGCTTGAACAAAAAATATCACAGCTAATTACTTTGTGTAGCGGGCTACGCCATGAAAACGCACAATTACGTTTAGATTTAAGCATTACGCAAGCCGATACTGCTTTATTAAAAACTAACATGCAAGATGCGAGTGTGCGCATTGAAGCGTTGATGGACAGCCTGCCTTAAGGCTACGTGAAAATATGATTGATACAAAAGCCGTAGATGTAAACATTATGGGACGTGAGTTTACCGTTTCGTGCCCTGATGACGAGCGCGAAGGCTTAATGAATGCCGTGAGTTTTTTAGATAAAAAGATGCGCGATATTCGTGATAGTGGAAAAATTGTGGGTGTGGAACGCATTGCGATTATGACAGCGCTTAATTTATCGCATGAGTTGTTAAATAGTAAAAGCGGCGATGTAGATGTTGGTGATTTCAAACGCCGTATTACCAAAATGCAAGATGAGATTGATAAGGCTTGCGCCAACGAATAGTTAGAAAATAAAAGCTGTACTGTGCGGTGCTTTTAAATAAGAAACTTAACTGTTTTTAACAGACACATTTTTAAAAACGTCTGATATTCGTTTTAGTTCCCGTAAGTCAATCGTAAACCTGCAAATTTTAAAAAAATATACATCAAACATTCCGACTATCCTGTAGTAAACTTTAGGTTCTCTGCGGTGCGGTTTAGGCTAATAATTCCTTGAACTAGTTTATAGCATCGGTTTTGGTCATTCGAGTTGTTGTGTGCGCGCCCTAAGTTGGGGTTTCTTTTAAGAACCTCTTGGCGGGTGTACCTAATGCACTCTAGGCTTTTACCACTTGAGCCTTTTTGGTTCAGGATGCTGGCTTAGGCTGTATCCGTGGAGAACTTTCTAGCGTAGTTCGTGATATTTTAAGTCTGCTAAACTTACAATTTCTAAGCATTTTTCATGACATGCCTCTAAAATCACTGGCGGCGCAAAACCAGCTTCACTGGCTTCTAACCAGCGCGAGGCGCATACGCACCAACGGTCACCAGCCTTTAAACCTTCAAAACCATATTCAGGTCGTGGCGTACTTAAGTCATTTCCACGCGAGATTGAGTACACTAAAAATTCATCTGACATTTGCGCGCAAACCGTATGGCTACCGCTGTCGTCTATGCCAGTTTCACAGCAACCAGTGCGCGTAAACCCCGTGAGTGGATTTAAACTACAAAGTTGTAAAGCAGTACCAAGTACGTTTTTCGCGATTATTTTTGCCATAAATTCCTGTGACTTTTCTAATTTGTTCAAATGTTACTTTATGATAACGAAAATGCTCACTAAAAACACAGATAAAGAAAGTTAAATATGCGCTACTGGTTAATGAAATCTGAACCTACCGATGTGTCGATTGATGATTTGGTCGCTATGCCAAACCAAACGGTAGATTGGTATGGCATTCGTAATTACCAAGCACGTAATTTTATGCGCGACCAAATGGGAATTGGTGACGGTGTATTTTTTTACCATTCAAACTGCGATGTGCCAGGTATTGCTGGCATTGCAGAAGTCAGCTCACTTGCATATCCAGACCGTTTACAATTCATCAAAGGGCATAAATATTTTGATGAAAAAGCAACGCTAGAAACGCCACGCTGGGTGAATGTAGATGTGAAATTAGTACGTAAGACGAAGTTGTTAAGCCTTAAAGAAATGCGCGACATTCCAGAATTGAGTAATTTAAGAATTTTACAACGTGGTAATCGTTTATCGATTACGCCAGTAGATCCTAGAGATTGGGAGTTTATTAATCATTTTCTTAAATAGCTTGATGTATTGTAAATAAAAGCTCCAAGACAATTCTCATGGGACTTTTAATAACCATACATCAAGTAATAAAACTCATAAAGTTTTATTTATAAAGGTTTATCCAAACTACCCATTGATTTTGGATAAGTCACTACACCCCAAGGTAGTTTTTTGTCTTCTACTTGTTTCGTCACCTCTAGTTTTTCTGTGTCAATGACAAATACTGCATCTGATTTGCCGCAGGCTAACAAAATTTCTTTATCGTCTGGTGTAAAGCTAAAGTGCCAGCAACGGTTACCAGTTGGAATGCCTTTAATTTTTGTATAAGTTTTAGCATCGAACACTTCTAGCATTTTTGCTTTATTTGCTGCTACAAAAATACGTTCACCTTTACGGTCATACGCAATGCCATAAGGCGTAGCGCCAGTATCTACAGTGCGTAACACTTTGAATTGTTTGTTTAACACCATAAATTTATTGCCATACTCGAGTGTTACCAGGTAAGTTTTGCCGTCAGGTGATAGTTTGATACCACGTGGCCTGTCACCATATTTGTGCGTTTTAATAGTTTTAAGTAATTTACCAGTTTTCATGCTGTGCACGGTGACTGTGTTATCAGCCTCATTAGTAATCACTAATTGCTTGCCGTCGGCACTAAATTCAATACCTTCAGTTTCTGGACCGCCGATAATTTCACGCACTTTTTTGCCTAGCTTTAAGTTTATTATACCAATACGTGCTGGCTCCTCATCATCGTCTTCAGCTTCTTGTTCTGCGGCTTTTGCAGTAGCAGAGCCAGGCGCAGGTGGTGGGCCACCTTTAGAACTAGGCTCATAAGATACATAAGCGAAGTTGCCACGAATACGCACAAATTCTGGGTTTTTACCCACCGCAATTTGGTTGACTACTTGATTCGTTGCTGTGTCAATAATAGAAACACTGCCATTTTCACGTGTTGCAACGACTAAAAATTTACCGTCATCTGTAACTGCCAACCCACGTGGGCCTTCGGCTTTTACATCAATATCTGTTGTGACTGTAAGCGTATTTAAGTCAAGCACTGTGACACCGCCGTCTTGATTCGATACATAAGCCTTGCCGCGGTCTGCCGCTGTGGCGTTTAGGCTGCAAGCGATGCCAACTGTTGCTGCTATCATTAAATGCGTTAATTTCATTGGTTATTACTCCTCGTAAGTATTTTTTTAACTTCTTTAATCACCTTGTAATGTAAAAAAACTTAACGGTTTTTTACAGGCACATTTTTTACCTTTACATATATCGGCAAACTAAACTGTTTTAGGTTCAATGTGCGAATAAGCAAAGTGGCCTTAATAGTTATTAAGCAAGAATTGTTCTTAAATATAATTTAACTAAAAAACAGTTACTTATAACAAATATATATTATACATGGTTGTAAAAAACCACCACATTGGCTGAATATACTCTATATTATTTATAACTATTTTCAGTAGTTATGCTTTCAATTCGCTTAAAAGCGTTAACCCAAAAATAGCTTGTATGCAGGGTTTTGTGTTTCATCCCAATGCGCGTAACCTAAGTTGTTTAAAAAGTTTCTAAACTCAGCAGTCTCGTTTGGGGGCACTTGCATGCCAACAAGCACACGGCCGTAATCAGCCCCGTGATTGCGGTAATGGAATAAGCTGATATTCCAGCCATGTCCCATGGTGTCCAAAAATTTTAATAAAGCACCAGGTTTTTCAGGAAACTCAAACCTAAAGACTACTTCATTTTTCGCTTGTGGCGCGTGACCACCTACTAAATGGCGTAAATGTAATTTGGCTACTTCGTTATCAGTTAAATCTAGCGCTGGTAATTGTTGCGCTTTCAAGTTAGCCACTAAGTCGGCAGACTCTTTAGGGTTAGCAATCGCCACGCCTACAAAAATATGTGCATTTTTAGGGTCAGAATAACGATAATTAAATTCGGTAATATTACGCTCACCTAGCAAGCGGCAAAACGTTTTAAATGCACCTGGTTTTTCTGGAATCGTCACCGCTAAAACTGCCTCACGTTTTTCACCAATTTCTGCGCGCTCTGCAATAAAACGTAATCGGTCAAAATTCATATTCGCGCCAGAAGCTATGCCAATCAGCGTTTTACCAGTAACGCCAGTGCGTTTGGCATATTCTTTGATACCCGCAGTAGCGAGCGCACCAGCGGGCTCTAAAATGCTACGTGTATCTTCAAACACGTCTTTAATCGCAGCGCAAATCGCGTCGTTATCTACCACAATCATTTCATCTACATATTGCTGGCATAAACCAAATGTATGTTCGCCGACTTGTTTTACTGCAGCACCATCGGCAAACAAACCAACTTGCTCTAGCATAACGCGCTTACCTAATTTAAGTGATTCTGTCATCGCTTCGGCATCTTTTGCTTCAACACCTATCACTTTAATTTCTGGACGAATCGCTTTTACATAGGCGGCAACCCCTGCCAATAACCCACCACCACCCACGCAGCAAAAAATCGCCTCAATCGGTTCTGGGTAGCTATTTAAAATTTCCATCGCAATTGTACCTTGCCCAGCGATAACATAAGGGTCATCGTAAGGGTGCACAAACGTCAGACCTTCAGTTTTTTCTAAGGTAAGCGCATGTGTGTAAGCCTCAGAATAACTATCGCCAAACAATACCACTTCAGCGCCACGACTTTTGACTGCATCAACTTTAATGAGTGGCGTCGTGGTCGGCATGACAATCACCGCGCGGCAATGGAGCTTTTGTGCGCTTAGTGCTACGCCCTGAGCATGGTTGCCTGCACTCGCGGCAATGACGCCTTTAGCCAACACTTCAGCTGGCAAGTTTGCCATTTTATTATATGCGCCACGTAACTTAAACGAGAACACAGATTGCATATCTTCGCGCTTTAATAAGACTTTATTATTGGTACGCCGCGATAAATTATTTTGTAACTCAAGTGGCGTAATTTTTGCCACCTCGTACACGCGCGAGTTTTTGATATTGTGCAAGTAATCAGTAATGCTAAGTGGTGTATAGGTCATGGACTTTATAAGCAGTGGCTTTGATAAAATTGCCTTTGCTTGGCAATTTTCAATCGTCACCATGCGGTGTTATAGTATTAGATGTTTGCAATTATAAAGAATTTATGAGGATTTAACTAAAATGGCGACCGAAGATTTTAAAGCAACCCAAGATGAATTAAAGAAACAAGTAGCAAGAGCAGCAGTTGAATATGTAAAAAGCGGTATTATTGGTGTGGGCACAGGTTCAACCGCTAACTTTTTTATTGAAGAACTTGCAAAAGTAAAATACAAAATTGACGGTGCAGTAGCGAGCAGTGAAGACACTGCCCAACGTTTGCGTAGTCATGGTATTGAGGTGTTTGATCTAAACAGTGTAGATGGCATGGATATCTATGTAGATGGTGCCGATGAAATTACCGAGCACATGCACATGCTAAAAGGCGGTGGCGGAGCACTCACGCGTGAAAAAATTGTAGCGGCTGTCGCAAAACAATTTATTTGTATTTGCGACGCAAGTAAATATGTACCAGTATTAGGTAAATTTCCACTACCTGTTGAAGTATTACCAATGGCAAAAAGTTATGTAGCGCGAGAATTAGTGAAACTAGGTGGCCAGCCACAACTGCGTGACTTTACAACAGACAACGGCAATGTAATTATTGATGTTCACGGCCTAACAATTAGTGACCCAGTAGCAATGGAGGCAAAAATTAATCAAATAGTCGGCGTAGTCACAAATGGTTTATTTGCTGCGCGCCCAGCTAATGTATTACTGCTTGCAACGCCAGATGGCATAAAAACCTTCAAGAAGTAATCTTTTAGAAATTATACTGTCACATTTAGTCGTTAAAATGCATAATCAATTGTGTATTAAGCAATATTTAAGGAACTAACATGCAATCTGAACACACCTTTAAACAGTATGATGCGGAACTAGAAGCCGTGCGCGCGAAAGTGCTTGAAATGGGCGGTCTGGTAGAACAACAAATTGTGAACGCGCTAGAAGCCTTAATAAAAGCTGACCCTAAATTGGCTAAAGAAGTGATGGAAAACGACCATCGCGTAAACAATTTAGAAATTCAAATTGATGAAGACTGTAGCTATATTATTGCGCGCCGGCAGCCAGCAGCTGGTGATTTGCGCATGGTAATGATGATGGTTAAAACGATTACAGACTTGGAGCGTATTGGCGACGAAGCAACAAAAATTGCCCGTACTGCGCAAAGGATTTACGATGAAGATCGTATGTTTAAACCGCGTTTCAATGAAATTAAATCGATGGTGGCGCTAGTGCGTGAAATGTTACGCACTGCGTTGGATGGTTTTGCGCGTTTAGATATAAGTAAAACGGTAGAAGTAGCTAAGCAAGATGTGCTGGTAGATGAGCAGTTTAGAGCATCAATGCGCCAATTAATTACGTTTATGCTTGAAGACCCACGCACGATTTCAATGTCTTTAGAGGTGTTATTTGTGGCAAAGGCGATTGAACGTATTGGTGACCATGCGAAAAATATCGCAGAATATGTGGTGTATATGGTGAAAGGTAAAGATGTTCGCCACGCGTCGTTGCAAGAAATGGAGCGTGAGACAATGCAGCCTTAGTTGCTAGCGTGTCGTTTAAAAAAAGCGCTGATTTCAGCGCTTTTTTTATAATGGATTAATGCGCTAATATTTTTTATATTAGGATTTTTCAGGCACATACCCAACAGCAGTGTCGGCGCCTTCACCAAAAAAGTATTTGTCGGTTTGCTCGCTTAAGTACTTGCGTGCTGCTGGGTCAGCTAAGCTCAAACGGTTTTCATTCACAAGCATGGTTTGTTGTTTTAGCCATACTGCCCATGCTTCCTTTGAAACGTTGAGATACAAGCGTTTGCCTAGTTCACCTGGATACGGAGGAAAATCCATACCATCTGCAGGCTTTCCTAATTTAATGCAATTAACAGTGCGTGCCATAATTATCTTCTACTTAATGATTAATAGTGCTTAAAACATAATGATAGCGCATGTTAAAATTTTGGTTTGAATTTAATTCACTTTTTTAGAAAGCAAATCATGCAAAGTCCTGAACAGCAAAGCGCAAAACCTATAGAAAGCCAATTTAAAGGTAAAACAGGGTTGCCGCGTTTAATGAACGCCTTTGGTTATTCAATAGAAGGCTTTAAAGCTGCGTTTACCCATGAAGACGCATTTCGCCAAGAGGTGTTTTTAGCTATCGTCCTCATTCCATTAGCGTTTTACCTAGGCGATAGCGCATTCGAGCGTGCGTTGATGATAGTTAGCGTTTTGTTGGTGTTAATTGTGGAGTTGTTAAATTCTGCAATAGAAGCGGCGGTAGATCATACTTCTATCGAAAAACATGCCTTAGCAAAGCGCGCAAAAGATATTGGTAGTGCGGCAGTATTTTTAGCACTAACCATTGTCGCGATTGTGTGGGGTTTGCTTTTAACGAACCAAACTTGAATTTAACAGGAGTATTATATTAAAAATGTGTCCGTAAAAAAGCGTTAAGTTTTTGCGGACACGTTGTTCAAAGTAAGTTAATTAAGTATTAAAAGTCACTGCGGAAGCCAATTAATACGGCGCGTTGGCCTTGCACTGAAATATCTTTTAAGAAAGACGCATGTTCGCGAATTTCTTCATTAAGCAAGTTATTAGCTCTTGCAAATAATTCAAAATTGACTTTTGTCGGTAATTTATACGTCATCATTGCGCTCACGTCGGTATAACCATCAGTTGCTAACTCGTTTTGTGCGGTTCTATTTTGGTTAAATGCACGCATTACGTTTAAACGTGCACCAAAACGGTCTTTTTGATAAATTAAACCTGCGCCCAAGCGGAGCGGTGAAATACGTGGTAAGTTGTCATTGTCATCTCGGTTTTTTGCGTGCACATAATCGCCCCGAACAGTTAGGTCTAAGTTGTTCGCTACGTTAAATCGACCTTCTGCTTCTAGGCCTTTAAAATCAGCTTTAAAAGCACTAAATTGGGCTATATCTAAACCAGAGACCGCATCTGTCGTGCCAGTATCTAATAAACCAATAAAGTTATTAAAACGTGTGTAATATGTGCCTAAACTAAACGAATTTTTGGCATCTTTCCAGCGTATTTGCGCATCAATCCCGTTTGAGCGCTCCTTGTCAAAATTGGCATTTCCGATTTCAAATTGATTGGTAGCAATATGTGCACCGTTGGCATAAAGCTCAAAATAACTAGGCGCGCGCTCGTTGTGCGAGAGATTGCTTGCGACCGACCAATTACTATCAATGGTATATAAACCGCCTAAAGCATAACTATTTGGATTAAAACTATTGTTTTGCGCAGCGCCGAATGTACTGCTCTCTTTAGCGTTTACTGAGGTATGACCTAAGCGACCGCCAAAACTTAACTTAAGTTGATTATTGGTAGCTTCAATTGGTAGTTCTTCATATATATATACTGCTTTAGTTTGCGTATTTACGCTCGGTACAAAGGCTTCTTCGCCATTGGCTTCAAAGTTTGTATTTTGAAACTGAAAACCTACTACGCCATCAAGCTTGCCAATTTTTTTATGACCAACTTCAAAGTTGCCTTCTACGCCACGGTTTTTAAATGTGGTGCCTACATCACCGTCTTCAAGCTCTACGTGTTCGTAATCTGTGTGTGCTACACGAAATTTAACGCGATTAATTAAACCGAAGCCTAAACCAAGTTTATCTAAATCCTTAAACTCAGAGGCAATATCCCAGCGCTGACTTTGCATATCAATACGCACGGCTTCTTCTGCCACTGTGCCGTAATTGCTGTTAAATCCAGAGTAAGACGCACCCAAATAACCATTATCAAAGGTGAGTGACGCACCAATGGCGCCACCATCGTTGTTAGCATTGCTGTTCACTAAGCGACCTTTGTTTTCGCGTGGTGTGCCATCTGCCTCGCTTTTACGTTTAGAAACTGCAAAGCCAGGAATATCTAAATCGCTCGTTTTACGAGAATACACGTCAGCATGAATCGCAAATCTTCCGTTGCCGGCATCAATCACACCTGCCAAACTGCTTTGGCTATCTGGGCCGCCTAAGCGCGCTTCTGTTCTGCCAACAATACCATCTAATTGCTCGGTAGGGATTCTATGGTCAATCGCGTTCACAACCCCGCCCACCGCACTGCCACCATAAAGTAAAGCTGCTGGCCCGCGAACTACGTCAATTTGTTCAATGACTAAAGGATCAATCGCTACCGCATGGTCAAAACTTAGTGATGAAGCGTCTAGAATGCCAACGCCATTTTGCAAAATACGCACGCGTTCAGCATCTAAGCCGCGAATCACAGGACGTGACGCGTTTGGGCCAAAGCTAGTAGCACTCACCCCAGGAATACCGTTCAATGTTTCACCCAACGTACTTCCACGATTTAAAGACAATTCGCGACCGCTAAGCACCGACACCGGAACTACAAGTTCGTCTGAACTCACCCCGAGTGGGTTTCCTGTCACTGGAACGGTAGGTAAATCAATACTAGTGGTTTCTTCGGCGTAGCTAGTGTTGTGAGAAAAAGTTGCTATTACGGCTAAAAAAATAGGCGCGTAACTATATTTTTTATTTAAAAAAGATGATTTGTACGGCAATAGTAATTGCTGCAGTGAGTATTTGGTGTTCATAGTAATCTCGTAACAATAGTAATAGGCTACTTAAGAAAATAGCAATAAAAAACTTAAGTGTTAAGCGAGGTAAGGCGGGGCACGGGCGCGGTAAGTAGCAGGTTTGGAATAAGAAAAACTAGGTAAATGGCGCACCAAATAATAATGGCTAGCCTCAATAATCGGTAAATTTGTATCAGCACTATTGATTGCATGACCAAGCTCTGCATAGCTAAGGCACTTTTCACATACTTGATGATGCGGAAGCGAGTCTTGCGATTTACTTTGTGAAGTTGTGCTGTTGTAATTCGAGGTGTAGTGCGAAATTTCATGCGTAATTGCGCCAACTTGGGCAAAGACAAATGACGCAATAAGCGTAAACGCGAAAATTAAACGGTGCAACATAATTGCATTTTATCAGAGTTTATTAGATTTGTTTAAATAAAAAAGGTCCTAATTGTACTATTAAAAAATAGTTAAAGCTAAGCCTTCAAACTTTTGCTCACTACCTCAAATACATCGTTCGATAAGTTCGGCGTATCCAAAATGGCTTGTAGCGCATCCCTCATATGCGTTTGTAATCTGGGTGTGTAACGCCTCCATTCTCGCAAAGGCGTCACAAGGCGCGAGGCAATTTGAGGGTTAATAGTATTTAATTCAATAATCACATTTGCTAATAAAGCATAACCTTGTCCACTCGGGTCGTGAAATTTCACAGGGTTATTCATCGCAAATGCTGAATAGAGTGAGCGCACACGGTTTGGGTTTTTAATATTAAATTCTGGATGATTGCACAGTGTTGCAAAGTCATCGAATATCGCATCTCTGTTCGCCATTGCTTGCAACGTGAACCATTTATCAACCACCAACTGATACTCTTTAAATCTGTCATAAAAATCAGCTAATACAATATCGCGTTCAGGTTGAATGCTATTCGCTAGGCAAGCAAGCGCCGCGACTCTGTTAGTCATATTATCGGCATCATCATAATGCGTTTTAGCGCGTTTGGCACAGCCTGTGCCATTGGTTGCAGTCAGTAATTCTAACGCCACGTTTTGTAACGCTCTGCGCCCCATTGATTGTGGAGATATTGAAAAATTGCCTGCTTTCGCATTGCTATCATATAAACTCGTTAATGCATCTTTGTGCGCGCGCTTAATAGCTGTGAGAATATGTGTACGAGCTATGTCTATGGCGGCTGGGTCAATCACTTTTTGTGTTTGTGCAATTACGGCAATGGTAGGTAGCGTGAGCGCTCTTGCAAATAAAGCTTGATTGTCTTTTGCTATGATGGCTTGATTAATAATGACGCCAAAATCATCTACAAATTGCTCAATATTAGCCTCACTATTACCCATTACGCGTTCAATATTTCGCAATGCAAGTGTTTGTCCTGCATCCCATTTATTAAAGCCGTCTGTATCTTTAAGTTGTAATAGACGAAGGTCATCATCGTTTAGGTCAGTAGTTAATTTCACAGGCGCAGAAAACCCACGCAAGATAGATGGTACAGGTCGCGAATGAACATTATCAAAAGTAAAGCTTTGTTCGCGTGAGGTCATCTCAAGTATTTGTGTTGCATGTGTCTCAAGGCCTTGCCCATCAAGCAAGCCAACCGCAACAGGAATCAGTAGAGGTTTTTTGTCAGTTTGTCCGGCAGTATCAGGTTGAGATTGTTTGAGCGTTAGGGTGAACTGTTGCTGCACTTCATTGTATTCGCTAGATGCGGTTAAAGAGGGCGTACCTGCTTGTTTGTACCATAAAAAGAATTGTGACATATCGCGGTTAGAGGCATCTGCCATACACTGCACAAAGTCATTACAGGTAACAGCTTGACCATCGTAACTGTTGAAATATAAATCAGTAGCTTTACGATAAGTGCTTCCACCTAATAAAGTATGCTGCATACGAATAATTTCTGAGCCTTTTTCATACACAGTTGTAGTATAAAAATTGCTAATTTCAATAAAACTATCTGGCTGTACGGCATGTGCAAGCGGGCTTGCATCTTCCGAAAATTGCAGGCGGCGCAATTGGTCAACATCATCAATACGTTGCACCGCCCGTGAATTCATATCAGCACTAAATTCTTGATCTCTAAATACGGTAAGGCCTTCTTTAAGGGATAGTTGAAACCAGTCACGGCAAGTTACGCGGTTACCTGTCCAGTTATGAAAATATTCATGCCCGATGACAGCTTCAACACTATAAAAGTCAGTATCTGTTGCAGTTTCTTGATGAGCGAGTACAAGCTTTGTGTTGAAAATATTGAGCGACGTATTTTCCATTGCACCCATATTAAAATCACTCACCGCTACGATATTAAATAAATCAAGTTGATATTCGCGGCCATATTTATCCTCGTCCCATTTCATGGCTTTTTTTAGAGATTGCATGGCATGGTCACATTGCCTCTCGTCACCTGCGCGCACGTAAATATGCAGTGCAACATCTCTCCCAGACATTGTTTGGAAAGCATCATCAATGCTCACAAGATTGCCAGCTACCAGTGCGAAAAGGTAGCAAGGTTTTGGGAATGGGTCATTCCATGTGGTAAAGTGGCGTCCGTTATCAAGGTCGCCAACCTTAACTAAATTACCGTTAGATAACAGCACAGGGTATTTATTTTTATCGCCCTCAATACGCACAGAAAAAGTGCTCAGCACATCTGGCCTATCTTGAAAATAAGTGATGCGACGAAAGCCTTCAGCCTCACATTGCGTGCAATAAGTGCCTTGAGATTTATACAAGCCTTCGAGTGCAGTGTTTGAAGCGGGGTTAATTTCCGAAGTAATAGTGAGCGTGAAGCTCTCGCCAGCATCTTTGATAATCATTTCATTATCAACAAGTTGGTAACCATCAAATGGCGCGCCGTTCATTTTAACAGACGTGATAAGTTGGTCTTGCCCGTTCAAAACTAATATATTGTTCCCGTCGGCATTTTTAATATACAAAACTGCTGATTTAACAATCGTTTTATCTTCAAACAATTCAAAAGAAAGGCTCGTATGTTCAGCCTTGTATGGCGCTGGAGCATAGTCTTTTAGATAAATTGTCTTAGGCGTAACGCTAGTTTGTGGTTGCATAATTTAGCTTAACTTTATTGGATATATTGCTTGATAGTATAAAAGAGATTAAGTTTGTAATGACGCTTGACAATAAAAAAGCCCTAAGGTTTTGCTTAGGGCTTTTCATAGTTTTATCTAAGGAATAAAGAATGTATCCCTTACATTAAACTTTTTGTAATTAAGCAAAGTTTTTGCTAGCAAAATCCCAGTTAGCCAGTGATGCTAAAAATACTTCTACGAATTTTGCACGCGCATTGCGGTAATCAATGTAGTAAGCGTGTTCCCAAACGTCAATAGTCAGCAATGCTTTGTCGCCAGTAGTGAGTGGTGTGCCTGCTGCACCCATGTTTATAATATCCACAGAGCCGTCAGCTTTTTTCACTAGCCATGTCCAGCCAGAGCCAAAATTGCCTACTGCAGAAGCTTGAAACGCTTTTTTAAACTCGTCAAATGAGCCCCATTTTGCGTTGATTGCATCAGCTAAAGCGCCGGTTGGTGCGCCACCGCCGTTAGGTTTTAAGCTACTCCAAAAGAATGTGTGATTCCAAATTTGTGCGGAGTTGTTATAAATACCGCCAGAAGATTTTTTGATAATTTCTTCTAGGTTTAAGCTTTCAAACTCTGAGCCTTTTACTAAATTGTTAAGATTAGTTACATATGCTTGGTGATGTTTACCGTAGTGAAAATCTAATGTTTCTTCAGAAATATGAGGTGCTAAAGCGTTTTTTGCATAAGGGAGTGCGGGTAGGGTGTGTTCCATATGATTCCTTTTTTTGTTGGTTGATAATGAATTGTAATTTTTGCCTTACGATATTTAATATGACCATTAAATGGCCTTTGAGTTTATTTTATTTATGTTTAAAGCCTTAATTTTCCCAAGCAACCTTATTTCTTCTTAGCGCGAGGATGTGATTTATCATATATCGTGGCTAAATGTTGAAAATCAAGGTGTGTATAAATTTGTGTAGTGCTAATGTTGGCATGCCCTAGCATTTCTTGCACTGCGCGTAAATCTTGGCTAGATTGTAATACATGTGAAGCAAAGCTATGACGTAACATGTGCGGATGCACACTTGTGTTAATGCCTTGTTTAACCGCCCATTCTTTTAATCTGTATTGCACCGCTCGAGGGGTAATTCTTTTACCTTGTTGCGTCACAAACACTGCATTTGGATTTTTATCGCTCAAGTTAATATTAGCGCGCACGCTTAACCATGTTTGAATTGCCGACATTGCATGGCTTCCCATAGGAATAATACGCGTTTTGTTGCCTTTGCCTGTGACGGTGACTGTGCCTTCGGTAAAATCTAACATATTAATATCTAAGTTGACTAACTCAGATAAACGTAAGCCAGAAGAGTACAGTAGCTCACATATCGCATGGTCGCGTACTTCTAAAATGCTATCACCTTTAATATCTACAAACTTAACGGCTTGGTCGGTAGAAAGTGCTTGCGGCAAAGTTTTTGGACTTTTAGGCGCTCGCAAGCCTATCACTGGATTATGCTCAAACCCATGATGGCCGATTAAATAATTGTAAAAACCACGCCAAGCAGACAAGGCGCGTGCAATACTTTTACCACTTAAGCCTTGGCCATTGAGCTTGCCTATGTAGCGCTTAATCTGATTCGCTTGCAACGTATTTAAATCTGCATCCTCAGCTAGTGTGTCGAGTAAGTGAATATCTCGCGCATAGTTTTCACGCGTTAATGGGCTTAAATTACGCTCAAACGTTAAATGCTGTAAATATTCTTGTAAAAACTAAACGGTTTTTTTCGGACACATTTTTTATGAGTATGGCTATTACAAATAATAGCTTAAATTTGTGGTAATAGTGCCGCGCTAACTAATTCACCAATGCGGTTTAAATAATGCGTACCCATGCCAGTTTTGAAACGTTGGGCGCTATTTGCACCTAAAATCAACACACCAAAAGGTATGGCTGTTGCTGACTGAGCTTTGAGCGGAATGACGCAGCAAGACTGGATATCATTATCTAAAAGACTTACTACAACTCCAGGTTTCGCAGCGCAATACGGCTTGCTGAGCGTTAACACCCAATCACTAAGAGCATTATCAACCACGGTAAAAATTGCTTGATCAGCAATTGCTGCATCAATGGGTTTTTGCCACACACGAATGACTGTTTGCGATACATCAAAATACTTTTGCATACTTGTTAAGATGTCATTTTGCAAAGCACTAAGGCCATGACTTTTTAGTAAATTTAAGCTTAACACATGCACTTTTGTGCTGGTTGCATCATTTTCTTCTGCATATTCAATTAATTCAGCAAGCCTTACTTCAAGCACGCGAATTTTATCGCGTTGCGCTAGTTGTTGCCGCTCAGTCAGTGAAATGGTGCCGCTACCGTGTGGACTAGGTATGTGTATATTCGCCAGCAAGCTCGCATGCTGCTCAAAAAAATAAGGATTTTTTTGCAAAAATATAGCCATTTGTTCGGCAGAAATAGACGCGCTAGTAAAAGCTTGCTCATTTTGAAGCTGCGTTGTGTTATCTGTTTCCATGCTTATCCTTCATTTATTTTTATTATGCGGGCAAAATAATCTTACCAGTAAATACTGTTACAGCAGGGCCTGTCATCATCACGGGCGTATTGTCGCCTTGCCAAGCAATATGCAGTTCGCCACCGCGCGCGACCACTTTTACTGGAGACTGTAACGCACCGCTTTTTATTCCCACCACTACGGCTGCGCAGGCGCCCGTTCCACATGCTAAAGTTTCGCCACTACCACGTTCGAACACACGTAATTTAATATGGTGCGCGTTAATTACTTGCATAAACCCAGCATTTACGCGTTCTGGAAAACGTGGATGAAGTTCAATTTGGCTTCCAAGCGCAACTACAGGTGCAACTTCCACATCATTCACTAACAATACTGCGTGTGGGTTGCCTATAGAAAGTGCCGCAATTTCTAATAGTTTTCCATCCACTTCAAGTGTATATTTTTGTGACAATTCTTCTGTAATAAAAGGTATTTTTTTTGGCTCAAAAACCGGGGCGCCCATGTTCACCGTCACCAGACCATTGTTTTCTAATTTTGGCGTGATAACACCGCTGGCAGTTTCCACGCTAATTTCACGATTTGTGGTTAAACCTTGCTCCAGCACAAAGCGCACAAAGCAACGCGCGCCATTGCCGCACTGCGAAACTTCTCCACCATCTGCGTTAAAGATACGATATTTAAAATCTGCAATATTAGATTTTTCTACTAGTAAAAGCTGATCAAATCCGATGCCAAACTGGCGATGCGCCAATTGCTGGATTTGCATTGCAGTTAAATGGATGGTTTGATTAATTGCATCAATCACCATAAAGTCGTTGCCTGCGCCTTGCATTTTGCTAAATTGAATCGTTTGAGTCATTTGTAACTTAAATTTTTAAAAATGTGCCTGTGAAAATTGGTTAAGTTTATTTTAATATTGATTATAAACGCTTTATGAGCCTACAGTTCTATCACGTGTTTTATCACGCATTGGCTTAGGCGCTTTTGGTTGTTTAAAACGCTGATAACTCCATAAATATTGCTCAGGTTTTTTGCGTACCAATTGCTCTATTGCATTGTTAATATCTTGCGGATTACTCTCGCTATTAAGTGGTTTTACATGAATAATAAATCCGCGCCCCCAAGATAATCGCTCGCCATAGGCAAGTAATACGGTTGCAGTAGTCGCGCTCACAAGCTTGCTCACCAACGACATGGAATACGCGGGTTCGCCAAAATAAGTCGCCCAAACGCCATCCCCAAAATCTGGAACTTGGTCAGGCAGTATGCCTACAGCTTCTCCAGTTTTTAAGGCTTTGAGTAAGCTACGAACCCCGCTTAAATTTGTTTGTGCAAGATTAGTTTTGCTACGCTCGCGCCCAGCCTTCATTAGAGCATTTAAGTCAAATAATTCGCTTAACTTGTTTTTACGGGGTGGGCGATAGAGTATAGTAATTGGGTATTTTGCCGCGTAATAGCGCGCGGTAATTTCATAGCAACCTAAGTGCGGCGTTAAAAAAACAATTCCTTTTTTATTAGCGAGCGCCGCTTCAACATACTCCCAGCCATCACATCTTTTTACCCAACTTAGCACATCGCGTTCAGATTTCATCCAAATAGCTAAGGTTTCAAGCATGCCTTTGCCAGTCTCACGCACATTTTGATTAATCAATGTATTTAGTTCTTTTACGCTAGTGGTAAGTTTACTTTTTTGTAAGTTTGCGCGAATTCTGCGTGAAAATTTCACATCAATTTGATAAATAAGCCAGCCAACAACAACGCCCAAGCCATGCAAAATTGGCAGCGGTAGTTTAGCGACTAATCTAATCACAAAAGAAAACAGCATTTTTAAAAAATAAGAGGGCATGTAAAGTATTTATAGGAACTTAAATATGAAAATTTAGACTGTATTCTATCAAGTTAAACATGAGCGTCACAAAAAATGCAATATTCATAGTGTACAATTCCGTTTCTTCGATACTTGCTTCAGCCTTTAGTAAGTATTTTTTATCATTTTAATTATTTTTCTTTTCAAGGCAGGCCATGAACGAATATTTATTTACTTCTGAATCCGTATCAGAAGGCCATCCAGACAAACTCGCAGACCAAGTTTCAGACAGCATATTAGATGCTATTTTAGAGCAAGACCCAACCGCACGAGTTGCCGCAGAAACCCTAGCCAATACTGGTTTAGTGGTGCTCGCTGGTGAAATCACTACTACTGCAAACGTTGATTATATTAAAGTCGCGCGCGATTGTATTAAACGTATTGGTTATGATAATACTGAATATGGTATTGATTATAAAGGTTGTGCCGTTTTAGTCGCTTATGACAAACAATCACCAGATATTGCGCAAGGTGTAGATGGCGCGCATGACGATCCATTAGACCAAGGCGCGGGCGACCAAGGTTTAATGTTTGGTTACGCGGTTGATGAAACACCACAATTGATGCCGCTGCCCATTTGGCTAAGCCACCGCTTGATGGAACGTCAAGCGCAATTACGTAAAGACGGTCGTTTACCGTGGTTGCGTCCAGATGCAAAAAGCCAAGTGACGGTGCAATATGTAGATGGAAAACCATACAAAATTGATACGGTTTTATTGTCAACCCAGCATTCACCAGAAATGAGCTTAGAAGACATTCGTGAAGCAACCATTGAAGAAATTATTAAGCCAATGTTGCCAAAAGAGTTAATTAAAGGTGAAATTAAGTACTTAGTAAACCCAACTGGTCGCTTTGTTGTTGGCGGTCCACAAGGCGATTGCGGTTTAACTGGCCGTAAAATTATTGTCGATACTTACGGCGGCGCAGCGCCTCATGGTGGTGGCGCTTTCTCAGGCAAGGACCCTTCAAAAGTAGACCGTAGCGCAGCTTATGCAGGTCGATACGTGGCAAAAAACATCGTGGCTGCTGGTTTAGCATCGCGTTGTTTGGTACAAGTTAGTTACGCAATTGGTGTGGCGCGCCCAACTTCTGTCATGGTTGAAACTTATGGTACGGGTAGAGTATCAAATGAAGTATTAACTGCTCTAGTTTTAGAGCACTTTGACTTGCGTCCAAAAGGCATTGTAAAAATGCTCGATTTACTCCGCCCGATTTATACAAAAACAGCGGCATATGGCCATTTTGGTCGCGATGAACCTGAGTTTACTTGGGAATCTACTGATAAAGCAGCCGCCTTGAAAGCCGCAGCAGGTTTTAAATCATGATGAGGATATTTGCTTAAAATAAAATAGTAAATTTACTACGATTTAAAACCACTTAGTTCATGTGCACTAATGCATGAATAAAGTGGTTTTTTTATGGCTTATTAACGTATGACCTAATCGTAGTATTCGCTAAACTATTACTTATAGTAATCTTGGTTTCAGTCGTTATTAGACTAATCATCACAAACGTTCATCAAATATAGACCTCTGAGTATTCATCTATCATTATGCTAAAAGTAATTTCAACCCAAGATCTAACCCTAGGTATGTTTATACATGCATTGACAGGTGATTGGATTGATCATCCTTTTTGGAAAAAGTCTTTTTTACTCGAAAAGCCTGCTGATTTAATAAAGTTACAGCAAAGTATCATTAAGGAAGTGTTGATTGACACTAATAAAGGCTTAGATGTTTTCATCAAAGGTAATGACAATGCCACTAACATGCAAACAAAAACTTCAATAGCAACGATTTCAAGCGCTCATGAAGAAAATCGTTTAAAAATGACTAAAACTAGCCATACGCCAATATCAACAGAAACTGCACGCGCTAGAGATATTTTGCAATCATCAAAAAAAGCTGTGAGTCAGATGTTTAAAGAAGTGCGCATGGGTAAAGCGTTAAATCTCGCCTCGTCCATGGCTGTGGTGGATGAAATTGCTGACTCTGTAGAACGTAATAAAAATGCCTTTATTAGTTTGGCACGCTTAAAACATAAGGATGACTATACTTATATGCATTCAATAGCGGTTTGTGCGCTAATGGTTGCACTTGCTAAAGAACTAAAGTTCTCAGCTGCTAAAGCTAAACTAGCTGGATTAGCAGGATTGTGGCATGATATTGGTAAAGTAAAGATCCCGCTAGACATACTAAACAAGTCTGGTTCGCTTACCCATGAAGAGTTTTCCGAGGTTAAGCAACATCCAGAGCAGGGATATCAATTATTACAAACGTTAAATGTGACTGAGCCAATCATTTTAGATGTGTGTTTACATCATCATGAAAAAATAAATGGCACAGGATATCCCAACCAATTGCAAGACGATGAAATTAGTCTATTCGCTAAAATGGGAGCAGTGTGCGACGTTTATGACGCCGTTACCTCAAACAGGCCTTACAAGGCTGGCTGGGAGCCGGGCGTTGCATTGCAAAGAATGGCAAAATGGGAAGGACATTTCGACCCTAAAGTATTTAAAGTACTTGTTCAAAGCGTTGGTATTTACCCTATTGGGTCTATGGTTAAATTAAAATCTGGGCGGTTAGCGGTGGTGATTGATCAAAATAATCACGCACTCCTTACCCCAGTCGTGAAAGTTTTTTTCTCAAGTAAGGCAAATGCCCGTATTTCATATGAGGTTTTAGATTTAGCTAAAAAGCATATGCAAGATGAAATTGTCGGGCATGAAGATTCAGTACTTTGGGGCATTCATGACTTCAATGCCATCTGGGCACAAGAATCATGAGTCAAGTTTACATATAATCATGAGGTTAAAGCTATTATTAGCGTTGGTATGATTTGAAAAGTCTAGTATAATATGTGTTATTCTGAGGAGTGCTGCGAGAGACCTTTCTCCTAGGCTCGGAATTTTCTAAAACCGCGCTCACCATTATTAACCGTGCCAGACACGGGAGATGGGGTGAGATAAAGCGTTATCTCAAAATTGAATTTCCCAATCCCTTCTGGTCACACTACATTCTAGGAACTGTGTGACTGATATTAAAGACTACGTAATTGCTGATATTAATTTAGCAGGCTTTGGCCGTAAAGAAATTGCTATTGCTGAAACAGAAATGCCAGGTTTAATGGCCATTCGTGAAGAATTTGCTTTAAGCCAACCACTCAAGGGCGCACGCATAACAGGGTCGCTACACATGACGATTCAAACTTCGGTTTTGATTGAAACGTTAAAAGATTTAGGTGCAGAAGTCCGCTGGGCGTCATGCAATATTTACTCCACACAAGATCACGCGGCGGCGGCAATTGCTGCTGGTGGAACGCCAGTGTTTGCAATTAAAGGTGAAACGCTGACAGAATATTGGGACTACACACATCGTATTTTCGAATGGATAGACGGTGGTTATACCAATATGATTTTGGATGACGGTGGTGATGCGACATTATTACTACATTTAGGCTCACGCGCAGAAAAAGACTTATCTGTGATTGCTAACCCGACTTCAGAAGAAGAAATCTGTTTATTTAGTGCAATTAAAGAAAAACTAAAAATAGACCCAACATGGTATTCAGTTCGTTTGGCTGCCGTGATGGGCGTGACGGAAGAAACTACTACTGGCGTACATCGCTTGTATCAAATGCACAAAGAAGGCAAGTTAGCGTTTCCAGCGATTAACGTGAATGACTCTGTTACAAAATCAAAATTTGATAATTTATATGGCTGCCGCGAATCATTAGTTGATGCAATTAAGCGTGCGACGGATGTGATGATTGCAGGCAAAGTAGCCGTTGTTGCAGGTTACGGTGATGTAGGTAAAGGTTCTGCTCAAGCACTGCGCGCATTATCAGCCCAAGTTTGGGTGACCGAAATTGACCCAATTTGCGCATTACAAGCGGCAATGGAAGGCTACCGTGTAGTCACAATGGATTACGCTGCTGAGCACGCGGATATTTTTGTCACTGCAACAGGTAATTATCACGTCATTACGCATGACCATATAGCAAAAATGAAAGATCAAGCAATAGTATGCAATATCGGCCACTTTGATAACGAAATTGATGTAGTTTCACTTGAAAAATACGAGTGGGATGAAATCAAACCGCAAGTCGACCACGTGATTTTCCCTAATGGCAAAAGGATTATCTTGCTTGCAAAAGGCCGTTTGGTGAATTTAGGTTGCGGTACTGGTCACCCAAGCTACGTCATGAGCTCTAGCTTTGCGAATCAAACGATTGCACAAATTGAGTTATTTACTAAAATTGCCGATTACCCAGTGGGTGTTTACACTTTACCTAAACATTTGGATGAAAAAGTAGCGGTATTGCAATTGAAAAAACTCAATGCACAATTGACTCGCTTAAGCGAAACACAAGCAGCTTATATCGGCGTGTCGCAAGATGGTCCGTTCAAACCAGAGACTTATCGTTATTAAATCAAAACGTTGTAAATATTAAGGATTAGCCAGATGAAGTTATTAATTGTTTGGTTACTAAATGCATTAGCGTTATTGGCAGTTGCATATTTCGTACCAAATATTCATGTGGCTAACTTTACATCTGCTTTAATTGCGGCGTTTGTCATTGGCTTAGCCAATATGTTGATTAAGCCAATTTTAGTGTTGCTAACATTGCCTATTACGATACTCACACTAGGACTTTTTATTTTAGTCATCAACGGGGTATTGTTTTACATGGTGGGTAACTGGTTAGATGGCTTTGTTGTTAAAAGCTTATTTGCTGGAATTTTAGGTGCGCTGGTGTACAGCGTGTTTTCGTACTTATTGGCGGAGCTTGTTTTAGACGGCAAAAAGAAACAATAACTCTAGAAATCTAACAATATATGACTAGTGAATAATGAAGAACAGCAACAATGAAAAAATTAAATACCAGTTTTGAGTTTTTCCCGCCCAAAACAACTGAGGGCATAGAAAAACTGCGTGAAACGCGCCTGCAACTGGCCAAATATACACCGGAATTTTTCTCTGTAACGTTTGGTGCTGGAGGCTCTACGCGAGATAGAACCATGGATACTGTGCTAGAAATTCAGCAGCAGGGTTTTAATGCAGCGCCACATATTTCATGTATTTCATCAAGTAAAGAAGAAATTCGTGATCTGTTACATGCCTATCAAACCAAAGGAATCAAACGCTTAGTGACTTTGCGTGGTGATGTGCCTTCTGGAGAGGTAAGCTCGGGCGATTTTAAATACGCGGCAGATTTGGTTGACTTTATTCGAGCAGAAACGGGTAATCATTTTTATATTGAAGTGGCGGCTTATCCAGAGTTTCATCCAGAAGCGCGTACGCCAATGGCTGATGTGCAGAACCTAAAACGTAAAATGGACGCTGGTGCAAACGCTGCCATTACGCAGTATTTTTATAATGCAGATGCGTATTTTAGGTTTATCGATTTGTGTGAAGATGCGGGTATTACTATGCCGATAGTTCCTGGTATTATGCCGATTTATAATATTACGCAGTTAGCACGGTTTTCTAGTATATGCGGTGCGGAAATTCCCCGTTGGCTCAAAATGCGCTTAGAAGCTTACGGCGATGACGTCGGTTCATTACGCGCTCTTGGCGTAGATGTGATGAGCGAGTTATGCGAAACCTTGCTAGTGTGGGGCGCGCCTAGCCTGCACTTTTATACACTCAATCAATCCGGCGTGATTAGCCAAATTTTGGATAATGTTGGTGAAGCATAACTTATCACAAGCTTATTAAACGCTAATTTAAAATGTGTCTGTAAAAAGTGGTTAAGTAGTAATTATTTATAAAATAAAAAAGCCGTTCATCAAATTGAGCGGCTTTTTTGTTTATCGCGACATATTGTTTTATGCATTTAATGCAAAGTTGGCTTTTCTTTGTTGAGTAAAGCATCTTCAATAAACAAATATTCTTTAGTTTTATCTGGCCCAGTTTTGCTAGCACCCCATGTGGTCATCAGCACAATCCAGCGCATTTCTTCAATACTAATTTTAAGTTGCGGTAAATTCATCGCAAGGTCTAATACTAACTCGCGCTGCGCGGTGTTTAGAATATTAGCTTCCACTAAAAATAAGATAAAGCCAATACTCTCACCAGTGATTTTAGTGAACTCTGCTTCTGTGAAAATACGAGTATTTGCACGGCGCGGCGTTTCAAAAATTTCGGGGGTTCCACTCATCACTTCTAATTGCTTAAACCAATTAAACGCACCGTTAATATCTTGTTCATCAAACCCTGCGGCGAAAAGTTCACGGCTGAGCGTGCTCTCGTCGGGTCTAAAGTGCGTATCAATGTAGTTTTCAAACATATAAACCAATACTTCAAACATGGCGATTATCCTTAAATATGAGCGTTATAAAATACAATGCGGTCTAAGTTAAGTGCGGTGTTGAATGCAATCGACTAATAACCTGCCAATTTACTGAAATCAACGACGATATTGGTTTAATTTTATGAGGTGATTTTCTGATATTTTCCGCCAGCTAAGCTGGCAACGCTCCCTTCAAGTTCAAGTAGCATTAGCATGGATGAAACTTCGTTCACCGTCAAGCCACTTAAGTGCACTAAATTTTCTAAACCAACCGCATCAAAGCCCATGAGTTTTAATAAATTGCTTTTTGGTGTGACCATATTTTCAGTTTTTGTGACCATTACTGGCGCTAAATCTCCCTCTTGAGCGGCTATTCCAATACGCAACTCGCTTAAAATATCATCAATAGAGTCTACCAATTTAGCACCTTGCTTAATTAGCTGATGGCAGCCTTTGGACATAGGAGAATGAATTGAACCTGGAATTGCAAAAACTTCACGTCCTTGTTCCGCGGCTAGGCGTGCAGTAATTTGCGATCCACTTTGTAAGTTTGCTTCAACTACTAAGCAACCTAAGCTTAAGCCACTGATAATGCGATTTCGTTTAGGAAAATTTTGCGGTTTAGAGGGCGTTCCAAGTGCAAATTCTGAAATAACTAATCCACGCTCTACAATCTGATGCACTAAATCTCGATGTTTGGCAGGGTACACAATGTCTAAACCTGTGCCAACCACAGCGATTGTCGCACCTTTATATTGCCCCGACGCTTTAAGTGCGCCACGATGCGCTGCGCCATCAATACCTAGCGCTAAACCACTGACGATACATAAACCACTTTGACATAACGCTTGTGCAAAAGCTTCAGCGTTTTTTTCACCTTGTACTGACGCGTTCCGACTACCCACAATCGCAATGCTAGCTTGATTCAATAAGTGTAAATTGCCTTTTGCATATAAAAAGGGCGGAGGGTCAGCTGTTTCTAAAAGTGCTTTAGGGTAGTGCGGGTCTGCGAGAGTAACAAGGTGATTATTGCCTTGCGAAAGCCAGTTTAAAGAGTCAGCAAGCGTATCTTCATTTACGCCCACTTGAATGGCCGCTGCAATTTTATCTGAAACAACTTTAGTTAGTTGTAAGTAACTAGCCTTGTAAATATTAGCTGGTGTTCCAAACGCGCTGAGAAGTTGGCAAAAAGTTTGAGAGCCAACTCCGTAAATATCACTTAAACTAATCCATAGTGCTTTTTCTGCGACTTCTGCACCGTATTGTTGTTCCATTTACTAGGAGTCAATAAATGTAATTATGGGGTCTTTACTGAATCCAGCTTGTTAACTGGTAAGGATGCTTGCATGATTAACCCGTATGAAACACGGTCAAATACTCTAAATATCATAAGTAAACCTATGCGCTCATCTGGTAGTTTAATCATTCCTGGCTCAGGAGTAAGTTTTTGAGCTTGTTCTGACTTTTTCTCAAAGTTTACAATGGCCTTGCCATCAGCATCCCTTTTTACATCAAAATTAAGTTCTTTAAGCTTGGGCTTGTCAGCAGTTTTATTTGCGCTAGAAGGAATGCCTTTGGTTTTATCAGCATTTTTATCATATTCAGGGTCTTTAATTACTCTGCCATAACGGCTAATGGCTAAAACATGGCCTACTTCAAGACCGTCTTTAGTGCCACGACTAATTGAAACAATACTTGAGGGACCTGCTTCGGCTACACCACCATAAATATTAAGAATGCGCCCTGCAATTTCTGTATCTGGCGCGTGCGGTACAAAGCTAGTTTCTACAATATCACCAGTAGGTACTAGTCTATCTTTAGTAAATATCTCTTCCTTGGCACGCACTATGTCAGCGCTTGCAGGTTTACCATATTTGGTTATTTTTGCATCACCAAGATATATCGCCTCAGTACCCAACACTTCTTTAGAGTCTGGGTCAATCAACTCTTTACTTGGACGGTAAACAAACCAGTCAATGCCATCTCCTTCTTTAACCTCATTTATGTAAACGCGAGTACCTGGGCTTAATACCACACGGTTGTCTTGCCCAGCTATAATTCTAGGTGAGTTGGCAAGCTGGTCTTTAGTGACAATGAGTGGTTGGCTTAAAAACGGAGCAATGATATTAAGTGGAATCGTACTAATTGCAGTTTTTTCTAAGGGCTCTTCAACGGCGCCAGGTTGCAATGTGACGGTTTCACGCAGCAAACGCAGTTGCGGGCTACCGCTACTCATATCAAGTACAACAACGTCACCAGGGTAAATTAAATGAGGGTTTTTAATTTGGTCGCGATTTAGCTTCCAAACTTTCGGCCATTGCCAAGGATCTTTTAAAAATTTAGCTGAGATACCCCATAAAGTATCGCCCTTTACGACCACGTGGCGGTCAGGATAGCTCTCTTGGAGTAACACATCATTGCCTTTGGCAGTCGCTGGATTAACGATTAAAACAGTTAAGCTCAAGCAACAAAACATGAGCAGCGTTATAATATGACGAACCATATTGATGACCTCGGTCAAAATAGCATTTAAATAGTCAGTTAATACATGTCGATTAACTGCGAAATTACGTTAAATTTAGCACGTAATTCATTAAACAATCAAGCTTTTACAGCATTTTATTACTAGATTACTTTTAGATTATGGCAATTTTAAACATATTGAATTACCCAGACCCGCGCTTACATACCATTGCTAAGCCAGTTAAAGTTGTGGATGAGACAATAGCCAAGCTGATTAAGGATATGAGCGACACCATGTATGACGCACCAGGCGTAGGTTTGGCGGCAACGCAAGTGAATCAACATATTCAGTTAATTGTGATTGATACTAGCGAAACTAAAGATGATTTATTAGTTTTAATTAACCCAAAAATCATCGCTAAAAGTGGTATACAAGATTTTGAAGAAGGTTGCTTATCTGTTCCTGGCGTTTATGAAAGCGTAACGCGCGCCGTAAAAATTACTGTAGAAGCGTTAGATCGTAACGGAAAAACTTTCAAGTTAGATGCAGAAGGGTTGCAAGGTGTTTGTATTCAGCATGAAATGGATCACTTGCTTGGAAAAGTATTTGTAGAATATTTATCACCGCTTAAACGTAATCGCATTAAAAATAAAATGCTTAAGTTATCGCGAGATAGATAACGTTAACACTATAATCGTTTTCGCCGGTTTTTAAGGTAGCTCAAAAATAAATACTTAGTGGCTATAACCTTTTTTTGAAATACTTAACGGTTTTTCACAGACACATTTTTACTCAACACACCTGACTCAATAAAACCAAATGAAAATTATTTTTGCTGGTACACCAGAATTCGCAGTGTCTGCACTTTCGGCTTTAATAGCTGCTGGGCATCAAATTGTCATGGTGCTGACTCAACCAGATCGCCCAGCAGGGCGTGGCATGAAGCTAAAAGCAAGCCCAGTTAAAGTATTGGCACAGCAACATCAGCTTAATATTTTTCAGCCAGAAACGCTTAAAGATACTAAGGTTCAAGCGCAAGTTGAAGCCGTGCAAGCAGATGTTATGGTTGTGGCAGCTTACGGCTTAATTATTCCAACGGTTGTGCTCAATATGCCAACGCGTGGTTGCTACAATATTCATGCTTCATTATTACCACGCTGGCGCGGTGCAGCGCCAATTCATCGCTCACTGTTAGCGGGTGATTTAGAAACTGGCGTCACCATTATGGAAGTAGTGCCAGCATTAGACGCTGGCGCTATGGTTAGTAAAAGCAGGCTTGCAATTGCCGATACTGACACCACGCAAAGCTTGCACGATGCACTGAGCGAAATTGGTGCAAAATTGATGGTAGAGGCAATGACGACTTTGCAAAAAACTGGCAATTTACCTTCTGCGCCGCAAGACGAAATTTTAGTCACCTACGCGCACAAATTAGAAAAAGCTGAGGCCGCGATTAATTGGCAAAAAAGTGCAGTTGAAATATCCCGCCAGGTTCGCGCTTTTAACCCTTTTCCCGTCGCGCAAAGTCATTTAAAAGATGAAGTTTGCAGAATTTGGATGGCAACAGCAGAAACAAATAATAGCGAAATAAATTGTGGTGAAATCATTAGCCTGCAAGACGGTATTTTAGTGGCTTGTGGTGAAGGAACATTGCGCATTACAGAGTTGCAAGTGCCAGGAGGCAAACGCTTGAATGCAGCCGCATTTGCACAAGGGCATCACTTACAAGTGGGCTGGATGTTTAGCTAAAGTGCTTAAATAAGATTTTGATTGACTGGCTTGAATTATTAGCACTCACCATAATCTTAACTACTGTGATTTAGCTAAAGCAATTAGCTATCACTTTTTGGGAGAAAATACATGTTAGGCAATTGGTTAAAAACCTCTATTTTAATGGCAGGCATTGTTGCCTTGTTTGGTGTGGTTGGCGCAGCTTTAGGTGGTGCGGGTGGCATGATGATAGCGCTGATTATTGCAGCAGGCATGAATGTTTACGCCTATTGGTTTAGCGATAAAGCAGTGCTTAAAATGTACAACGCACAAGAAGTCACGCCTGATAATAGCCAGTTTAGAAATTTTTATAATATGGTAAAAGAGTTGGCAGAAAACGCACAATTGCCAATGCCAAAAGTGTATATTATTGACGAAGCACAGCCCAATGCCTTTGCCACAGGTCGCAACCCAGAAAATGCTGCAGTTGCAGCCACCACAGGTATTATGCGCGCGCTTAATGAGCGTGAGTTGCGCGGCGTAATGGCGCACGAGCTTGCACATGTAAAACATCGTGATACTTTAATTTCAACCATTTCAGCTACGCTGGCAGGTGCTATCTCATCTATTGGTAGCTTTGGTATGTTGCTAGGTGGCGGGCGAGAGCGTGGCGTTCACCCTGCGGTCGCAATTTTAATCATGGTATTAGCGCCATTCGCTGCAATGTTGATTCAAATGGCAATTTCACGCGCGCGCGAGTTCGAGGCGGATAAAGCTGGCGCAGAAATTAGTCGCGACCCAAAAGCATTGGCCAGCGCATTAGAGAAAATTCATAATTACGCGCATCAAATTCCAAACAATATTGCAGAGCAACACCCTGAAACTGGGCAAATGATGATTATTAATCCGTTATCAGGCGGTGGTTTGCGTGGGTTATTTAGTACACATCCGCAGACTGATGAGCGCGTGGGGCGATTAATGGCAATGGTAAGAGATTATTAATCATGAAATTTGAGCGAGTTGAGTATAAAGACTTAAGTCCCAAACAGAAAGAAATATATAATTTCCAGAAATTAGCTGGAGTTCTTGCTGATTTTGGATATAACTGTATCAAGCTAGCTGATGATTGGCAGGATGCAGATTTTTTAGCGTATCACCAAGAAAAAAAAGATACTTATAGAATTCAGATCAAAGCTAGACTTACTATAGATAAAAAATATTTAGGTAAAAATCTACATATAGCTTTCCCAATTTCTAGCCATTGGTACTTAGTTGAACATGAT
>JBDNJL010000099.1:0-5620 GCA_041687795.1 Methylotenera sp. | reverse complement strand
TGCGACAAAAATATTTGCAAATTTAGCATCTTTAGCCTTTGTGAGTTGTACATTCGCCTTGATTATCACTTCACCGTTCTCTAGCGTAGTGGCATTTAAACTTACATTTGCTTGTGCCGCTTGCTTTAAGCTGAGTTCTACACTTTTATTCAAACGTGAATTATCCCAGCCCTTAAAATCTTTACCGTTGAAAGTAAATTGCGGCGTATATACAAAACCTGCGCGCCCAAAAGCGGCTTGCTTACGTTGCTTGTCGCTGTATTCTGCTTTAGAGAATTTATCTTTCCAACCAATATAATCCCAATAATCTACATGATAAGCCAATGGCACCACTTTATCGCTAGGTAAACTTATTCCACTGAACCATTTGTCTGCTGGCGGGCAACTACTGCAACCTTCTGAAGTATAAAGTTCTAGCAATGGCACAGTTTGTGAAGTGCTTTTAGCAGAACATTCAGCCGCAATCAGTGTCAATGGGGTTATGGCTAGCATTAACGCTACTAATAACTGATTATGGTTTTAGGCATGCGCATCACGTTCTCCTTTTAAGATGAAAGTTTGTCGTTATGCGTATGATAAACTTACATTTGAACTGGAATTTTTACAGCTTATTGAATTTTTTAATATCCTGCTTATGCAAACTAAAGCTTCACTTTTATTATCGGTATTGCTCATTACCAGTAATGCGGTTGCTGGGCACTCTGCTATTGAGACGCCAGCAAGCGTAACCGACAGCAACAATCCAAGCAACTCGAGCCTAGGTAATGTACCTGCAACTATTGGAAATTTTTATTCAGATGTAGATATGCGCGTTAGGTTGGCCATTAAACCAAATTTAGAGGCTTGCGTTGCTGAACAATGCGCCATTAACGCCGCATTTGAGCAAAAGGTAGCGCTGTTAAGTGAAACACTCGTCGATAATGCCCACATCATTTATCCAGATTTAAAAAAACGCGTGCCTGAATTTTTAATCAGCGTGATTGACAAAAAAGAAGTGGGCATGGCATCAAACGCCGGCGGCAAAGTGGTGGTTTTTCGTGGTTTACAACAATTTCAATTAAGTGATGACGCGCTTAAATTTTTAATCGCCCGTGAAATGGGCCATGTCATTGCTAAACATCACGATAAAAACACCACTACCAAAATTGTGTTTTCCGTTTTAGCAAGTGTGTTGTTTCCAGCAGTAGCGCTCATCAGCGCATCCACTGCCGCCGCACAAGCCACAACGGCAACAACTTTAATTACTAGCGCAGCTTCTACTGCAACTTCTTATTTAGGCTCTGAAGTCGCTATTTCTAGAATTAAACCTACGCAATTGGCAGAATCTGACGAAATTGCCATTACTTTAATGAACGTGCAAGGCTGGAATATGCCACAAACCAGCCTTAATTTAAAAGCTGAATATACAGAATCCAACGGCTGGTTAGAAGACCTGTATGCTAGCTCGCAAAATTTAAAAAAATTAGTCGCGCAGTCTGCTAAAAAGAACATTGAACAAGCTCAAATGCTAGAAAGCCTAATTAAAGAAAAATTGACACAAGACAACGCAACGCAGGCAGAGTTAGAATAAATTATTGTATTGCGGTTTTTGTATTATTCCACGGTGCAATTTTAATTAAAAGTAGCATGCCTGGAATTGCCGCTACAAAGCAAAAGAAAAAGAAATTCCGCCATCCTAAGCCTTCCACCAAATAACCCGTTGCAGCATTGGCAAAAGTGCGTGGCACAGCTGCTAAACTAGTAAACAAAGCAAACTGCGTGGCTGTATAAAGCGGGTGTGTAGTATGTGCAATGTATGCCACAAAAGCCGCTGTTCCTAAGCCCACACCAAAAGCTTCAATGCCAATCACAATGCCTAATACAAACAAATTGTGACCCACTACTGCAAGCCATGCAAAGCCTAAAATTGCCACCATTTGCACTGCGCCAAAAATCCACAGTGCCCGATTAATACCAAGCCTTACCATCCAAACGCCGCCCAATAAACCACCAATTACGCTAGGCCATAACCCTGCGTTTTTAGCGATTAAACCAATTTCAGTTTTACTAAAACCCATATCTAAATAAAAAGGCGTGGCGAGCGCGGTTGCCATGCTATCGCCCAATTTATAAAAGAAAATAAACGCTAATACTAGCAGTGCAGATTTTGCGCCGTTACGTGATATAAACTCTTGGAACGGTTCAGTCACTGCAGCGCGCAAAGTTTTTGGTGCGCCACTTCTTAAGTCTGGTTCTTTTACAAAAATCGTCATGGCTAAGCCCGGTAGCATAAAGAGTGCAGTAATGATAAATACACTATGCCACGGTAGGAAATCTGCCAAAATTAATGAGAGCGAACCTGGAATTAAGCCTGCAATTTTGTAGGCATTAACGTGTATTACGTTACCCAAACCTAGCTCAGCATCTAATAACAATTCACGGCGATACGCGTCTAAAACAATGTCTTGGCTAGCGCTAAAAAATGCCACGACTGTAGCTAAATAGGCAATTGACCAGATATTTAAAGTTGGCCTGAACGCGCCAAATAGCGGGATAGAAAAGAGTAAAAAAACTTGTGTAATAAGTAGCCAACCGCGCCTACGACCTAGCGGTGGTGAATAACGGTCAAACAATGGCGCCCACATAAATTTCCATGTAAAAGGCAAGCTGATGAGTGCAAATAAACCGATAGACTTTAAATCAACACCTTCAGAACGTAACCAAGCAGGTAATAAACTGATAAGAATGTAGAGTGGCAAGCCAGAACTAAACCCTGTGAATATGCAAATGAACATGCGCTTATTCATTATAATTTGCCAAGCACTAACGGGTTTTGTCATGAGCGTGTAAAAATGTGTCTGTGAAAAACGGTTAAGTTTTCTTATGAAAGGGTAAAAACGGTAACGATTTTACGGCTGACTTTGCAAACGATACATTGCCAAGCTACCCATTAAATTAGGCATAAACGTGACTGGTTTATTATCGGTCAGCACTAAACGCTCGCTCACTTTAATATTGCAGTCTTTGCAAAATTGGTCAAAGTCGTTAATGGTGCATAAATGCACATTGGGCGTGTCGTACCATTGGTATGGCAAGGTTTTTGATACTGGCATTTGCCCAGCCGCAATTTGGTAGCGATTGCGCCAATAACCAAAATTTGGAAAAGTGACAATCACTTCGCGCCCCACGCGTAACATTTCGCGCACAATGCCTTCGGTATTGTGCATCGCTTGTATGGTTTGCGAGAGTATCACTGTATCAAACGATTGATCTTCAAAACCCGATAAACCTGATTCTAAGTCCATCTGCATCACATTGACGCCGCGCGCCATACACGCAAGCCAATTAGCATCATTTTTTTCTACACCGTAGCCACGAACTTCTAAAGCGGATTTTAAATATTGCAATAACTCTCCATCGCCACAGCCTAAATCTAGCACTTTTGCGCCAAAAGGTAACCAACTCGCGATAATCGCAAAGTCGTGTCTAAACTCTGGCGCGTTGGATTTTGGAACGCTAGATTTGGAAACTTGAGTGTTCTGACTCATGCCAAAGCTCCAATTTCTATATTATTTAAATAGCCAGCCAAAATGGCATGGTAATGTGCGTCTGGCATTAAAAAAGCGTCATGCCCATGCGCTGCGGTTACTTCTGCATAGCTTACCGTGCGCTCGTTATCTAGCAACGCCTTCACAATCTCTCGCGAGCGCGCTGGAGAAAAACGCCAATCACTGGTAAAAGACACGACTAAAAACTGTGCTTTAACCTCTTTCAAAGCGCGGCTTAAATCATTACCAAACAACAACGCAGGGTCAAAATAATCTAGCGCACGCGTCATGCGTAAATAGCTATTTGCATCAAATTCACCAGCAAATTTATCGCCTTGATATCGCAAGTAAGACTCTATTTCAAACTCAACATCAAACGAATATTTAACATTATCTTTAAGCACACGGCCAAATTTAGCACCCATCGCATCATCGCTTAAATAAGTAATATGCCCAAGCATACGCGCAATTCTTAAGCCACGTTTTGGCACCACTCCATGGCTGTAATAATCACCACCATAAAATTCTGGATCGGTAATAATCGCTTGGCGTGCCACTTCATTAAAAGCAATATTTTGCGCGGTTAAATTAGGCGCGGAAGCAATCACCAACGCATGGCGCACACGTTCTGGGTAAGCCATTGTCCATTGCAACGCTTGCATGCCACCTAAACTACCACCTACTATGGCGGCTAATTGCGTAATGCCCAAATAATCCGCAAGAAGCGTTTGAGAGTTTACCCAATCTTCTACCGTCACTACTGGAAAAGCTGAACCCCAAGGCTGTTGCGTGTCAGGATTGATGCTGGCAGGCCCAGTGCTACCGTTACAACCGCCTAAGTTATTCACACCGATAACAAAAAATTTATTGGTATCTAGCGGTTTATTCGGCCCAATAAGGTTATCCCACCAACCTGGGTTTTTATCACTTTCATGGTATTTTCCCGCCACATGATGCGTGCCAGAAAGCGCATGACAGATAAGCACCGCGTTAGATTTTGTGGCGTTTAGCGTGCCGTAAGTTTCGTAAATAAGGTCAAATTGCGGCAATACCGCGCCACTTTTAAGCTGCAAAGGCTGATTAAAATGTGCGGTTTTGGGTGCAACAATGCCAACTGAGTGAGCGTCCATCATGGCGCGATTATACAATGCAATGTGCTTGCGTTAACGCTCAATTAGGCTGAATTTTTCGCCATGCGTTGTTTGTAAGTGTAGTTTGTTAAAAATGTGTCAATAAAAAACGGTTAAGTTTTTTATCTTAATGGGCAAAACGGTTAAGTTTTTTATCTCAATAGCAAAGCCATTGAGTTTTTTATTTTGAATGGCAAAATGGTTAGGTTTTAATCTTAAAAAGACTAAACTAGTTAAGTAATTAAGTAATTTTATAAACAAGTTTAATCATCCCAGTGGGTGCTCACAATCAGCGGATTTCTAGCCATTGTCACGCGGTCATTGCCACCTAAATCTTTTACGGTTTCAATATTCACAAAACCTGTTTCTGCCAGTAAATCTTGTACATGGTTCGCTTGATTATAGCCATGCTCAAGCATCAACCAGCCTTGCGGTTTTAAATACACCAAAGCATCACTCACAATTTTTCGAATATCATCCAACCCATCCGCACCTGCCACTAGCGCGGTAATCGGTTCAAAAGTTAGCGCGCTCAAATGTGCATCATCTGCCTCAATATACGGCGGATTACTCACAATCACATTAAAGCGCTGATAATCTAAAGCGCTAAACCAATCACTGTGCAAAAATTCTACGTTGTCAATACTGAGGTTTTCTGCGTTAAGTTCGGCAACCTTGAGTGCAGCTTTAGAAAAATCTACCGCGGTAACATTTGCATGCGGGCGATGCGCCGCAATGGCTAAAGCAATGGCGCCAGAGCCAGTGCCTAAATCTAAAACATCGATAGAAGCATGTTCAGAAATTTTATTTAACGCCGCATCAACCAACGTTTCAGTATCAGGCCGTGGAATCAAAGTATCTGGCGTGACTTTTAAATTAAGCCCATAAAACTCTTGAGCGCCTAAAATATAGGCCATTGGCTCGCCATTTAAACGACGCACAATAAGTGTCTGTAAAAAACCG
>JBDNJL010000098.1:0-8609 GCA_041687795.1 Methylotenera sp. | reverse complement strand
TTTTAAGTTAAATAAATGTTAAGTTTATTTAAAACCAGACAAATTAAAGTTTTTAATATATTTAATAATAGATTTACTTTAAGAAAATAACGCATTAGTGTTTTTAATTAAGCACTAATTTAGTTACAAACATTTAATACAAACACTAAGCCATCAGCATTTAATTTTGATGAGAATAACAGCATAAACTCTGCTATGTTTCAACATATAAAATAAGTTTAAGTATATTAAAAACCTATATTAAACATAGGCTTGGTGAACAAAGTAACCAAATAATAATTATACAAAGATGCTAAATTTTAGCTTTTTCAAGTGTATGCTTTATGTGTTTTTGTTAATTTCTTGAGTTTAAATCTGTTGTTTCATCCACCTCGCCTTTTCTTATTCATTTAAAAAGTACGATATAAACTTATTAAGTGTTGGTCTGCTCGCTTTAAAAAGCGCAGGAGCAAACAATGAAACGCATGTTATTTAATGCAACGCAATCTGAAGAATTACGCGTTGCTATTGTTGATGGACAAAAACTTATCGATTTAGATATTGAGCACGCTGGTAAAGAACAGCGCAAAAGCAATATTTACAAAGGTGTTATCACCCGTATTGAACCCTCATTAGAAGCCGCTTTTGTCGATTACGGACAAGAACGTCATGGCTTTTTACCATTCAAAGAGGTGGCACGTAGCTATTATCAAAACGCTGCTGATGGCCGCGCACGCATACAAGACGTTTTAAAAGAAGGTCAAGAACTGATTGTTCAAGTAGATAAAGATGAGCGCGGTAATAAAGGCGCCGCACTCACTACTTTAATTTCTCTAGCTGGACGATATTTGGTGTTAATGCCCAACAACCCTCGCGGTGGTGGTGTTTCACGCCGCATTGAAGGTGAAGAACGTGACGAGTTGCGTGACGTAATAGCACAGCTTGCAGTACCTAAAGGCATGAGCATTATTGCGCGCACTGCTGGTATTGGTCGCAATGTGGAAGAACTGCAGTGGGATTTAAACTACCTAACGCAATTATGGACCGCGATTGATGGTGCATCGGCCATGCAACCTGGTGCTTATTTGATTTACCAAGAAGGTAGTTTAGTGATTCGCGCAATTCGTGATTATTTTAGCTCTGATATTGGCGAAATACTAATTGATACACCAGATATTCACGAACAAGCTGTGCAGTTTATGAACCACGTAATGCCAGGTAATGTGGCGCGTGTAAAGTTATATCAAGATGAAATACCACTCTTTACGCGCTTTCAAATTGAGCATCAAATTGAATCTGCATTCTCACGTGAAGTCCGTTTACCTTCTGGTGGCGCGATTGTCATTGATCATACCGAAGCTTTAGTTTCTGTAGACGTGAACTCCGGCCGTGCAACGCGCGGTAGCGATATTGAGCATACTGCGTTTAACACCAACCTAGAGGCAGCTGAAGAAGTTGCACGTCAATTGCGTTTACGCGATTTAGGTGGCCTGGTGGTGATTGACTTTATTGATATGGAAAACCAACGAAATCAACGTGAAGTGGAAAACGCTTTGCGTGAAGCATTACATGCAGACCGTGCGCGTGTCCAAACGGGCAAAATTTCACGTTTTGGCTTACTAGAATTATCACGTCAACGTTTACGCCCAAGCTTAGGAGAGACGAATCATATTCCATGTCCAAGATGCCACGGCACAGGTCATATTCGCGGTATTGAATCAACAGCATTGCACATTTTGCGCATCACGCAAGAAGAAGCAATGAAAGACGATAGCGCAGTCATTCAAGTGCAGCTGCCCGTAGAAGCGGCAACATTCCTGCTCAACGAAAAACGTGCGGATATTCATAAAATTGAACAGCGTATGGGTGTTGAGGTGGTGTTGATTCCAAACATCCATATGGAAACCCCAAACTACAATATCGTGCGTATTCGTCATGATGATTTGACTGAAGAAACTACACGCGCAAGTTACAAAATGGTCGAATTACCAGCAGAAACGCTTTACACGCCAAACGCGGCTGAAGAAGCGAAAGCAGCTCGTCCAGAAGCAGCTGTTAAAGGAATTACTACAGGAGTTTCTGCGCCGATGACTGTTGAAAAACCTGCAGAAAAAATAGTGCCAAAAATATCGTTACTTGCACGTTTTAGAGCTTGGTTTGGTGTGTCTAGCGCACAAACTGAAACAGACAAAGCAGAAGAACCACGTCGCGATAGCAATCGTAATAACCGTAATCGTAATAATCACAATCGCAACGACCGTAACCGTGGTGAGCGTATTGAAAATCGCAACGGAGGAAATCAAAATCGTAGTGTGGATGCTAAAATAGCACCAGTTCAAAATCAGCAAAAAACACAACAACCGCAAGTTGCAAAAAATGATTCGACTAAAAACGATAACAATCGCAATCAGCAGCCACGTCAAAATAATACACAGCAAAATAACGCAAATCCAATTAATCCTGATGTAGCAAATATCAATCTTGTTGCAACTGCTGAAGGCAATGCTGAGCAACGTTCAGAGCGAGGTGGTCGTCGCAATCGCAATAACCGACGGGGTCGTCGAGATCGTGATGACAGCGTGGCAACTGATGCAAACCGTCCGTTCGTACCGAACGAAGAAATGGTAGAAAATGCAGCAGTTTCAACAACGGCAGGAAAAGAAATGCAACAAAGCAAACCAGAAGCAACGGTTGAAGTAGTCGCAACGGCACCAGTAAGTGAAAAGTCTGCTGAAAATGTGATTAACGAGCCTGTTGCAACGACTCCTGATGCGAGCAAACAAGCTAACAAAGAAAAATCTATCGCTAAAAATGCAGGAAGAAATGCAGGAAGAAATGCAAAAACGCCCAAACCAAAAGCCGATGACTCAACAGCATTAGAAGTAACAGCTTCTGAAACAACTGTTAACGTCGCAAAAACTAACGCGACTGATAAAAAGCGCCCTGCTCGTCAACGTAAAGCAAAAGCTGAAAACAAGTCTGCCGATTTAGCAGCGGTTGGTTTGCAATTGGTTGAAACTAAAGCAGACACGCCAAAAGTAGCTGCACCATTAGCAGAAACTAAACCAAGCACACCTCGTAAACAAGCTGCTTGGCAGAAAAAAACCAGTGCCGAAGCGGCGGTTGAGCCTTTAGTTATGGTAGAAACACAAAACAAGTAATGATTAAAAATGTGTCTGTAAAAATCCGTTAAGTTTTTTACTTTAAAAGACAAAACTGTTAAGTTTTTTACTTCAAAAGACAAAACAGTTAAACTTTTTTTCTTAAAGAGCTAAACGATTAAGTTCTTTACCACAAATTAAAAAGCCTTAATCACTCATGTGGTTAGGGCTTTTTAATCACTTCTGCATTATAAGTTTTAAAATACTATACTTTTTAAATATTGCACTAGTGAGTAACCGAAAGCAGCCATTAGTAAAGCGCCTAATACATGACTTGAAGTATGTATCGCCGCCCAAAGATATTGATGCTTTTGTAAAAGTGTTAAACTCTCGCCACTAAATGCTGAGAATGTAGTTAGCCCGCCCAAAAAACCTGAAACAAACAATAATCTGAGTTGATTACTTTGCAAAATACCAATATCTGTCAACCCAAGCACCACACCTATCATTAAGCCGCCGCTCACATTCACAATTAATGTACCAAGTGGCAAATTAGGTAGCAAAGCGTTAAACAACATACCTGCGCCCCATCTTGTCCAAGCGCCAATGCTTGCACCTATCCCGATTGATACAAAATTCACAAATTGGTAATTATTCAGCATGCATACTCACTTTTGAAAGATTTTTTTAATGTAACACGCATTTAAATCGACGTTAATTGGCGCATTTAGTATCGCCAGTATAGTAAAATCATACGATAATAATTTAAAGTGCACTATAAGAATAGCTATTAACAGTTGATGTACTACTTTACTTTAGCTAAAGATTGCCGCTATTGAAAGTAACTTTTGCGATGAAAGCATTATTTTGAATGTCCTATTTGTAAGCTCAGAAGTATTTCCCTTAATTAAAACTGGTGGTTTGGCCGATGTAAGTGGCTCGCTACCTTACGCTCTATCAAAATTGGGTGTGAATATTCGCATCTTAATTCCAGGTTACCCGTCTGTGCTAGCGCAGCTTAAAAACTTAAATACTATTGCCACTATTAATAATTTACCAAATAACCTTAGCGTCACTTTGCTGATGGGTGATATGCCAGCAACTTCAGCCAACAGTTCTGTAAAGGTTATCATCATTCAATGCGCCGCACTATACGAGCGTAATGGTGGACCCTATGCTGATGCCTTTAATAAAGAATGGCCTGATAATGCTTTGCGCTTTGGCGTGTTATCAAAAGTCGCGGCGATATTAAGTAGTGAACAATCTCCAATTCAAAATTGGCGCCCAGACATCGTACATTGCAATGACTGGCAAACTGGCTTAACCCCAGCCTATTTAAAACTAAACCCAACTCTACATAATAAAGCGGTAAAAAGTATTATCAGTCTACACAACATGGCTTTTCAAGGTTGTTTCCCAGCAGACTGGGTAGAAATTCTAGGCTTATCTCAAGCACACTTTAATATAGAAGGTTTTGAATATCATGGCCAGCTTTCATTTTTAAAAGCGGGCATCTATTACGCAGATGCCATAACCACTGTGAGCTCAAGTTACGCTAAAGAAATTCAATCATCAGCATTTGGGTTTGGACTAGAAGGCTTACTTACTATTCGTGGCTCTGAAATTAAAGGTATTTTAAATGGGATTGAAACCAACGAATGGAACCCAGAGCATGATCCTTACTTGATAAAAAATTATAGTTCAACGAAACTTGCTGGCAAAAAACAGGTTAAAAAATCTTTACAACAATTGTTAAGGCTACGTATTGATGCAAACGCACCACTTTTGGGCATTGTTAGCAGACTGACGCATCAAAAAGGTTTAGATTTATTGTTGCCGAATGTGCAAGTTTTACTAGATGCTGGATGTCAGTTTGTGTTGTTAGGGAGTGGCGAGAGTAGCTTAGAATCAGCTTTTCAAGACATTGCATTAAAAAATCCAACACAGTTTAGCGTGACGATTGGCTACAATGAACCACTATCGCATCAAATTATGGCTGGATCTGATATGTTCATTATGCCGTCACGTTTTGAGCCTTGCGGGTTAAATCAATTATATGGTTTGGCATATGGTACACCTCCAATTGTAAATGCTACAGGTGGTCTTGCAGACTCTGTGATTGACAGCAACGCCAGCAACATTAAAGACCGCATCGCGGATGGTTTTGTAATGTCCGAAACAACTACAGGAGGCTTGTTAAGTACCATTTTACGGGCTTTAGCAATATTTAATGGAGATAAAAAAACATGGCAACAAATACAAAAAAACGGCATGAAAAAACCATTAAGTTGGGATAAAAGTGCTCGAGAATACTTGGCTGTTTATCAGGATTTACTAGATTAAATGACAGTATTTATCAGTATGTTTTTGACTTTTAACAGAGGTAGAGAAAGCTGGCTTTATAAGTTGGCATAAATAATGCTTATATATTATCAAGCTTCTCCAAGGCTAGTTACTCCTCCCTCCGGGCGTCTTATAGGCGCCCTCTTTTTTTGTCATTACTTAACGATAAAATGCTCGCGGTAATATTTAAGCTCGTCAATTGATTCGTAAATATCTGCCAAAGCCTCATGTTTGCTAGCTTTTTTAAAACCTGAATAGATTTCTGGTTTCCAGCGTCTAGCGAGCTCCTTGAATACGCTAACGTCTAAATTTCTATAGTGAAAAAAACTTTCCAAATCAGGCATATAGCGTGCCATAAAACGCCGATCTTGGCAGATTGAGTTACCACACATGGGTGATTTACCTACTGGGACAAATTGTTTAAGAAAATCAATCATCTGTAATGTTGCATCTGCTTCATTTAACGTTGAAGCTTTTACTTTTTCTATCAAGCCAGAACGTCCATGTGCACCTTTATTCCAAGTATCCATGCCATCTAGTACCCCGTCAGTTTGATGAATAACAAGTACTGGTGATTCGCCAAGCACGTTTAATTCTGCATCTGTCACTACCGCAGCAAGCTCTAAAATTCGGTCAGAATCGGGTAGCAAACCGCTCATTTCCATATCTAACCAAATTAAATTGTTTTGATTAGTGCTTGTTTGATTCATATTACTTAGGTCTGCCATCATGATTTCCATTAAAATTAAGGTTAAAAACTTACTAGCCGAACCAACGCTAGTTAAATGCTTCACAATATCACTGTGTTATATTGTTATGTTAGCTTAATTTTTCTAATTCATTTTTACTGATTGAACTCAATTACCATGTCTTTAGCACTTACTTCTATTTTCGTCATTTTATTGTTTGCAACCACAATAGTCAGAATTTGGCTGGGTCGTCGCCATATTTCACATGTGCTTGGTCATCGTAATCAAGTTCCAGCAGCATTTGATGGCAATATTAGTTTAGAAGCCCACCAAAAAGCGGCAGATTATTCAGCCGATAAGACTAAGTTAGTAATTATCGAAGCAATAATACAATCGATTTTATTACTGGCGCTAACGCTAGGTGGTGGATTACAGCTGATTGATAATATTTGGCGTGAGTCCTTGCCTAACCAAGAGATTATTCGTGGCGCATTGGTTATTTGTACTGCAATGTTAGTGAGCAGTTTTATTGATTTACCTTTTGAATATTACAAAACTTTTGTGGTTGATGAAAAGTTTGGCTTTAACAAAATGACCCCAAAAATGTTTTTTACTGATTTAGTCAAACACAGCATTGTCGGTTTAGCTTTAGGTGCACCGATATTGTTTGCCGCATTGTGGTTAATGCAAGGCGCTGGTGAATACTGGTGGCTGTACTTGTGGGCAGTTTGGAGCGTGTTTAACTTGGTCATGCTCGCTTTATACCCTACTTTTATTGCGCCATTATTTAATAAGTTTTCACCGCTTGCAGATGACACTTTAAAAGTCCGCATTGAAGCCTTGCTTAAAAAATGCGGTTTTAGATCACAAGGTTTATTTGTCATGGACGGCTCTGCGCGCAGTAGCCACGGCAATGCTTACTTTACTGGCTTTGGTGCGTCAAAACGTGTGGTATTTTTTGACACCTTGCTTGAAAGACTGAATGTAGATGAAATTGAAGCGGTACTTGCGCATGAACTTGGTCATTTTAAACATCACCATGTAATTAAACGCATTGCGTTGATGTTTTTCGTAAGCTTTTTAGGTTTAGCATTGTTGGGTTGGTTGATTAATCAGCCTTGGTTTTATAGTGGCTTGGGTGTTAGTAACCCAAGTAATTATATGGCGCTGATTCTATTTCTAATGGTATCCCCTATATTTTTATTCGCGCTTCGCCCAATTATGGCAAGCTATTCACGTAAAAATGAATTTGAAGCTGATGATTATGCAGCCAAGCATGCAGACGCAAAATATTTAGTTGAAGCGCTCGTTAAACTTTATCGTGATAACGCTTCTACGCTTACGCCAGACCCGTTGCATTCTGCTTTTTATGATTCGCATCCGCCAGCAAGCATTAGAATAAGTAAATTATTGGCATATACTTAACCCTTTTTTACAGACACATTTTAAAAAGGTACTACAAATGAAAATTACAGCATTCTTAGTATTACTGTTTATTCATCAATACGCGCTTGCCAACCCGTTTGAAGGCGCTGATTTAAAAGCTGGCAAATCGCTAGTCGAAAAAAACTGTGTGAGCTGTCATGCGGCAAGTTTTGGCGGCGACGGCTCAACAATTTATACACGCGAATACCATAAAGTAAAAACTTCTAAAGGATTACTCGCCCAAGTGCGTAACTGCAATACTAATATTGGTTTAAAATGGTTTGAGGACGAAGAACTCAACGCTGCTGCTTACCTTAATAACACTTATTACAAATTTACTGAGTAATCTATTCAAACTTCTAACAAAACATCCATTAATTCTAAACAGTCAAAAAATTCAGTCGCACAAACTGAAACGGCTATACAAGGCACGGTTGTCGCAGCGTTTGGAAAGCGCTTTCAGGTTGAGATTCAAGAAGATATTGTAGGCAAATCCAAATCTAAAAAGCGCATAAGCTGTGTGACACGCGGCAAAAAAACTGACTTAGCCTGCGGCGATGTTGTTAGCATAAAATTTACCGACAAACATGAAGGCGTCATAGAAAGCACACTGCCGCGCAAAACGTTGCTGTACCGTAGCAATGCCTTTAAAAGCAAAATGCTCGCGGCTAATGTTACGCAAATCATGATTGTATTAGCCACTCAACCAAGCTTTTACGAAGCACTATTAAACCGTTGCTTAATTGCCGCTGAAGCAGCCAATATTAAAGCACTTATTGTGCTGAACAAATGTGATTTAGCAGATAATGACAATGCGAAACAAAAGCTTAATTTATATAAGGCACTGGGTTACCAAGTATTGCCTATTTCTGCCACACAAGATATTTCAGTACTTATGCCGTACTTACATGGCGAGGCAAGCATCCTAGTTGGTCAATCTGGCATGGGTAAATCTACGATTATTAATTCACTTTTGCCCAATGAATCTGTGCGCACTCAAGAAGTTAGCCACGTATTAGATAGTGGAAAACATACTACGACTGCTGCTCATTTGTATCATTTAGATGATGTA
>JBDNJL010000014.1:0-4632 GCA_041687795.1 Methylotenera sp. | reverse complement strand
TATACAAGAAACCCCGATACAGTAATGTGTTGGGGTTTTTTATTGCTTGCGAGAAATGATAGAGTACATTCACGGGCTGCCACTGAAAGTAGAATGGGCTGAAAATGTGCTGGAAATGTGTCTGTGAAATAACGTTAAGTTTTTTGGAATTGGCACGTTTTTATGCACTGAAAGCGCAGATTATTGAGGATAAGTTTTTAATAAAGAACGATAAAAGTAAGTGAGAAATTATGTATTCGAAAGTTTAACTAAAGCATCGCGATTAATAATTTTAACTTGCCCGCGTCCTAATGAAACCGTGCCTTTAATTTCTAAACGTTTTAATTGGCGGCTGACCACCTCTCTTGCAGTGCCAAGCTCATCGGCAATTTGTTGATGAGTGCGCGTGATTTGTGTTGAATTTGCGTCTAACAAAACTTTAGCTAAGCGCGCATCTAAGCTGTGAAAAGCGACTTCGTCTAGAAGCACAATTAAATCGCTAATTAGCGCGCCGTAATTAGTCATAACAAAAGTGCGGAACACTTTAGAATCTATCATAAGTTGATTAAACGCACCCGCAGGAATAATCACATCACGAATGGCCTCCTCAACTACTGTTGATGCAGGATAATTGCTGTTGCCCAATAAGCATGTTGTAGTAATGACACAAGTTTCACCAGCAACTACTCTATATAACAGAATCTCGCGTCCGCTTGATGACATTTTATATACGCGAGACCGCCCAGCAAGTCGCATTACATAAACGCCGCATGAGTCACCTTCTCGATACCCAAATGTACCGACTGGCGCTTCTACAATGCGCGCATGTTTCGTTAAAAGTTCAATGGCGTGACTATCTAATGCAGTTAGATCGGGAAATTGTGTAAGCCAAGTTAAAGTATTGCTTATATCCATGACTTCTCCAAATAACTTTAAAAATATTATTTAATTAATTGCATTGCCATGTTAATCATAAAATAAAGTAAATAAAAATGGTGTTTTCTTAAATGCTAAATTAAAAAAAGGTATGTATTTCAAAGAAGATAACAACAATTGCATGTCCAAAGCTGCATATTAATCAAATTTAACGACATATAAACTCGTACTACACATAGATAATACACATTGATTATCTATAAGACATCACTATAAATAGCTTTAAAATCACGACTAAACTTGACCAAAAGCACTAAAAAAGCCACACTAACGCTTTATGAAATTACGCATTAAAAACACTTTTAACACTTATAAAAATGCTTACTAATATAGAAAGCGTTTTCAAACATACTAAGTCAATATCACTTTTTTATTATACCGATTAGTACCTAACAAGTTTCGCTAATAATGTGTTTTGTTAAGTATAAAAAATTGATTAAGCACCACGGAGCAATAACTTAATGTCATTAACGCCAGATAACGATAGCCAAGAAACCCAAGAATGGCTTGACGCCCTTACCGCAGTCATTGAAAACGAAGGCACCGAGCGTGCTCATTTTTTACTTGAGGCGATGATAGATAAAGCGCGTCGTTCAGGCAGTAATTTGCCGTACAACGCTACGACAGCGTATGTAAATACTATTCCAACACACCTGCAACAACGTTTGCCAGGTAACCCAGAAATGGAGCGCCGAATTCGTGCCTTAGTACGCTGGAATGCTATTATGACTGTGTTACGGGCCAATGAAAAATCACCAGGTGTAGGTGGCCATATAGCGAGTTTTCAATCAGCGGCTACTTTATATGACACGGCTTTTAACTACTTTTTTCGCGCCGCGAATAAAGACTTTGATGGCGACTGTGTTTACTTCCAAGGTCACTCTTCACCCGGTGTATATGCACGAGCGTTTTTAGAAGGTCGTATTTCAGAAGAGCAATTAGAAAACTTCCGTCAGGAAACTGGCGGTAAAGGTTTATCAAGTTACCCACATCCATGGTTAATGCCAGATTTTTGGCAATTCCCAACGGTTTCAATGGGTTTAGGCCCAATTACTGGTATTTACCAAGCACGCTTTTTAAAATATATCCATGACCGTGGTATTGCTGATACTAGCAACCGTAAAGTGTGGGTATTTTGTGGTGATGGTGAAATGGATGAGCCAGAATCATTGGGGGCAATTTCATTAGCTAGCCGTGAAAAATTAGATAATCTTATTTTTGTAGTCAATTGTAATCTACAGCGCCTAGATGGACCTGTGCGTGGTAACGGGAAAATCATTCAAGAGTTAGAGTCGGATTTCCGTGGTTCTGGCTGGAATGTATTGAAAGTGATTTGGGGTTCTTATTGGGACCCATTGTTGGCGATGGATAAAGACGGTTTTCTAAAAAAGCGTATGGAAGAGTGCGTGGATGGCGAGTATCAAAATTTTAAAGCTAAAGGCGGCGCATATACACGCGAACATTTCTTTGGCAAGTATCCAGAGTTAAAAGAAATGGTTGCCGCAATGAGTGACCAAGATATCTGGCGCTTAAACCGTGGTGGTCATGATCCGCATAAAGTTTATGCAGCCTATCATTCAGCTGTAAATCATAAAGGTCAGCCAACAGTAATTTTAGCTAAAACTGTTAAAGGCTATGGTATGGGAGAGGCTGGCGAAGGTCAAAACATCACGCATCAGCAAAAGTCGATGGATATTGAGTCACTCAAAAAATTCCGTGACCGCTTTGATCTAGCATTAACCGATGAGCAAGTGGAAAATTTATCATTCTACAAGCCAGCAGATGATTCGCCGGAAATGCTTTACATGGCTGAGCGTCGTGCAGCTATGGGCGGTTCAGTTCCAGCGCGTCGCCGTAAAGGAAACGAGTTAACTGTACCTGCTTTATCCGCCTTTGAAAATATGTTGGTTTCAACTGGTGAGCGCGAAATTTCAACCACTATGGCATTCGTGCGCATACTTTCAACCTTGGTACGTGATAAGCAAATTGGCAAGTATGTCGTGCCAATTGTGCCAGATGAAGCGCGTACTTTTGGTATGGAGGGTATGTTCCGCCAACTAGGTATTTATGCAAGCCAAGGACAGTTGTATGAGCCTATGGATTCTGATCAGGTGATGTACTATAAAGAACAAAAAGATGGTCAAATTTTAGAAGAAGGCATTAATGAAGCGGGTTCGTTCTCTAGCTGGATTGCGGCGGCAACGAGTTATTCCGTTACTGGCGTACAGATGATTCCTTTCTACATTTTCTATTCTATGTTCGGTTTTCAGCGTATTGGTGATTTGGCTTGGGCAGCGGGTGACTCACGTGCGCGTGGTTTTTTACTAGGTGCAACAGCTGGGCGTACTACATTAAATGGGGAAGGTTTGCAGCATGAAGACGGCCATAGCCATTTGATGTCTGCAACGATTCCAAATTGCATTTCTTATGACCCTACATTTGCCTATGAGTTGGCAGTCATTATTCAAGAGGGTTTGCGCCGCATGGTACAAAACCAAGAAGATGTCTATTACTACATAACCTTGATGAACGAAAACTACACACACCCTGAAATGCCAAAAGGTATTGAAGCAAGTATCTTGAAAGGTATGTACAAATTTAGCACATCAAAAGCTAAAGGCGAGAAAGTTCAGTTAATGGGTAGTGGTGTAATATTGCGTGAAGTCATTGCGGCCGCACAACTGCTAGAAAAAGACTGGGGCATAGCTGCTGACATTTGGAGTGTAACAAGCTTTAATGAGCTGCGAAAAGATGGTTTAGATGCCGAACGCTGGAACATGCTAAATCCGGAAAAACCACAAAGATTAAGTTTTGTAGCAGAAATAATGAGAGATGTGCAAGGTCCAGTAATCGCGTCAACCGATTATATGAAATCTTTTGCGGAACAAATTGCGGGCTTTGTGCCAAATAAATTTGTAGCGTTAGGTACCGATGGTTACGGTCGCTCAGATAGTCGTGAAGCACTTCGCAGCTTCTTTGAAGTTGATAGATACTATGTGGTATTAGCGACACTTAAAGCACTTGCTGATGAAGGTAAGTTGCCAGCAAGCAAGGCAACTGAGGCGATTAAAAAATATAAGTTAGACGCTAACAAGCCTAACCCAACAACAGTTTAAGGAGACGATTAAAATGGCTATTCAAAACGTACTCGTCCCTGATATTGGTAACTTTGATAGTGTTGACGTTATTGAAGTATTGGTAAAAGCTGGTGATGTGATTGCCAAAGACGATTCATTGATGACGGTTGAATCGGATAAAGCTTCTATGGATATCCCTGCGCCGTTTGCTGGCGTGGTAAAAGAAGTGAGCATTAAAATCGGCGATAAAGTTGCGCAAGGTACTTTGATTTTAACTTTAGATACGACTGCAGATACTCCATCAAAGACACCCGAGCCAGAAGTTGACATGACTAAAGCAACTTCACCAATACAAGCAGTTGCAGACATTCCTGCTCCTACTAGACCTGCACCAGAACCACCAAAGCCAATTGCACCAGCAGCGCAACCAGCACCAGTTGGTGCGAGTGTGGTAGTGGCAAATGGTAAACTCTCACATGCTAGCCCATCTGTGCGTAAATTCGCACGCGAGCTAGGCGTTAATTTAAGCTTGGTGCAAGGCTCGGGTAATAAAAATCGTATTTTAGAAACTGATGTGCAAGCCTATGTAAAAGGCGAGCTATCAAAACCACGCACTGAAAATATGGGTGCGGGTGTTAGT
>JBDNJL010000097.1:0-6929 GCA_041687795.1 Methylotenera sp. | reverse complement strand
TAGATGAGTGTTTTTCAAAGCCACATCCGCAAATGTTGGATGAATTAATGGATATGCTGGTTGCCTTACCAGAGCGCACGTTAATGATTGGTGACACAAGTTATGATTTACAAATGGCGGCAAATGCAGGTGTTAGCCCAATTGGCGTCACTTATGGCGCACAACAAGCAGCTCAGTGGCAACACTTGAAACCAATTGAGCAATTTAATGACTTTTCTAGTTTATCGCACTGGCTATTAGAAAACGCATAGGTTGGTTATTTAAGAGCATGATTTTATGAGTCAGTTAGAGCCCATTTCATTTAAGAGTGATGAACTAGAGAATGAAGCTAAAGGAATACGCTTTTCGTTACCACTGTTAGGTGATTTTGCGACGGGTTTTGTCGTGCGTTATCAAGGTAAACCATACGCATATGTTAATCAATGTGCGCATGTGCCTGTAGAATTAGATTGGAACGAAGGTGATTTTTTTACAGCACAAAAAGATTATTTAATTTGCGCAACACATGGTGCGCATTATCAACCTGACACTGGCTATTGCGTAATGGGACCATGTAAGGGCAAACAGCTTAAAGCCATACCAGTGACTGAACAAAACCAGAAAATTATTATCAATATAGCATCTCTTTTAAAATAACTCATAGTGAAAGAAACTCATTTATATGGCAGATGAAATTAGTAACAGCAACAAGACTCAAGCGGATGACGTAATTTGGCATCGCAATGTGATGGAAAAGTTGGCGACCTCAGCGCTTAACGAACAAAAATCTGCTCGGCGTTGGAGCACATTTTTTAAAGTATTGATTTTTTTGTATTTATTTATCTTATTATTTTTTGCGCTTGGTATTTTGGGAGGTAGTAAAAAGTCATCACTCTCGCATACCGCTTTAATTGATATTATTGGCGTCATTGAAGCAGGCGGTGAAGTGAATGCAGACGCTGTCATGAGTAGCTTGCGCGATGCATATGACAACAAAGGCACTAAAGGTATTATTTTACGTATTAATAGTCCAGGTGGTAGCCCAGTGCAAGCAGGTATTATTAACCAAGAAATTAAACGCCAAAAGAAATTACATCCTACAATTCCAGTATATGCAGTGGTCGAGGATATTTGCGCATCAGGCGGTTATTACATTGCAGTTGCGACAGATAAGATTTATGTAGATCAAGCTAGTATTGTTGGCTCTATCGGCGTGCTGATGGACGGCTATGGTTTTACAGAAACCATGAAAAAAGTGGGCGTTGAGCGCCGCTTGCTAACTGCGGGTGAAAATAAAGCGATGTTAGATCCTTTTTCACCATTAAATCCAAAACACGTTGCATTTGCACAAAACTTGCTTAATGAAATTCACGAGCAATTTAAAATGGTGGTGCGTGAAGGTCGCGGCAAGCGTTTAAAAGAAACTTCTGAAACGTTTAGTGGTTTGTTTTGGAGCGGTGAGCAAAGTATCAAAATGGGCTTGGCTGACTCACTAGGCAGCGCGGACTATGTTGCTCGTGAAATTATTAAACAAGAAGAAATTATAGATTTCACATATCAAGATGATCTTGCAAGCCGCATAGCAAAACGCATTGGTGCAAGTGTGAGTACTGCAATTGGCGAAGTCATTGCTAAGCAGGTAGTTATAACTAACGACGTCCGTTTGCGTTAGTCGCTAATTGAACTTTAAATGAATAGCTAGCCTGTGTGAGTTACTTTAGTCATCTATAATAATCTTTTTATATTCACATGGTATTGGCGGATATTTTAAATCTAGGCTTTTGAGTGTTTGTAGCAATAGCCTAGATGTAAGTAAATTCCGATTTGTTTTAGAATCGGCTGGTACGATATACCAAGGTGCATAATCGGTAGTGGTTGCTTTAATCGCTGCTTCATACGCCTGCATATACTTTGGCCAGAGCGCTCGCTCTTTTAAATCATTGGGGTTAAATTTCCAAGTTTTTGTTGGGTCATCCAAGCGCTCTTGCAAGCGTTTTTTTTGTTCTTCTAATGAAATATGCAAAAAACATTTGATAATTGTGGTTCCAGTGTCTGTAAGTAAGCGCTCGAAAGCATTAATTTGTTGGTAACGTCTTTTACACTCTGCATCGTCAATCCAGTCGTGCACTTTAACAATCAACACATCTTCATAATGGCTGCGATTAAAAATGACTAATTCACCAGCTTGTGGGACTACTTTATGTACGCGCCATAAATAGTCATGCGCTAGTTCTGTTGCTGTTGGCGCCTTAAAGCTTGCTAAACGAACATCTAATGGGTCACATTCGCTAAATACTTGGCGCACTGTACCATCTTTGCCACTCGTATCCATGCCTTGTAATAACAACAATACTTTGCGTTTACCTTCGGCGTGTAAAATATCTTGTAGCGTATTAATTTCTGTAGCTAGTTTTTTAAGCGTAAAAGCATCTTCTTCTTTGCTGCTGGTGCGTTCAGTTTTATCGTCAGGCTTAAAATCTTGTAATGAAAATTTTTTAGGATTAGCTTGATATTGATTTAAATTCGACATGAGTTTCAACTTTCAAATAACAACATTCAGCCTGTTATAACAATACAAATAAAAGCTCAACGCTGCATTTAATTAAACAAAATACTTAACGGTTTTTTACAGACACATTTTCACCTTAAGTCTATACAAAAAAGCCCAACTAAAATCACTAGTTGGGCTTTTGAACTATACATAAGCAATCTTAAGAGTTAGCTTTTGCATAATTCATCAAGCCGTTGGTTGAGCTATCAAAGTTGTTCACAATATTGTCGTTATTCAATTCTGGCAAAATTTGCTGCGCAATTTGTTTACCGTATTCAACGCCCCATTGGTCAAAGCTGTTAATGTCCCAAATAATGCCTTGCACAAAAATCTTGTGTTCATACAATGCAATCAGTTTCCCCAATGTATTCGGCGTAAGTATGTCGAACATAATTGAAGTAGTAGGGCGATTGCCTTCAAATACCTTGTGAGGCAACAGGCTTTCTAATGCTTCGCCGCTTAAACCTTGTGTTTCTAATTCCGTACGCGCTTCATCTTTAGTTTTTCCCAACATAAGTGATTGCGTTTGCGCTAAAAAGTTAGCCATTAAAATTTTATGGTGCTCATTACCATTTTCACCGACAGAATAATGACTATTAATTGGCATTAGAAAGTCACACGGTACAATTTGCGTACCTTGGTGTATTAATTGGTAAAACGCATGCTGACCATTTGTACCAGCTTCACCCCAAATGACTGAACCAGTCTTATATTGCACCCGGTCACCATTGCGGTTAATAAATTTGCCATTACTTTCCATATCAGCTTGCTGCAAATATGCTGGAAAGCGAGCTAAACCTTGGTCGTAAGGTAAAATTGCTTGTGAATCTACATGAAAAAAATTGTTATACCAAATACCAATCATCGCCATAATCACTGGCATATTTTGCTCTAATGGCGCAGTTTTAAAGTGCGTGTCCATTTCAAACGCACCTTCCAACAGCGCCTCAAAATTTTCCATACCTACATATAAGGCAATCGTTAACCCAATGGCTGACCATAATGAATAGCGGCCGCCAACCCAATCCCAAAACGTGAACATATTGGTAGTATCAATTCCAAAATCTGCCACTGCTTTTGCGTTGGTTGAAAGCGCAACAAAGTGTTTAGCTACATGCGCTTCATTTTTAGCTGATTCTAAAAACCATGAACGCGCAGAGCGCCCATTAGTCATGGTTTCTTGCGTAGTAAATGTTTTAGAAGCAACAATAAACAAAGTGGTTTCAGGGTTACATATATTTAAAGCACGCATTAAATGCGCACCATCAATGTTAGAAACAAAATGCACGTTAAGGTCTGGCCTAGCGTAAGGTTTTAGTGCATCACATACCATGACTGGCCCTAAATCTGAACCGCCGATGCCAATATTCACAATATCCGTAATGCGCTTGCCTGTATAACCTAGCCATTCGCAACTACGCACTTTTTCACTAAATATACGCATTTGTGCCAATACTGCATTCACTTCTGGCATTACATCTTTTCCATCAACTAACACTGGCGCGTTGCTGCGATTTCTTAATGCGGTATGTAATACTGCGCGATTTTCGGTAATATTGATTTTTTCGCCTTTAAACATGCGCTCGCGCCAATTTTCAATATTAGCTTCGCGAGCCATTTGCATGAGCAAAGGTAATGTTTCATCATTAATACGATGTTTAGAGTAATCTAACAGTAAGTCAGAGAATTTGAGGCTATATTTGTTAAAACGATTTTTGTCTTCTGCAAATAAGTTGCGCATGTGTAACTGCGCGATGGTTTGTTGGTGCTGGCAAAGCGCTTGCCATACTGAGTATTGAGTGAGTGTAGCCATTTATATTATTGATTGAATTCTAAGTAAATTTAATTAAATTAAGTTATTTGATCTGCATGATAATGCCTGCCAAAGGTGGCAATTTGATTACAAGCGATTGATTTTGGTGCATCCAAGCGACATTTTCTGTATGTAAACCAGCTCCATTACCTTGATTACTGCCACCGTAACAAACTGCGTCGCTGTTGAAAATTTCTTCATAGTTACCCGCTTGCGGCACGCCTAATCGATACTGCGTGCGTAGCACAGGCGTGAAGTTAAGCACTATTATAGCAAAACTATTGTCGGTGCCGCGTCTGATGAAGCTAATAATTGATTGGTCAGTATCATGGCAGTCAATCCATTCAAAACCTTGCACATCAAAATCCAGCCCATAAAGTGCATTAGTGTTTTTATAAATATGATTTAAGTCCTGATTTGCTTGTTTTATGCCTCGATGCCATTTGTGACCTTCATATTGGTCACTTAGCAAGTGCCAATCTAAACTACTGTTTACATTCCATTCGCGCCATTGGCCAAACTCATTGCCCATAAAGTTAAGCTTTTTTCCAGGAGCAGTCATTTGGTAGGTGAGTAGTAAGCGCAAGTTAGCAAACTTTTGCCAAGTATCGCCAGGCATTTTATCTAGCAATGAATGCTTACCATGCACGACTTCGTCATGCGAGAAAGGTAATACAAAATTCTCAGAATAAGCATAAAGTTGCCCAAACGTGAGCTTATCGTGATGATAGCGTCTGTGAACAGGGTCATTTTCAAAATAGGCTAAAGTGTCGTTCATCCAGCCCATATTCCACTTCATACTAAAACCCAAACCACCTAAATAAACAGGGCGTGACACCATAGGCCAGGCGGTAGATTCTTCTGCAATAGTTAATACACCTGCAAAATCTTCACCTACCATCAAATTGAGTTGTTTCAAGAAATCAATCACGTCTAAGTTTTCACGGCCGCCAAATTTATTTGGTAACCATTCACCCGCTTTACGTGAGTAGTCTAAATAAAGCATTGAAGCAACTGCATCTACGCGTATGCCGTCGATGTGGAATTCTTGAAACCAAAAGTAGGCATTAGCAATTAAAAAATTTCGAACTTCATTGCGGCCGTAATTGAATATATAAGTGCCCCAATCTTGATGCTCACCTAATCTTGGATCTTCATGTTCATATAAAGCAGTGCCATCAAATCGTGCAAGCGCCCAATCATCTTTTGGAAAGTGTCCTGGCACCCAGTCTAAAATCACGCCAATATCCGCTTGGTGAAACGCGTCTATTAAATGGCGTAAATCGTCTGGCGAACCAAAGCGATTGGTAACGCCAAAGTAACCAGTGGTTTGGTAGCCCCATGATTCATTGAGTGGATGTTCTGAAATTGGCAAAAGCTCAACATGGGTATAGCCCATTTCTGCTACATACGGTACTAAAGTTTTAGCAAGTTCGCGGTAACTTAAATAATACCCTTTGTCATTTCGTTGCCAAGAGCCTAAATGCACTTCAAAACAGTTGAAGGGTGCATGAAGCCAATCATTATTTTTACGTTTATCTAGCCATTTATTATCTTGCCATTGATGTTGGCTCTTACTAATTTTAGCTGCTGTTCCCGGTCGCTGTTCAAATTCAAAGCCATAAGGGTCTGTTTTAACTAATATATTCCCTGTATGGCGATTACGAATTTCAAATTTATAGGTATCTTGTATTGTGAGGTGTGGAATAAAAATCTCCCAAACGCCGCTAGTACCTAGAGATCGCATACTGTGCACGCGACCATCCCACTCATTAAAGCTACCTATGACGCTCACGCGTTCTGCATTTGGTGCCCATACCACAAAGCGAACACCCTCAACTTTGTTAAGCGTCATGAATTGCGCGCCTAGTGTTTTGTAAGCTTCTTTTAAGCGACCTTCACCAAATAAATATAGCTCATCTTCTGTAATGCTAGAGAAAAATGTATAAGGATCGTACGTTTGATAAACCCCATTGACTAAACTAATATTTAATAAGCACGTCGCTGTAGATTGTAGCTTTGTATCTGAAATTTTACTACTGCGCCATTCAAACAAGCCATCTGGATGTGTTTTAGTTAGCTCAATAATAGTTTTACCTTCTTGAATAGATACGGTAATTGCTTGTGGTAAAAAAACACGATATACAAAGTCATCATCTATTTGATGTAAGCCCAAATAGCTAAAAGGGTCGTAGTGCTTAGCTGAAAGTATAAGTTCAAGATTTTGCGCATCAGTAACGGCTAAATGGATTTCTTTATCTGTTGTCTTGCTACTTTTACTGCTAGTAGTTTTGGAAGGTGAAACAGCCGCTTTACTTAAGGCTTTAGTAGTTTTTTCTAAGATAGGTTTTGCCAAGATATTCTTCTTTAAGATAACTCGCTATAAATAGGTAAGTATTTTAGGTTTTTAATATTAATAACTAGATTGTAATGTGCACGGCTGATTATAATGTAACAAAATGTAACAAAATATGACCAATTCATTTACATTTGCAAAAATTAGATAAAAAAGCGTTACAAATTAGAATAAAAGCATAAGATATAATTATCATTAGGTGCAAAAAAATACTAACCAACGAGCAATAC
>JBDNJL010000096.1:0-34927 GCA_041687795.1 Methylotenera sp. | reverse complement strand
ACGTGAGCTAGATAAGCAAATTACGCGCTTGCAATCGCAAGCGGTGGTAGCGAACCAATATCATGAGCTGCAAGATTTGCTAAATATTACGCGCGGCCAAGTGTGGATTCTTAAAAAGCGTGATGCGAGTGGGCTATGGGAAAAGGCGCAACGCATAGTTGAAAAATTAGTGATTGAGCTTGAGGCACAAATGGCTGGCTTGCGACATGCAGAGAGCGCACTAGAAACTGCTCGGCAAGCTAACTTTGGTGCGACTGAAAATGTTAACCAAGCTCAGGCTAAGTATTACGAAGCGAATGCGGAGGTGTCTAACCTTGAAAATCAAGTTAGAAATACTAGCGAAGCACTCGACCGTACGCAGTTGCAATTACAGCAAATTAATTCGCAGCTAGATAAAAACACACAACAGGTTACAGATACACAGCAAGCTTTGTTAGTCGCAGAAGCGGCACTTAACAATGCAAATGTAGATTTTTCGAGTGCAGAAGCAGAAATAAAGAAAATTCGCGATGCGATTCCAGAAAAGTCACAAGTTTTTCAAGCAAGCTTGGCAGCTTTTAATGAAAGCCAAGCCTTGCTTTCCAAAGCCGAGGAGCAATTGCGTTTAGAGCAAGCCAATATTGTGCATATTGCGCGCGGTACTGATGATGCAAACAGTCAAATAACACGATTGCAGCAAAATTTGACGAGTTTGCAACTCATTTCAGATGATGTTTTAGCTAAACAACAGCAAGACTTAATGGTTTTTGACAGACACATTTTAGAATTAGAGCAAAAAATAGCTAAAAATTTCACCAAAGAACAATTGTTAAGTGCCGATTTGAAGCTAAATAGAGATCGCTATCAAATTGCTCAGCAGAAACTTAACAGTTTACAGGCTGAAGTAAACTCATTAACCAAATTACAGCAAGCCATAAAAAGTGGCAACAACGAAGCCAATTTAAATGCTTGGTTAAAAATGCAGGGCTTAGAAAATAATCAGCGTATTTGGCAAAATATTATCATTCAAAAAGGCTGGGAAACGGCTTTAGAAGCAGTTTTAGGTGCGTGCTTGAATGCGATTGGTGTAGATGATCTGATAGATATAACCCGTCCGCCAGGCTCTTTAACGTTAGCAACTGAAGCTGATGAAAGCACTATTACAAACCTTGGTAATAACAACTTAATACCATTGGCTTCAATGCTTACAAAGGTTGAGCCTAAATATCAAGCCGTGGTGCAGTCTTGGTTATCACATGTGTATTTATTAGATAACGACATTGAAGTTAGCACCTTGCGCGAAAAGCTAGCTGATGGTGAATGCTTGGTGAATAAGCAAGGTGATGTGTTTACGCGTCTAAGTGTGAGCTATTTTGGCGCACAATCAGTACTGCATGGTGTACTTGAAAGACAAGCCCATCTTGATACATTGACTGAAGATGAGCCAAGCTTAGTAGATGAAGTTCAGAGTACATTAAGCCAAGTCAATTCGATTGAAATGAGTTTGCAAACGCTTAAAACTATACAGCATCAAGATAACTCAGCACTTAGAATTGTAACGCAACAGGCGCATGCGCTTAATTTAGCTATACAGCAGCAAAAACAAGCACAACAAAACATGTTGCAACGGCGAAAGTCACTAGAAGCGGATGTGCTATTAGCGAGCGAACGGCATGAAAAGTTACAAGTTGAGCAACAACAAAAAACTGCAGCAGCAAGCTTAATTTCAAGTAGTTTATCGCAGTTACAAGCTGATAAAATAGCAGCAGACAATAAAAAACAACAGCTACAGATGCAATTAAATGATGCACGAAACTTATTGCAAAGTATGGAGCGCGAGCATCAAGAAAAAGAATTTAATTTAAAATTAAATAAAAATAAAATTAATGAGTTAAATATTAAAGTGCAGAATTTACATGAAGAAAATTCTGCACTTAAATTACGCAGTCAAGAAGTAGATTCCACCTTGCAAGCAACACAAATGCAAACACTCAAAGCTAATTTAGAATCCGCGTTAAACCTAAAGCAAACGCAAGAGTTACAGTTAGCTGATGCACGTAATTTAATGGCTGAAAGTGAAGCTGCATTGCTTCAACAAGAACGTAATCGCATGCAACAAGAGCAAATGCTTCACCCAGTGCGCGATAAGCTAGAAGCGAGCCGTTTAGGTGAGCAAGAAACGCGTTTGTACTTTGAGCAATGTCAAACTGAACTTGCAGGATTGAGTTTAAGTGAAGCGGAACTCAACACACACTTAGAAACATTACAGAAAGATAAAGCTGACGCAATTAAAGTATCAGATCTAGAGCGTAAACGTAATAAGCTGGAGCTTGATATTACAGAGCTTGGCGCGGTCAATTTAGCGGCGATACAAGAACTGCAGTCTGAAGAAACACGTAAACACTATCTAGACAGCCAATGCGCAGATTTGATTGAAGCGACACAAACGCTAGAAGATGTGATTCGTAAAATTGACCGTGAAACAAGAGGCCGCTTACAAGCGACGTTTGATGAAGCGAATAAGCACTTTAATGATTTATTTACAACATTGTTTGGTGGCGGGCAGGCGAGGTTAGAGTTGCTTGGGGATGAAATTTTAGATACTGGCATGCAAGTATTTGCACAGCCACCAGGTAAAAAGAATAGTACTATTCATTTATTGTCTGGCGGTGAAAAAGCTTTAACCGCGTTGGCGCTGGTTTTTGCATTGTTCAGATTAAATCCTGCGCCATTTTGCTTAATGGACGAGGTGGATGCGCCTCTAGACGACAGCAACACTGAGCGTTTTTGTGCGATGGTAAAAAAAATGTCAGAAAAAACCCAGTTTTTGTATGTAAGCCATAATAAAATTACCATGGAAATGGCGCAACAATTGATAGGTGTTACCATGCAAGAATCTGGTGTGTCACGCATTGTAGATGTGGATATGGAAGCGGCGATTAAGATGGCTGAAGAAGCCAGCGCTTAAATTCTTAATCCTAAATTAAGAACGAAGATAAAAAATGAGAGCATAGTTTTATGAGCGAATTACAAATGGTTTTAATAGCAATTGGTCTACTGATTATTGTTGCTGTAATCTCGATAAATTGGTGGCAAGAGCGTAAATTTCACGAACAAGTGGAGCGTTCCTTTACGAAACTAAAAGAAGATGCTTTGCTGAAAAAGCCTGTATCTAAGCTGATGAGCGATGATGAGCTAGCAGATGAAGCCGAACTTAACAGTAATTTACAGACACATTTTGATGAAAATCCTGAAATTAATAAACCAGAGGTATCAGTTAAAGAAAAATTTGCAGATACCTATAATGAGTTCATGGATAAAGGTCCAAAACAACAGCAAGATTTAGGTGATGAAAAATTCACAGCGACAAACTCGAGTGGAAGAATTGAGCCTGTTTTTGTTCCAAATGCTGAAATTGAAAATAAGTTGCCCAATAGCAATTCAAAATTTAACGAAAATTTAACGCAGCATGAAGAAATAAAAGCTATTTTTGAAGAAGTTTTTAAACAGCCCGAAGCTAGTAATTTAAAAGTGGTTGAATTAAAAGCACCCGATGTAGATACAGATGAAGATTCAGACGCTACAACATTAACTTTGCCGCAATCTTTAAATGGGCAAATTGATTTAATTGCAGTATTGTATTTAGCTACAGAAACACCATTAAGTGTTCTAACGTGCGAACTTAATAGCTTGCTAGAGGGTTATGATAAACCTACATTTGTGAACGTTTTACCTGCTTTTTCTACAAATCAAACATGGCAAGCTATTACAGACGTTAAATCTGATGTCATAGTGAGTAGGGCCAGCTGTAGCATGCAATTGGCTGATAGAAGCGGTGCGGTTTCTAGAAACACACTCAATCGCTTTCAACTTGCAGTTGAAAGCGCTGGTTTAGAGCTTAACGCGCATGTTGAATGGCAAAGTGCTGGCGATGCATTAAGTACTGCGGGGGTGTTAGATGCATTTTGTATTGAAGTGGATAAAACGGTTGGTTTCCACTTAGTGCATGGCGAAAATGGCGCTTTTACAGGGACTAAATTACGTGGCTTATCAGAAGCGCAGGGCTTATCACTTGCAACTGAAGGTGTTTTTAAATATCACGACGAGAAGTTAAATCAAACTTCTTTTGTCATGCTGAATCAAGATAACAATCCATTTAGTCCAGAAATGCTCAGAACTTCAGTCGTTAAAGGTGTGACTTTTCAGCTTGATATTCCACATGTTACCCACTGTACCGAGGCTTTTGCGCAGATGGTACAAGTGGCAAGGCAGATGGAAATTGGATTAAACGCTGTGTTGGTTGACGATAACAGCAAAATTTTGGGCGATATTCAAATTGAAAAAATCCGCCAACAGCTTAAAGTGATTCATGCAAAAATGTTAGTGCGCGGTATTACGCCAGGCAGTGATAGTGCGCATAGATTATTCACTTAAGTATATTAATTTTTGATTATGGCAACTGCACCACCCACAAACGGCTCGTTATTTAACTATGTTTCGGACGCTCAACCTGGGGCAAACGATAAGCAAAAGCGTAGCGAGCAACTACGTAAGCAAATCGCGCAGTTTGATTACGAGTATTACAATTTAGATTCGCCCAGCGTGCCAGACAGTGAGTATGACCAAATATATCGTGAGCTTCAGACGCTAGAAGCTGTAAATCCTGAACTCATCACAACAGACTCGCCCACGCAACGCGTCAGTGGAAGTGCTGCAAACGCTTTTAAAAGTGTTACCCACCGCCAAGCCATGCTTTCGCTTAACAATGGGTTTGAAGTGCATGAACTAGAGGCGTTTGATAAGCGAGTTCGAGAAGCTTTGGGTCAGGCAAGTATTGAGTATGCGGTAGAACCTAAGTTTGATGGCTTAGCTATAACCCTTACCTATGAAAATGGTGTGTTTATACAAGGCGCAACGCGTGGCGATGGCTACACAGGTGAAGACGTGACACATAATTTACGCACTTTACACAGCATACCAATGCGATTGCGTGGGGGCACGCCACCTAAGTTGTTAGAAGTACGTGGTGAAGTGTTAATGTTTAAGCAAGATTTTGAAAGCTTAAATAAAGCGCAAGCTTTAAAAAATGAAAAGCTCTTTGCCAATCCAAGAAATGCCGCAGCTGGCAGCTTGCGGCAACTTGATGCGAACATTACTGCTACACGACCACTCAGTTTTTATGCTTACGGCTTGGGTATTTCAGAGGGTACGCCACTATTAACCAGCCACAGTATGGCGATGGATTATTTAGCACAGTTATATTTACCAGTAAGCTCAGAGCGCTCGGTTGTAAAAGGATTGGCTGGGCTTCTTGCTTATTATGAAAAAATTGGTAAAGCGCGTGGAAATTTAGCATTTGATATTGATGGTGTGGTTTATAAAGTTAACCAATTTAATCAGCAAAATGAATTAGGTTTTATTTCACGCGCGCCACGTTGGGCAATTGCACATAAGTTTCCTGCCCAAGAAGCGTTAACGATAGTAGAAGATATTACAGTACAAGTAGGGCGCACGGGGGCAATTACCCCTGTTGCAAGGCTGCAAGCAGTATTTGTAGGCGGTGTTACGGTTACCAACGCTACGCTTCATAATGAAGATGAAGTGCGCCGTAAAGATGTACATGTCGGTGACACTGTAAGCGTGCGTAGGGCTGGCGATGTAATACCTGAAGTGGTAGACGTTCTGCTAGAACGACGCCCAGTAAACGCAAGACGTTTTGAAATGCCAACGGCTTGCCCAGAATGTGGCTCACATATTTTAAAACAGGTAGATGAAGCAGTAGCGCGTTGCACTGGTGGTTTATTTTGCCCAGCGCAACGTAAGCAAGCCATCATTCATTTTTCCTCCCGCCGTGCGATGGATATTGAAGGTTTAGGTGAAAAACTAGTTGATCAATTGGTTGAAGCCAATTTAGTAAAGACCTTAGCTGATATTTATAAATTAGATTTAGTCGTATTAAGCAATTTAGAGCGCATGGCAGAAAAATCTGCGCTTAACGTCTTGGCAGCATTGGAAAAAAGTAAATCAACAACCCTTGCACGCTTTATTTACGCGCTTGGTATACGCAATGTAGGTGAAGCGACTGCAAAAGATTTAGCGAAACACTTTGGTAAACTAGATGCGCTCATGGTGGCAAATACAGCAGAGTTGTTAGCGGTAAATGATGTGGGTGCCGTAATTGCAGAGTCCATCATAAATTTCTTTAATGAAGCGCATAACCAAGAAGTGATTAAAAAGCTTCGCGATTCAGGCATTGCTTGGTTAGAAACCGAAGGTAAGCAAATTGCTACTGGCGCATTGGTTGGTAAAACATTTGTGCTTACAGGCACGCTGCCAACGCTAGCGCGCGATGAAGCAAAAGCTTTGGTTGAAAACGCAGGCGGAAAAGTAAGTGGAAGTGTCTCTAAAAAAACCGATTTTGTAGTAGTTGGTAGCGAGGCAGGAGGCAAACTAGATCAAGCCTTGGCGCTTGGCGTTACTATTCTAGATGAAGCGCAATTATTGGCTTTACTTGAAGTTTTACCAGTTGAGTAGTGTTTAATCTCAATATGCTTAAAAATGTGCCTGCAAAAAGTGGTTAAGTTTTTACAGCTTAAATATTTAGCATGGTATTTAACATGTTGAATACCAATTTAGCAGACTATTTAGCACAAGCATTCTTAGACGAAGTCATTACTATTGCCAAAGAGGCCGGCGAGGCGATTATGCAAGTGTATTCCACTGACTTTAACGTGGAGCATAAGGAAGATAAATCACCAGTTACCCAAGCTGATTTGGCTGCACACGATGTAATTTTCCAAGGTTTAAATAGGCTTACACCACATATTCCTGTGCTGTCGGAAGAATCGACCATAGTAAGTTTTGAAACTCGCAAAAATTGGTATGAATACTGGCTAATAGACCCCCTAGACGGTACGCGTGAGTTTGTAAAGCGTAATGGTGAATTTACCGTGAATATTGCGTTAATTAGACAACATCAAACAGTATTGGGGGTTGTATATGCGCCAGTTACGCAGGTTTTATATTTTGCGACGCATGGCCAAGGGGCGTTTAAGCAAATACAAGCGTCTTTTCCAGCGCATATCAAGACCACTGAACTTAAGCTAAGCAAACCAGTGTTAGCAATAAGCCATTCACATAAAGATGAAAAAGTACTAGTGTTTATGCAAAACTTAGAAAACAAGTTAAAAGTCACGCCAGAACTAATTAGCATAGGCAGCTCTCTAAAAATATGTTTGGTGGCAGAAGGTGTCGCCGATGTATATCCAAGGCTAGGTCCAACATCGGAATGGGATACTGCTGCGGCGCATTGCGTAATACAAGAAGCAGGCGGAGATATTGTTGATGTCGCAGGCGTTACTTTGCTATACAACACCAAGTCCTCACTACTTAACCCATTTTTCTTTGCAAAAAGCGGTAGCAAGCACGATTGGGCATGCTACTTATAATATAAAATTTCTAATAAAATTAGGTTTACATGAAACTACAAAATACTTTAACGTTTATCTTTACTTCATTGATTATTAACAATGTCTACGCAATGAATGCAGACATTTCAAAATGTAATGAGGCAGTTGATAAACGAGATGCGCCAGCAGCTTTAACCTATGCTAACAATGCACTCAAAGCCAATAAAAATGATAAAGACGCGCTAATTTGTAAAGGTCGTGCATTGAGCGTAAGTGGCGATGTAAATGGCGCTGTGGCCGCACTAAAAACTGCGGCTGACTTGTCTGTAGAACCAATTGATAAAATGGTTGCAGCGATACTTACTGGCAATGTTTATAAAAAAGCCAAGCAATATGATTTAGCCATTAATAGCTATAACCAGGCTGCATCATTAGCAAATAGCCAAAAAAATAAAAATTATGAACGTATTAGTATCAACTTAACAGGGGATAGTTATTTCGAAGCGCAAAAATATGCAGAGGCTCTAGTTGCTTACACCGCAGCAAGTAAGTTAACAGCTAACGATAACGAGCGTGGTGAGAGCTATGAAAACATTGCAATTACTCATCACAAGTTGAACCAGAACGATTTAGCCCTTGAGTACCAAATTAAAGCATATTTTGCGCATCAAAATGTAGGAACGCTTGACCAATATGCCCACTCAAGTGCGGAGCTTGGGCGCTATTACACTATCGGTAAAAACTATATTGCTGCCGAAAATACCTTAAATAAAATCATTAAATTAGCAAAAGAGCAGGGTAGTGCATATTACGAAGCACAAGGTTATTACTTGCTAGCAAAGGTAAAAGTAGCTACAGGAGATAAGGCTTCAGCAGTGGTGCTAATTGAAAAGGCCAATAAAATTGCTGAAGATACGAAAGATTTAGCGCTAGCGCAGGAAATTCGTGAAGAAACTGCTGGCATGATTTAATAAAACTACTTAATTTAAATTAATTTTATGTAAGGAAAGAACCGAGTTTTTGACTAATCTTTATATATATCATCTGATCATTATCTAAGTTAGGTTAACACTATGATTATTCAAGCGAAATCCGATATTCTTTCATCAGAAATTACGCCTAAAGTAGTATTTGAAAATAGGCGCGATTTTATTCAGCAAGCAGGGCTTGGCTTATTTGCGGCATCTACTGCAATATTAAGTAATCCACTAAGTGCTGCACCTTTAGCATCCGGAACAACTGAAGGAGATGGCAGGCTATTAGGCCGTGCAAATGCACGTGCAGCTTTTAAACCAAATGATCGTAGGCAAAAAATACTTGGCTACACAAAAACTAGCTACGGTGCAGGTGAAAAACTATCCCCATACGATGATATAACAACTTACAATAATTTCTACGAGTTTGGTACAGATAAAAGTGAGCCAGTAATTAACGCTAAACTTTTTGAGAGTAGCCCTTGGACGGTGAGTATTGAGGGTGAAGTTAAGAAAAATAAAACCATTAGTATTGATGAGATTTTCAAACTTGCGCCGCTAGAAGAGCGTATTTATCGCATGCGTTGCGTCGAGGGCTGGTCTATGGTCATTCCTTGGGTAGGTTTGCCATTAGTGCAACTAATTAAATGGGCAGAGCCAAACGCTAATGCTAAATATGTTGAATTTATCTCGCTGGCTGATAAGCAACAAATGTCTGGAGTAAATATCCCAATATTGGATTGGCCGTATACTGAGGGTTTGCGCATGGACGAAGCCATGCACCCACTGACCATTATGGCGGTAGGTTTATATGGTGAGCAATTGCCTAATCAAAATGGCGCACCTATGCGCTTGGTTGTGCCGTGGAAGTATGGTTTTAAAGGCGGAAAATCCATCGTTAAGATTCGTTTCACCGAAAAAATGCCACTAACAAGTTGGATGAAAGCTGGGCCAAGCGAATATGGTTTTTATGCCAATGTGAACCCTAAAGTAGAACATCCGCGGTGGACGCAGTCATCAGAAAAGCGTATAGGCACGGGCTTATTTGCAGGACGTATTAAAACGCAAATGTTCAATGGTTACACAGAGCAAGTAGGACAGATGTATGCAGGTTTAGACTTGCGTAAAAACTTCTAAGATAGTCAAATGACTCATGCAAATGCATTTAAAAATATCACCAAAGCACCCACTAGAGTACAAATAAAATGGATCAAAGCATTCGTCTTTTTAGTATGCTTAATTCCGCTAGCTCGTCTGTTTTGGCTTGGTTTAGCAGACGATTTAAGTGCAAATCCAATAGAGTTTGTTGAGCGTTCGACAGGCTTTTGGGCATTATTAATATTGCTTTTTACGCTTGCATTAACACCTATTAAACTGATTACAGGCAGTGTGTGGCAAATTCAATTACGCCGTATGCTAGGCCTTTTTATGTTTTTTTATGTTTGCCTGCATATTCTGACATACGTATGGCTTGATTACAGCTTTGATTGGGTTGATATCACTAAAGACATTGTTAAGCATCCCTATGTATTAGTGGGTTTTACAGCATTTATATTGACAATTCCTTTAGCTGTTACTTCAAACGACTCTATGATTAAACGCTTACGCGGGCGATGGAAAAAGCTGCATCGGCTAGTCTATTTAATTGCAATATTAGGTGTTGTGCACTTTTGGTGGCTTGTAAAAAAAGACATCAGTGAGCCATTGCTTTATGCGCTTATTTTGGCGGTATTATTTGGTATTCGTTTGTATTACAAAAAATCCTCTAAAAATCCGATATAGCGTAGCTGTCTGGTTTTTTAATCTAAATAACTTAATGGTTTTGCCATTTGATTATAAAAATACTTAACGGTTTTTTACAAACACATTTTTTATGTAAGTTTTAACTCCTCCTAACGACTAAAAAAAGGTATTTAGTAATAACCTTAGTAAATCGTTACCACCAGCCAAGGAGCAAAAAATGCAAAAGCAGCCACTAAACTTAAGCCTAAAAAACTGCGTAACCAACAGTTATCAAAATGTCACAGGCGTTTTAGATTACTTATCTCATAGCATTCCACAGCTATTCTTACGCTTAATATTAGCATGGGAGTTTGGAAAAGCAGGGTTTGAAAAACTTCACGGTACCAACTGGTTTGCAGATATTGTATTCCCGTTCCCATTTAACCTATTACCACCAGACGCAAGCTGGGCTATGGCAACATATGTTGAAATATTTGGCGCTGCTGCGTTAGCGTTTGGCTTAGCAACACGTTTTTTCTCAATATCACTCATCATTTTAACAATAGTCGCAATCACAGCAGTGCACTGGCCAACCGAATGGAATTCACTAAGCGATCTTGCAATGGGCTTTAGGATTGTGGATGAAGCAAACGACGGCTTTGGTAATTACGAATTGCCACTGCTATTTATAATAATGCTATTACCATTACTGTTCGGCGGAGCAGGCAGACTTAGTCTAGACTATTTATTCAAGTATAAGTGCTTTAGTCACAATTTACCCCCTAGCTAGCTATTCACTATATTAAATAGTGAATGTAAGCTTAATTTTACATAATATACATTATGCGAACTTTAGTATTAAAACAAAAGGTCATTCCGAGAGAGTTACCTTTTGTTTGATTTAACAATTAACGATTGTTAAAAAATGCGATATTCATTACTATTCCATTCACAAAAGTAATTTCTGTTTCTTTGTAAGTTTTTTTAAGGGCGTACGTTACAATGTTTTTGTAGTACCACATTTCAACATTAACTGGTTTAGATTTTTTTTCATCCCCACCTGCTTTAGCCATCATTGCGGACGCACCTGTTGGTTTTACCGATAATTCTTTTTTTACTGGCTTGCCTAGTTTAGCTGTAATCACTTTTTGTGATTTACCACTAAATGAGTTTAAAAACTCATCCTCAGTATAAGTATTTTTAACAGGTGACGCTGCGTGAACAATTCCAGATAAGCTTAACACTGCAGTAGATAAGGCTAAAGTAACTAAAAGTTTTTTGATCATGTGTTGCATATTATTTATTCTCCATTGAATATGTAATTATCTCATTTTATCTTAAAAATGATTAATTTTACTGCTATAAGTTTTTATATAAGCTTTGCAGTCCAACGTTTATTAATCATTTTTGCTGACAAAGCAAACAAGTAATTAATAGCTAAACGATTAATTTTAAACCGTCAAAACCCACGTAGACATTAGGCGGTAATTTCTCAGCGAGTGTTAGATACTCAAGCTCATGTGTCATGTGTATCAAATATGTTTCAGCTGCATGAATACGACTAGCATATTGTAAACTTTGTTCCAAATTTATATGAGTTGGGTGCGTGTTGTACCTCAAGCAATCTAAAAGTAATATTCTGAGGTTTTTTAGTAATGCTAACGAACTGTCTGGAATTGCTGAAACGTCGGTTAAATAAGCAATATCACCTATCCTATAGCCGTATATGTCGATATTGCCATGTTTGATAGGTATAGGCGTAATAATTTCATTAAATAGTTTGAACGGTGCGTTGATGACATGCGCTTTTAATACTGGCAAATCCCAAAAATTACTTGGTTCGCGCAAAGTATAACCAAATTTTTGAGTGATGTGCGATACAGTATCTGCGCTGCCATAGAGTGGTATTTGAGTGCGTTGAATTTGACAAAAACTGCGTAAGTCATCAATGCCGTGTAAGTGATCAGCGTGTGTATGCGTATATAGCACTGCATCTACCTTTAAGAGCCCTTCTCTTAGTGATTGCTGACGTAAATCTGGGCCCGTATCGATTAGTATCGTTTTGCCGTTATCTAATGTAACTGTACTTGAGCATCGTGTTCTGATATTACGTTTGTCGGCAGATGTACAAGTAGCGCACTTACAGCCGAGTGCTGGTGTACCTGCGCTCGAACCTACGCCTAGCATGGTGAGCTGCATAACTAGTGTTTGGCGTATTTAAATAGATTGAAAAAATTTTCAGTTGTCGCGGCAGCAACTTCTTCATAAGAAACGCCACGTAATTTGGCAATTTCTTCTGCTACATGCTTCACATAGCTCGGCTGATTAGTTTTACCGCGATAAGGCATAGGCGCCAAATAAGGCGAGTCAGTTTCAATTAATATTTTATTAAGCGGCACTTGCTTAGCTACGTCTTTAATTGCAATCGCATTTTTAAAAGTAACAATGCCAGAAAATGATATATAAAAGCCTAACTCAATGGCATGTAGCGCAACTTCTAGACTCTCTGTAAAGCAGTGCATTACTCCACCAATCGACTTTGCATTTTCTTCGCGCATAATTCGAATAGTGTCTTCTGCTGCGTTACGAGTATGAATAATCAAAGGCTTATTGCTAGCAATAGCAGCCTTAATATGCGTTCTAAAGCGCTCGCGTTGCCATTCTAAGTCGCCAGTGAGTCTGAAGTAATCTAAACCAGTTTCACCAATGGCAATAATCTTAGGATGATTTGCTAGGGTAACCAAGCCATCTAAAGTTGGTTCTTTAATATCCTCATAATCAGGGTGTACACCGACCGAAGCGTAAAAATTAGGGTAATTTTCTGCTAAAGCTAGCACTTGCGGAAAGTCTGATAGCGTGACTGAAACGCATAACGCGTGCCCTACTTCGTTATCTGTCATGGCTTGACGAATAGCAGGCAATTGAGCTGCAAGTTCAGGAAAGTTAAGGTGGCAGTGGGAATCTACAAGCATAAGTTGTTTTTATAACAGTAATTTATAAACCTTAAAGCAGTTTACATCGTGTGCGTTGGGCGTGATGATTTTAACGCACTACCAAGTAAGCCTTCAATTTTATTACGCGCTTCTAAACCACCATCTTTTTCACTAAATTGTACGCCTATTCCTTGTGGTTTGTTGGGTTGTGATGTTGGCGTAACCCATGCTACATGTCCCACTACCTTCAATTTAACTGGGTCGTCAATAAGGCTGAGCAACATAAAGACTTCTTCACCAATTTTAAATGGTTTAGTTGTTGGGATAAACAAACCGCCTCCTTTAATAAATGGCATGTAGGCAGCGTAAAGCGAGGCTTTTTCTTTGATCGCAAGCGATAACACGCCAGGCTTAGGCGCGCCAGGGATTTTGTTGTCGTCTGTTAAATCTTCTGCCATGGATTATCTCTAGTTTATATAATCTAAAAATGTGACTATAAAAAACGGTTAAGTTTTACGCTCTGACTGGTAAAAACGGTTAGATTTTTAGCTTTAATTTTTCTATTTAATGAACATTTTTGTATATTCAAACAATAAACTCTCTATTTGCAATTCGTGATTCAAAGGATGAGTTGCTAATTTACGTAACTCATCAAAGTTTTTTTGTAAATTAAACAATTTGCTCAAGTTTACATTTTCAGCAAGTTTTTGAAAAGTCGCGGCATACTCTGTGTGGTAATGCGCTTGTTTGGCTTGCTTCATCAGTACAATATCATATAACCATTTTTGCATGGTTATAATCGCGCCTTCAACCGCGCTAATTTTAGATGCGCTATCGTCCGACATGTTTGACAGTAGCGCTGTTGCCGTCAAACTTGGCTCAAGTTTCGCACCTAGCGCCAGTATGCGCCATGAATCTTTTACTTGATTAAACTGTGTTTGTTCATTCAATACTTTTAGCGGCGAGCCGTTAAAATAAGCTAATTGTTCTGCCGCATTTTGCATGCCCTGCTCTTTAAGCCATGCTAAAGATTCTGCTTCTGAAGGAGTAGGCATACTAAATTTTTGACAACGGCTTAATATCGTTGGCAATAAGCGCTGAATTTGATGCGCCACTAATACAAATACTACGCCTGTGGCTGGCTCTTCTAACATTTTAAGTAGCGCATTGGCCGAAGCTAAATTGAGCGTTTCAGCAGGATGAATCACTATGATGCGTAAACCACCGTTTTGATGGCTACTAAGATTTAAAAAATTGCCTAGTTCACGAATTTGTGCAACCGATATTTGCGTTTTTTTCTTAGTTTTTTTTGTACTTACTACACCATCTTCTGATTCTCTATCTTGCTCGGGTGTCAGTATTTTATAGTCTGGATGATTACCTTCATTAAACCAATTGCAGCTTGCGCACTTTCCGCAAGCATAGCCCTCGTGATTTTTTTGCGTGCACAGTAACGATTGACTAAAGTTAGTGGCAAACTCAAATTTACCTATACCCGCGCGGCCATGAAATAGCAAAGCGTGTGGCAAACGACGTTTATCAGCATTAAGTTGTTGCCAAATATTATTTTGCCAGGGATAAAGATTATTCTTCATATTTAAATAGTTATATTAATTATAAAGTTGAAATAATAACTTCAACTTCTTGTTTAACTACATCTATTACTTGATTGGCATTGATAATACGAAATCTAGCAGAGTTTTGTTGCGCTCTTAGTAAGTATGACTCACGGACTCTGGTAAAAAAATCTGCTGTCTCACGCTCAAATTTATCTGGTGTTCGCGCCGAGGCTAAGCGCTGCATGCTGATTTCCACTGGCACGTCAAATAAAAGCGTTACATCTGGTTGCAAATCTTCCTGCACCCATTGCTCTAATAGCTGTACTTTGTTTGCAGAAACGCCTTTTGCGCCACATTGGTAAGCATAAGTTGCGTCTGTAAATCTATCTGAAAGTACGTAGGCGCCACGCGCTAATGCTGGCGCAATTACTGCGGCAACATGCTCACGCCGCGCCGCAAACATTAATAAAGTTTCAGTTTCTGCATGCATAGGTTCATACAATAAAATCTCACGCAACCGCTCACCCAAGCTCGTGCCGCCAGGTTCACGGGTAGAAACCACTTCAATACCTTTGGCTTCTAGTGTATTAATAATCATAGGGATATGCGTGCTTTTACCGGCTCCATCCATACCTTCTAACGTAATAAATTTGCCAATATTTGCCATGCTAACATTCACTTTGTAATAACTTAATTATCGTAATTGATAGCGCACAACTGCGCGATTATGATCAACTAAATTGTTTGAAAACGTGTGGCTACCATCACCTTTGCCAACAAAATATAGTGCTTTTGTTTTTTCTGGATGCAAAGCCGCCTCAATGGCAGCCAAGCCTGGCATTGCAATTGGTGTAGGTGGTAAACCATTACGCGTGTATGTATTGTACGGCGTATCTGCACTTAAATCTTTTTTACGAATATTACCGTCAAATTGCAGACCAATGCCATAGATGACTGTTGGGTCTGTTTGCAAACGCATACCTATGGCTAGCCGATTGATAAAAACGCCTGCAATCATCGGGCGCTCGCTTGCTTTACCAGTTTCTTTTTCTACGATAGAGGCCATAATTAAGGCTTGATAACTGTTTTTATAAGGTAAGTTGGTAGATCTATTAAGCCAAGCTTTATTAAGCTTAGTATGCATAGCATTATAGCTACGCTTTAAAAGCACAATATCAGCCGTACCGCGGTTAAAGTAGTAAGTATCTGGAAAGAACAGACCTTCTGGTGCGCGCTCATTTGCACCAATTAAACGCATTATTTCTGCGTCAGATAAGTTGGTAATAGTTTGCTTAACTGCATCATTTTTAGCTAATTTTTGACGTAGTTGTAAAAAAGTACGCCCTTCAATGAGCGTAATGCTACCTTGTGTTGTGCGTCCGTGATTAAGTGAAAGTAACAAATAATAAGGGTTTACGTTTTTATTCAAAGTGTAACTACCTGCTTGCAAAAACTGTTCTTTATTAAGTAATTTAGCCAAAACAATAAATCGCCAAGGCTCGCTAATTACACCTTGAGAAACCAGTTGGTTGGCAATGCTTTTTAAACCGCTATTTGGCGTAATGGTAATCTCTTGGCTTTTGGGTTGTAGTTTAAGCGGCTTAAAAGCGTAATAAACAAGCCAAGAGCCAAGGCCTATAGAGGTAATAACAACTAATACAAACCAACGTTTTATTATTTTAATCATGCTTTAATTGCACTCTAATGGCACCAGCTAAAGCTTGCGGTTGCCACGTTTTGGTAAGTTCGTTATGATTGATTTTAGTCGCTTGGAACGCACCATATAAGCTATTGCAAATAATCACTTCATCTGCGTTTAGCAGTTTACTTAGTGGAAGCAAATCAACCACCACGTTTAAATTTAGTACGCTCGCAAGGTTTAAAATTTGCTGGCGCGTAATCCCTGCTACGCCGCATTGGTTTAAAGTTGGAGTAACGAGATTAATGCCGTAGCGCGCGAAAATATTACTCATGGTGCATTCAACCACATTACTATTCGTATCTAGCAATATGCCATCAAACACAGCGTCATTTTGCCATTCCATGCGCGCCATCACATTTTCTAAACGATTTAAATGTTTAATGCCAGCAAGTTTAGGTTGAGCTGAAAGTGTGGTTTCGCACACTTTTAATTGCACACCATCGGTAAAATTTAAGGGGGCGTACTGCGGGTATTTTGATTTACTTACCATTCGCGTTGGCATAGTTACTGCCGGTACTGCATAGCCCCGCTCACCTTCACCACGTGTAATGGTAATTTTAGCCACGGCCGTTTCATTTGGCGTAAACAGATGTTGCAGATCATCCACTAGTATCTCAGCGACCGGGCAGACAATGCCAATGACAGCACAATCTGCTACTAATTTCTGATAATGTTGCGGCCAATGTAATGGCAAACCATTCACTACTTTCATCGTGCGAAAGACGCCATCGCCATAGGCAAAGCCGCGGTCAAGTGGTGAAATATCTCGGTCTAAAAAACCGTTAAGTATGTGGGTAGAGTTAAGCGTCATGAGCCATAATTAAACCATAGCAAACGTATTTTCACTATGACTAAAACGCGCTATTAAACTAAAAAGCCTGCTTTAAATGCAGGCTTTTTAAATAACTGACTTCAAAAGTATTTAGATTTTCTTAAATACTTATATCTTTTTAAATACAAGGCTACCGTTCGTGCCGCCAAAGCCAAAGTTATTTTTAAGCGCGTACTCAATTTTCATATCACGCGCAGTATTTGCGCAAAAATCCAAATCACACTCAGGATCTTGGTTAAAAATATTGATCGTCGGGGGTGACATTTGATGGTAAATGGACAGCACAGTAAATACCGACTCTAAACCGCCTGCGCCACCTAATAGATGCCCTGTCATTGATTTGGTTGAATTAACTACCAAACTCTTTGCATGCCCAGCAAACGCAGCTTTAATGGCATTAGTTTCGTTTGCATCACCTAGTGGAGTTGATGTGCCATGTGCGTTGATAAATTGGACTGCATCGGGATTTATACCTGCGTTATTCATAGCGTTGCGCATAGACCTGCGCGGGCCATCCATATTTGGAGCGGTCATATGATAGGCATCGGCGCTCATACCATAGCCACTTAATTCAGCGTAGATTTTAGCACCACGTTTTTTGGCGTGTTCATACTCTTCTAACACTAATACACCTGCCCCCTCACCGATTACAAAGCCATCTCGGTCCTTATCCCAAGGACGGCTTGCTGTAGCTGGGTCATCGTTACGTGTAGAAAGCGCGCGTGCTGCGGCAAAGCCACCAACGCTTAACCGGGTAATTGCTGCTTCTGAACCACCTGCAACCATTACGTCAGCGTCACCGTATTCAATCATCCGTGAAGCGTCTCCAATTGAGTGTGTGCCAGTTGTACAAGCCGTTACAATGGCAACGTTTGGGCCTTTAAAACCAAACATGATGGATAAATTACCCGAAATCATGTTGATAATCGTGCCAGGAATAAAAAATGGTGAAATCTTACGTGGGCCAGACTCATGGTAAAGCACATCGGTGTCTTCAATAAACTGCATGCCACCAATACCAGAGCCAATAGAAACGCCAATTCTTTCAGTATTTTCTTCTGTAGCCACAATGCCAGAGTCTTGAACCGCTTCAATCGCAGCGGCTAAGCCGTATTGAATAAAAGTATCCATACGTCTCGCGTCTTTAGCCGTTAAATAATCTTCAACATTAAAGTCTTTTACTTCACCTGCTATGGTTGAAGTAAAAAGCGTTGCATCAAATTTTGTAATTTGTGTAATACCAGATTTACCAGCTGTAATATTTGCCCAAGCAGTTGGCACACCGATGCCTACAGGTGAAACCACACCAAGACCAGTAACGACTACTCTACGTTTAGACATAAGATTGTCTCAAAATAAGTTGAATGATTTACTAAATCAGAAAGTTAAACAGCAGTTGTCATTAATATTAACAACTGCTGTTTAAAATAAGTGATGCAAAGCCAATCGTCTAACTTTAATAAAATTTAGACATGCGACTTACATTTGAGTTATTTGAGGTTGGTGTTGATGTAATCAATCGCTAATTGTACTGTTGTGATTTTTTCTGCTTCTTCATCAGGAATCTCGCAGTCAAACTCTTCTTCTAATGCCATCACTAATTCAACTGTGTCGAGTGAGTCAGCACCTAAGTCATCTACAAATGATGATGCATTTTTTACATCAGCTTCGTTTGCACCTAACTGTTCAGCAACAATTTTTTTAACGCGTTGTTCGATGTCAGACATCTAATTACCCCTTTTATTTAAAAATATTTTAGCTTAGGCTAATGTAATCTAGCTAAAGCGTTATTCTACCAAAACTCAACAATAATACAAAAATACTTAACGCTTTTTTATAAACACCCTTTAGTTGTAATACTAAACCATTAACATGCCGCCATTTACATGAATGGTTTCACCTGTAATGTATGCGGCATTAGCTGAAGCTAAAAATGCAACAGTCGCAGCAATTTCTTTAACCGCACCTAATCTACCCAGCGGAATACGCTCTAACATTTTAGTTTTTATCGCTTCTGGCAGCTCAGCCGTCATGTCTGTATCAATAAAGCCTGGTGCTACACAGTTTACGGTAATACCGCGACTACCCACCTCTGCAGCTAATGATTTTGTAAAGCCCGTCATACCCGCTTTAGCCGCGGCATAGTTAGCTTGTCCAGCATTACCCATATGCCCTACTACTGAAGAAATGCTAATGATCCGACCAGTTCGCGCCTTCATCATAGGGCGAAGCACCGCTTGGCTCATACGAAAAACAGAGGTCAAATTAGTGCTAATCACTGCATTCCAATCTTCATCTTTCATGCGCATAAGTAAGGTGTCACGCGTAATGCCTGCATTATTTACTAATAAAGAAATATCCCCATATTTTTTGCCAATGGTTTTAAGTATGGTTTCAATTTGCGGGGTATCATTCACGTTAAGCGCCATACCTTCACCTTGAATGTTAGCGCTTTTAAATGCCTCAGTTATGGCTTCAGCACCGCTTATTGAGGTTGCCGTACCTATGACCGTTGCACCTAACAAACCAAGCTCTAGCGCAATAGCAGCGCCAATACCGCGGCTTGCGCCTGTAATTAAAGCAATTTGTCCAGTTAGCATTTTAACCCTTTGAATATATTATATTTAATAAATATTTTTTCTTAAAAACTATGTTTTTAAGGTAACTTCAAACTCATTTAATGCTTCAATGCTCACCAATGCGCTACAAGTCAACCCTGCAACAATACGTTTTGTTAGCCCTGTCAGCACCTTTCCTGGGCCACATTCCGCAACTTGTATTACAGACATTTTATGCATGGTTTGCATGGTTTCTACCCAGCGAACTGGACTATAGAGCTGGCGTACCAACGCATCTTTAATTTTCTGTGGCTCACTATAAGCTGCAACATCAGCATTATGTAATACTGGGATTTTTGGTGTATTTACTTGTAGATTTTTTAAATATTCAGCCAACTGTGTTGCCGCAGGCTTCATTAGCGCACAATGAGATGGCACGCTTACAGGCAACGCTAAAGCGCGCTTGGCACCTTTTGCTTTAGCAAGTTCAATACCACGATCCACGGCTGCCTTATTGCCTGCAATCACCACTTGGCCAGGTGAGTTTAAATTAACTGCCTCCAGTACTTCATTTTGAGCGGCTTCAACGCATACTGCGCGAACAACTTCATCATCAAGCCCTAAAATAGCCGCCATAGCACCAACGCCGGCAGGCACGGCATCTTGCATTATTTCAGCTCGGTAGCGCACTAAAGGCAAAGCATCTGCAAATGATATTGCACCAGAGGCAACTAATGCAGAATATTCACCCAAACTGTGGCCTGCTAAAACACTAGGCATAAACTCACTAGTTGTCCGCCAAGCACGCCACGTTGCTACACCAGCAATTAACATCATTGGTTGTGTATTGGTGGTTTGGTTAATGGCCTCATTTGGCTCTGTTGCCATTGCCCAAAAGTCTGTTCCGAGAATGTCATTAGCTTCAGCAAAAGTGTCGCATAAAACTTGACTAATATTATTCTCGGCACCAAAACCAGTCATCATCCCTACTGATTGTGAACCTTGTCCTGGAAATAAAAATGCAAATTTTTTCATAATTTTTTTATTGCTATATTAATTTAAATATTAAAACTTGATTAAAGCTGAGCCCCAAGTAAAGCCGCCGCCAAAGGCTTCCATTAAAATGGTATCACCACGCTTAATGCGACCATCACGCACCGCCACGTCTAAAGCTAATGGAATTGAAGCTGCCGAAGTATTACCGTGTTTTTCAACAGTCACTACCACTTTGTCCATTGACATCTCCAGTTTTTTTGCTGTGGCTTGAATAATGCGGATATTGGCTTGATGCGGCACCAACCAATCAACGTCCGACTTTTGTAAACCATTCGCGGTAAGCGCTTCTTCTACAATGGCATCTAAAGTATTAACGGCCATTTTAAATACAGCATTTCCCTCCATCACTACAGTGTCTTTTAGTAAGGATGAAACCAGCTTTTCTGCGTCAGTTTTGCGTGGCACATGCAACATTTTTTCATAGCTACCATCTGCGTGTAAGTGGGTTGAAATAATGCCCTGTTCGTCGCTGGCTTGCAATATCACTGCACCCGCTCCGTCACCCCATAAAATACAATTACCGCGATCTGTCCAATCGGTAATGCGCGAAAAAGACTCTGCGCCAATCACCAGCGCGCATTTAGCACTGCCCGCCTTAATAAAGTTATCTGCTGTTGCTAATGCATAAACAAAACCGCTACACACAGCTTGCACATCAAATGCTGCACAGCCTGAAATGGCTAATTTTTGTTGCACCATACATGCAACGCTAGGGAAAATTTTATCGGGGGTAGTTGTTGCAACAATAATTAAATCAATATCTGTCGCTAGAATACTCGCGGACTCAATAGCACTTAGCGCGGCATGGGTTGCTAAATCACTAGTACATTCGCCATCAGCAACAATGTGCCGCTCTCGAATGCCTGTGCGCGTAAAAATCCACTCATCTGTGGTATCCACCATGCTTTCTAAATCTGCATTAGTGAGTATTTTCTTCGGCAAGTAACTGCCTGTGCCTGTAATACGTGAGTATTTCATACCTATTCCGTAATGTTTTTTAAAGGCACTTCTATTAGGTACCTTAATATTTTTAGTTGTTTTAAAAAAACTTAACCGATTTCTACAGACACATTTTCATCAACAATTCGTTTAGCTTGAATATGCTCAATTTCAAGCTGCTCAGTAATTCTTCTTAATACGCCGTTGCGTGACTCTTCAACAGCTGTGTGAATCGCATGTAAAAATGAATAGCTGTCAGCTCCACCATGGCTTTTAACGACAATGCCGCGCAAACCTAAAAAGCTCGCGCCATTATACCGGCGTGGATCTAAGCGCTTTTTAAATGCTTTTAAAACTGGCAAGCTTATTAAGCCCATTAATTTTGTAAGCCAATTGCGTTTAAACTCTTGCCCTAAAAATCTACCCATCATTTGCGCCAAACCTTCTGAAGTTTTAAGCGCTACATTACCCACAAAACCATCGCAGACTACTACGTCTGTAGTACCTTTAAAAATATCGTTGCCCTCTACATTGCCGTAAAAGTTTAAATGGCTAGCGCGCAGCAGATCTCCTGCAAGCTTCACCACTTCATTACCTTTAATATCTTCAGTACCAATATTTAGTAAGCCCACTGTTGGATTAGGTTTATGCTCAACGCAAGACACCAGCATGCTGCCCATAATAGCAAATTGCAATAATTGCTCTGCTGAGCAATCAGCATTTGCACCTAAGTCTAAAATATATGTCATGCCTTTTTGGCTTGGAAAAACACCTGCAATTGCCGGCCTATCAATACCAGGCAAAGTTTTTAGCACAAACCTCGCAGTTGCCATGAGTGCGCCAGTATTGCCTGCGCTGACACAAGCATTCGCTTCACCACTTTTCAACAAATTAATGGCAACACGCATAGATGAATCTTTTTTGTTTTTTAACGCACCTTGCGGGGATTCATCCATTGTCACCACTTCGCTCGCGTGATGTATGCGTAAGCGTGGACTAGTGCTAGCTTTATGTGCTTTTAATTCAGATTCAATAGCATCCGATAAGCCAACTAAAACGATATTAAGCTCGCCATCGCCTGCTAGGGCTTTTAATGCGGCTGGTATTGTGACATGAGGGCCGTGATCACCACCCATTGCGTCAATTACAACTGTAATATCCATAGTTAATGATACATCGCTTTAGTTTTTTACAATTTTAAATTTAATATAAATAAACTAGATAATTATATAAGTTAAAAATTGATACTGTAGATATGACAACGCCGCACCAATGGATTGGAGCGGCGTTATTTATTTAATGGCTTTTTAAAAAAAACCTAAAATTACTCGCCTTTAGCAGGCATCACTTTACGGCCACGGTAGTAGCCATTTGGGCTTATGTGATGGCGTAAATGCGTTTCGCCAGTTGAAGGTTCAACTGCTAACGGCGGATTAACTAAGAAATCGTGTGAACGATGCATGCCACGTTTAGAAGGTGACTTTTTATTTTGTTGAACTGCCATAATAAACTCCAATAAAATGATTAAAACATCATCTCAATTACTAATAAATGTATGCCCAAACCCTGCTAAGCATCGATAATTAAAGACTACGCTAAAAACTAATTTAGCATAATAATATAAAACAACTGCTTTGTCAGCATGAATTAAGGTCTTAAGGCTTTAATAACTTTATTAAGACGTCAAATGGGTTCTGCTTTTCTCCACTACTAGCAACTTTTAATACACACGCGATATTTTTATCAGAAATTTCATGCATGGGCGCAATGGGTAAAGCTGTGATAATTTCATCCTCTATTAGTGCAATCAAATCCATTGTTTGGCTAATTTTTAGTGCATCAAAGTCTTCGCTTTCATCCACTTCTACATCGCCAATTTCACTCAATATGTAGTCAAATTTAAGCGGTATATCCAGCGCCATTTCGTTAAGGCATCTTTGGCAAGTTGTCATTAAGCGCGCTTTAATTTCTAGATGCAAAAAATGCTGCGTTACGCTATTGGTAGTGCCTTTTAAATTGTAACTAATTTTAGTATTAACATGTGCATTGGACGGCAAAAGTGCCGCTAAACGCTCGCATTCAGCCACCCTAATAGTACCAGCTAATCTTTCTTGTTTTTTTGCAAAGGCAATATTGTCGATAAATAATGGTGTTGTCATTGTGAGGGTTGTAGTTTTTTAAATTTTAAGTAATTTTAACAGGATTTAACTGCAACGCCTTTAGCTATAAGCCTGTGCATGTTATAATTTTAGTAGATACAAGTTCAATTTAAGGCTTTTAAACGTGTTCAAAAAAATACTAATCGCAAACCGTGGCGAAATTGCTGTTCGTATTGTACGCGCTTGCTCAGAAATGGGCATTAAATCAGTTGCGATATACACAGATGCTGACCGTCAAGCTTTACATGTGAAAAAAGCAGATGAAGCTTACAACATTGGTGCAGATCCGGTGGTAGGCTACTTAAACGCGCACAATATAGTAAATTTGGCAGTGGCCTCTGGTTGCGATGCACTTCACCCTGGCTATGGTTTTTTGTCGGAAAATCCTGAGTTGGCTGACATATGCGAACGTCGAGGTGTTAAATTTATTGGTCCAAATGCGTCTGTGATTCGGCAAATGGGCGACAAAATTCAAGCTAGAAATGCCATGGCTAAAGCGGGCATCCCTTGTACGCCAGGTAGTGAAGGCAATTTGAAAAACTTGGATGAAGCTATCGCACTAGCTAATAAAATTGGCTACCCTATCATGTTAAAAGCCACTAACGGTGGCGGTGGGCGGGGCATTCGCCGCTGTGATAGCGAAAAAGATTTGCTCATAAATTACGACCGTGTGATTAGTGAAGCGAGTAAGGCTTTTGGTAAACCTGAAGTATTCATTGAAAAATGTATTGTCTCACCACGTCATATTGAAGTGCAAATACTGGGCGACTCTAAAGGCAACGCGATTCATTTATTTGAACGTGATTGTTCTATTCAACGTCGCAATCAAAAATTGATTGAGATTGCACCCTCCCCACAACTTAGCCAAGCGCAACGTGAGTATATTGGTGGTTTAGCGGTTAAAGCAGCTAAAGCGGTTCGTTATGAAAATGCCGGCACTGTAGAGTTCTTGTTAACCTCTGACAATACGTTTTACTTTATGGAAATGAACACACGCTTACAAGTTGAGCATACCGTCACTGAATCGATTACAGGTATTGATATTGTGCAAGAGCAGATTCGTGTAGCGTATGGCTTACCATTACAATATCAGCAAAAAAACGTGCAATTTAGGGGTTTTGCGATGGAGTTTCGTATCAACGCAGAAGATCCTAAAAATGACTTTTTACCAAGCTTTGGTAAAATCACCCGCTACTATGCACCTGGTGGTCCTGGCGTACGTATGGATGCAGCAATTTTTACAGGCTACGAAATTCCGCCTTATTATGATTCTATGTGCGCAAAACTTACTGTTTGGGCGCTAACGTGGGAAGCAGTGATTGAGCGCGGGCGCCGTGCATTGGACGATATGTTAATTTACGGAGTAAAAACGACCATTCCATACTATCAAGAAATTTTAAAACATGAAGATTTTAGAAAAGCCAATTTTAATACCAGTTTTGTAGAGGCAAATCCTGATCTGACGAATTATAAAAACGAAATTCCTCCAGCATTAATTGCCGCGGCCATTAGCGCAGCGATTGCCGCGCATGAAGGCGTTTAAGTAGTTTGGAAATGTGTCTGTGAATAAACGTTAAGTTTATTTAGTTTAAATTATTAAGAACATTAAGTTTTTTTAAATCAACAAGTATTCAATCATCGTTAAAGAGTTAGATTATGTCAAAAATACCAACGGCTAAAATACATGTAACAGAGCTTGTGTTACGCGATGGGCATCAATGCCATATTGCCACACGCATGCGTACAGAAGATATGTTACCAATTTGTAGTAAATTAGACGCTATTGGGTTTTGGTCGTTAGAAGCATGGGGCGGTGCTACTTTTGATGCATGCGTACGCTACTTAAAAGAAGATCCATGGGTTCGTTTACAAAAACTGCGTAAAGCATTACCTAACACTCGCATTCAAATGCTATTGCGTGGGCAAAATTTACTTGGTTACCGTCATTACTCAGATGATGTTGTTCGTGCTTTTGTGCAAAAATCTGCTGATAACGGCGTAGATGTTTTTCGCATCTTTGATGCCCTTAATGATACGCGTAACTTAAAAGTATCCGTAGAAGCCGTTAAAAAAGCTGGCAAGCATGCCGAAGGTACGATTAGTTATACAACTAGCCCTGTACATGATGTTGCGCATTTTGTAGATATTGCCAAAGAGTTAGAGGCAATGGGTTCTGACACTATTGCGATTAAAGACATGGCAAGCTTGCTTACACCACAAGTCACCGCTGAACTTGTAGAAGCATTACGTGCAAACGTGAGTTTGCCGATTCATATTCATAGTCATGCAACCAGTGGTTTAGCGAGTATGAATTTGCTGCGCGCGCTTGAAAATGGCGCTGTAATGATTGATACCTGCAACTCTGCATTCTCAGAAGGCGCAAGTCACCCTACCACAGAAAGCATGATTGCTGCGCTTCAAGGCACAGAGTTTGATACTGGTTTAGATATCGCGGCTGTGCAAGAAGTGGCTGCATATTTCCGTGAAGTACGCAAAAAATACTGGCAGTTTGAAAGTGCATTTACTGGTGTTGACACGCGTGTATTAGTCAACCAAGTGCCAGGCGGCATGATTTCAAACTTAAGTAATCAGCTTAAAGACCAGGGTGCACTTGATAAAATGGATGCTGTGCTAGCAGAGATTCCATCGGTGCGTAAAGACTTAGGTTATATACCACTTGTGACGCCAACTTCGCAAATCGTAGGTACACAGGCTGTACTCAATGTAATGACCGGTCAACGCTATAAATCAATTACTAACGAAGTAAAAAACTACTTCTTAGGTCAATATGGTAAAGCGCCGAGTGCAGTGAATGAAGATGTGAAAAAACTCGCGATAGGTGATGCAACACCGATTACTTGCCGTCCAGCAGATTTGTTAGCGCCAGAAATGGCAAGATTATTAAGCGATTCTGACCGTTTCGCAAAATCAGAAGAAGATGTGCTGACATTTGCCATGTTTCCAGATATCGGTAAAACGTTTTTACAAGAGCGTAATGCAGGTACATTGTCACCTGAAGAATTGCTAGATAAAGAAGATGTTACTGCAGCGTCAGTATCGCGTTATGCACCTAGTGAGTTCAAAGTGACACTGCATGGTGAAACTTTCCATATCAACTTAACTGGTAGTGGCCATGCTGGTGAAGAAAAGCGCCCATTTTATGTGTCTATAGATGGCATTGCAGAAGAAGTCATGGTGGAAACTTTAAGTGAAATTGAAGTTTCTAGTGGCAATAACAATGGTGGTGGCAAAAAGAAAGAAACCACGGGTAAAAGCAAAAGCGGCCGCCCTCGCCCATCACATAAAGGCCATGTAACCACTTCAATGCCAGGCACTATAGTAGCTGTAAAAGTAAAGGCTGGTGATAAAGTCACCGCTGGCGACGGCGTGGTTGTAGTTGAAGCGATGAAAATGGAAAATGAGATTCAAGCATCAACCAGCGGCACAGTCGTCGCAGTCCATGTAGTTAAAGGTGACACAGTGACGCCTGATGAATCATTACTTGAAATTCAGCCTGAATAAGTGATGACTTAACCATAAAAAGCCGACACATTTTTGCTGTCGGCTTTTTGGTATATATAATTATTATTATGCAAACACTCAATAGTTTAATACTAGCCTCATCATCCATATACAGACGCGATTTGTTAATACGCTTGCAAGTGCCGTTCACTTGTATATCACCCAATATAAATGAGACTGCCTTTGTAAATGAAAACCCTCAAGATACAGCATTAAGATTAGCCCAATTAAAAGCCCGCAAAGTGAGTGAAACACATCAAAATGCTTTAATAATAGGCTGTGACCAAGTGGCGACTTTAGACGGCATACAGCTTGGCAAACCTTTATCCCATGCTAATGCAATATCACAATTGCAACGCATACGAGGACGTGAGGTAATTTTTCATAGCGCATTATGTTTATTTAATGGTAAAACTGGCTCGATGCAAGCTGAAGTTGTGCCATATACTGTTACCTACAGAAAACTTAATGACGCTCAAATTGAACATTATTTATTAAAAGAGCAGCCATATGATTGCGCTGGTAGCGCAAAATCTGAAGGTTTAGGCATTGCAATCATAGAAAAAATGGTTGGTGATGATCCTAATGCTTTAATTGGTTTACCGTTGATTAAGCTTGTAAGTATGTTACAAAATGAAGGTGTCAATGTCATTTAATTTATATTTTTATTAAGACAAAAAAACTGCTAGAGTAAGTCGGTAAAATTTAGACTGAAGCTTTAGCGTCAACCTTGTATATATACACGCGTTACATGTTGTGCAAACCGCTATTTTTTAGGAGTGTTAAATGCTGAAATGTCATGTTACTGCTAAAGTAGCACTTTTTACCATGATAATCTTATCTATCTCGGCCACAAATGCAGTAGGCAATGATGTGAGTGATATAACTTCAGGCGAAGTTACTAGTACACTAAATGATCAACAAAGTGTAGCTGTAACCATCTACAACAATAACTTAGCATTAGTAAAAGACAAACGTAAGGTGAAATTAGATAGCGGCTTACTAAAACTTGCAATTCGTGATGTGAGCGCACAAATGCGCCCAGAAACTGCTCTACTTAGAAACTTAAGTAATGAAAATGGATTTTTTACTGTAGAGCAGAACTTTGATTTTGATTTACTTACACCAGCAAAACTACTTGAAAAGTACGTGGGCAAATCTGTTTCTATCATTAAAACAAACCACAACACAGGTGAGGAAAAAGTTGAAAAAGCTACGGTATTATCAGCTAATAATGGCGTCGTACTTAAAATCGGTAACCGCATAGAAACTGGTATTCCTGGGCGTATTGTTTATGACAATATCCCAGAAAATTTACGTGATAGGCCTACTCTTGTTATAAAAATTAACAATAAAACACTTACTGAGCAAAATCTAGAGCTTAGTTATTTAACAGGCGGCCTTGCTTGGAAAGCAGACTACGTCGCTGAGTTAAATTCCAAAGAAGACAGTATCGATTTATCTGGCTGGGTCACGCTGACGAATACCAGTGGAGCCACTTATAACAATGCTAAGTTGCAATTAGTAGCTGGCGATGTTAACCGTGTGCAAGAAAATTTTCCGCGTACGATGATGATGCGTAAAGGTGCAGAAATGATGGTGGCTGATCAAGCGCCGATGGCTGAAGAGTCATTACTGGAATATCACTTATATTCACTAGATCGCTTAACCACCATCGCAGAAAATCAAACCAAACAAGTTGCACTGCTTTCTGCCTCTAACGTTCCCGCACGCAAAGAGCTATTACTTCGCGGTGCAGACTATTATTACCAAGGGCAATATGGCGATCTTGGCAGCAGAATCAAAGTGAGCGCCTATGTAGAGTTTGATAACAAAGAAGTGGCAAAACTAGGTATGCCTTTGCCCAAAGGCATAATGCGCGTTTACAAAAAAGATAGCCAAGACAATGCACAATTCGTAGGTGAAGACAGTATTGACCATACGCCCAAAAATGAAGTGGTACGCTTAAAGTTAGGAGAGTCTTTTGATGTAACTGCGGATAAAAAACAAACAGATTTTAAAGTGTTACCAAACCCCAACAAAAATAACAACGCTTATGAAAGCGCATATGAAATTCGCCTAAATAATGCTAAAAAAGAAAAAGTAACAGTGATTGTACAAGAGCCTATAAACGGTGATTGGACAATTACTAGTGAGAGCCAAGCGCATAAAAAAAACAGCGGCCAACTAGCCGTTTGGAAAATTGAAATACCTGCTGAGGGTAGCATGACGCTCACTTATAGAGTGCGTGTTAAGTATTAATGGTATTTTAATAATGACACTAAGTACTTTATATTTAATTCCAGTAACCCTTGGTGACGATAACGTTACTAGGGTTTTGCCTTCTCACGTTATTCAAATTGCGCAGAAACTTGAATTTTTTATCGTTGAAAACGAAAAAACTGCTAGACATTTTTTAAGTACGATTAAAACTGCAAGGCCAGTGCGTGACTTACAACTACTGACTTTAAATGAACACACCTTAGATAAAGAAATCCCTGTTTTATTAAAGCCGTTGTTGGCAGGGTTAGATGTTGGTTTAATGAGCGAAGCTGGTTGCCCAGGCATAGCTGACCCAGGTGCAAAACTTGTAGAGCTAGCACATAAAAATAAAATAAAAGTAGAGCCGCTTGTTGGCCCCAGTTCTATTTTGTTAAGCCTAATGGCGTCAGGTTTTAACGGTCAACGCTTTACGTTTTTAGGCTATATTCCTGCAGATAAGTCTGCGCGTATTCAACGATTAAAAGAAATAGAAAAAAATTCACAAAAACACCAAGAAACGCAAATTTTTATTGAAACACCCTACCGTAATCAGCACTTGTTTGGTGATATTTTAGCGCATTGCAGCTTAACCACAAGGCTTTGTGTAGCCTGCAACATAAGCTTATCCGATGAAATGATTGTGAGCAAAACTATTGCTGAATGGAAAAAGACACCCGCACCAAACCTACATAAAAAACCTACAGTTTTTTTACTGCTTGCTTGATTTAAGAAAATTTCAAAATGTGTCTGTAAAAAACCGTTAAGTTTTTTACGCGAAATAGTTAAACCGTTAAGTTTTTACACTAAACAGCTTAACTGTTAAGCTTTGGGCTGATTATTGAGTAATTTTTTAACAGGTGCATAACTTAAACGGTGAATTGCGGAAACGCCGTGAGTAGCTAGCATTTCAAGATGGTAGGCAGTTGGATAGCCCTTGTGCTGCGCAAATCCGTATAGTGGATATTGTAAGTCTAACGCGTATAACTCAGCATCGCGTGCTGTTTTAGCCAATATTGACGCAGCTGAAATTTCGGCAATTTTGCTGTCGCCTTTTACGATTGCCTCGCAGGGTAAGTGAATTTTAGGACATTTATTACCATCTACCTGCACTAATATTTGACCAAGTATTGCATTGAGATTTAACGAGCCCTTTAGCTGTTGTTCAACATCTTCAATCGCACGCTTCATCGCTAATAAACTTGCTTGCAGTATGTTAATAGCGTCAATTTCTTTCACACTACTGCTAGTAACTGCCCATGCAAGAGCGTGTTGCTTAATTTCAATACTTAATAAATCACGTTTTTTTTCAGAGAGTTTTTTTGAATCAGCTAAGCCTAAAATTGGTCTTTCTGGGTTTAGTATCACCGCCGCCGCATACACAGCGCCAGCTAGAGGCCCTCTACCCGCTTCATCAGCACCACAAATGATGGCCAAAACTATTTATCCAAATAAGACAATATTGTATGCGCTGCTTTTTCAGCAGTATTTTGACGCAAACTTAAATGAATTTTAGTAAACTCATCTTTAATAATTTCAAGATAATCTTGATCAGCGAGCAATGTTAGCGTCGCATTAGCAAGTTTTTCAGGCGTCGCATCATCTTGCAGCAATTCTGGAACGACAAACTTACCAGCCAAAATATTAGGTAATCCAACAAATGGCTGTAAACGCATGTGCTTTAAAATTTTCCAGCTTAAACTAGGCATGCGATAAGTAATCACCATGGGCTTTTTAAGTAAAGCTGCTTCTAGCGTTGCTGTGCCTGAGGCAACTATGACAACATCAGCCGCTTCCATCGCGTCATGCGCGTGGCCAAATAATATTTGAATTGGTACAGATTCTGGCTCATGAAAAATCGCAAGTTCAAATATCTGACGCGTTTCCCGCGTAACTAAGGGTACTAAAAATTGCGCATTTGGATGTTCTGCATAAATAAGGCCAGCTGTTTTTATCATTAGCGCTGCATGTTGCTGTACTTCACTTTGGCGACTTCCAGGCAACATGACAATCACTAATGCGGACGACTTAAGCTTCAAGCCTTCGCGCGCACTTACCATATCAGGCTTTATCGGCAATATGTCTGCCAGCGGATGCCCAACATAAGTGACTGGAATACCTGCTTGCTCATAAATGGTAGATTCAAAAGGAAACAAGGCAAGCATATGCGTTACAGCGTGTTTGATTTTGCTAATACGACCTTTTCGCCAAGCCCAAATAGATGGGCTAACGTAATGAATAGTTTTAACGCCCTTTGCTTTAAGTTTTTTTTCTAGCCAGAAATTAAAGTCAGGCGCGTCGATACCAATAAATATATCTGGCGGATTATTAAGAAAATTTGTGAGTAATTGTCGGCGTAGTTTGAGTAAACCAATTAAATGCCGAAGCACTTCAACATAACCACGAACAGATAGGCGCTCCATAGGGAAAAACGACTTTACGCCCTCTCCCATCATTTTAGGTCCGGCGATGCCTATAAATTCAATATCAGGCAGCTTTTGTTTTAACGCCTGAATTAAATGAGAACCGAGTAAATCACCCGAAGCTTCGCCAGCTACTATGCCAATTCTTACCATGGTATAAGATGTAATATAGGTTTAAATTAGCGGATAATACCGCGGGTTGATACATTCAAAAACTCTGTGAGTAGGCTAATCTCTGAAGTGTTTTTTTGCATAACAGCAAGTTCAGTTTTCGCCTCTTCTAAGCTTAATCCATTGCGGTATAACACTTTGTAAGCTCGCTTAATTTGCAAAATACTCTCTGGGCTAAAACCACGACGTTTTAAACCTTCAGCATTAATACCATGTGGCTTTGCGTCATAGCCAGCAGCTGTTACATAAGGTGGAATATCTTTAAAAATCACTGAGCCAACTGCAGTTATAACGTGCGAACCGATTTTACAAAACTGATGAATAAGCGTGAAGCCTCCCAAAATAGCATAATCTTGAATATCTACATGTCCTGCGAGAGACGAGTTATTGGCTAAAATTGTATTATTAGCAACTACGCAATCGTGCGCAATGTGCACATACGCCATAATCCAATTGTCGTCACCAATTTTTGTAATCCCTTTATCTTGTGTGGTGCCGCGATTAAACGTGCAAAACTCACGAATGGTATTGTTATCCCCAATTTCTAATAAAGTAGGTTCATTTTTGTATTTTTTATCTTGTGGGGCTTCGCCTAAAGAAGAAAATTGAAAAATCTTATTATTTTTACCTATAGTGGTTGGGCCATTAATGATGACATGTCCAGCAACTTTAGAACCTGCATCAATTTTTACACGCGGGCCAATGACGGAATAAGGACCAACTTCAACACTTGAGTCGATTTCGGCTAAGCTATCTATAATGGCCGTAGGGTGAATTTTTGCTGCTTGCATCGTTCTTTCGCTTAACTTGATTTAAAGTACTTAAAATTAATTGAAGTACATAAATTGAACCTGGAATATGTGTAAAAGTGACAGGAGCGTAATTACTTTTCAATCGCTTTTAAAATACACATCATTTGTGCTTCTGCCACAATCGTATCATTGACGTGCGCAGTACCTGAGTATTTCCAGATACCTTTTAAAATTCTATCAATTTTAACGTTTAGAATAATTTGATCGCCTGGCGATACTGGTTTTTTAAAACGTGCGCTATCTATACCTGCAAAATAGTAAACAGAATCATCGCTAGGCTTTGTATCCATTGTTTTAAAGGATAAAATTGCTGCAGCTTGAGCCATTGCTTCTACAATTAAAACGCCTGGCATTACAGGGTGATACGGAAAATGACCTGGAAAATATGGCTCATTGACACTTACATTTTTTATTGCGGTAATCTCTTTACCTAACTCAAGAGAAATAACGCGATCTATCAGCACAAATGGGTAGCGGTGCGGCAAGTGTTGCAATATTTCATGGATATCCATACTGCTATCGGTTTGATTCGTCATTTTTATCTCAGCCGCTTCTTTAATTTTTCTTTAGATTATTCGTATTGCTTTAATTTACTATTAATCTTTCATAATTGCAGTTAGTAACTTATATAGTTAAACAACTCATAATCTCAAAGACTCAATATTTATTTTTTAGATTTTAACAGAGCAATCTCTTTTTCTAATAATTTAATTTTGTCTGCCATGCTTTTAATTTTATCTGAGGTATCGTCAAGGTGGCGTATTTTAGCCGCAGTATTGAGCCATACTTTGTGTGTTTGAAAAGGCATCAGCGCGGTATAAGTGTCTGCAACAAGTAAAGAGCGCGTAATCATACTGCCTGGAGATATAGTTACGCTATCAGCTACTTCCAAATGCCCTAGCACCATCGCTGCGCCGCCTATTTTACAGTGCTTACCTATGCGCGCGCTGCCTGCAATACCTACGCACCCAGCAATGACGGTGTGAGCACCTATGATACAGTTGTGACCAATTTGAATGAGGTTGTCTAGCTTTACACCTTCTTCAATAATCGTATCGTCTAGCGCGCCGCGGTCTATAGTTGTATTAGCACCAATATCAACGTTGGCATGAACGATGACACGGCCAACTTGCGGGATTTTTAACCAAACACCGGCTTCTTCGGCATAGCCAAAACCATCTGATCCAATAACAGCGCCTGAAAAAATGTGACAATTTTCACCGATTTCGCAGTGGTGCTTAATGGTTACATTAGGTTCTAAGCAACAATTACTAGCAATCATAGCGTTGTTTTCAATCACGCAACCATAGCCAATCACTACGTTTTCACCCAAAATCACATTTTCACCAATTATTGCTAGTGCGCCTATGCTACATGATTCGGGAATAATAGCTGATTGTTCAACAACAGCTGACGCTGCGACACCTCGCTTGTAAGTTGGCGTAGGATTAAATAGGGCAGAAATTTTAGCGAAGTAGGCGTAAGGATTATCTACAATAATTTTAGGTTTTTCAGTTGCAGATGCATCTGCCTCACGCAAAACAAAAGCACCTGCTTGGCAAGAGGCAAGTGCTTTAAGATATTTTGAGTCATTAAAAAAAGTTATATCTTTATTTGAAGCTTGTGCAATAGAAGAAACACGGGAAACTAAAGTTGAAGCATCACCTACTAATTTACCACCTAATGCATCAACAATATTACCAAGTGAGAACTGCTTCGCCATTAACTCAACCTGTTAACTAATAAGTTTTGGAGCATACAAATAAACAAACCTAACGCTTATTTACAGACACATTTTTATATTTAAAAAAGTTTATATAAAATTACTTTTTACCTAAAATTTTTAATACTTTGTCGGTAATATCAATTTTTTTATTTGCATACGCAACACCACTATAGACTACCAAATCATAACCTT
>JBDNJL010000013.1:0-20673 GCA_041687795.1 Methylotenera sp. | reverse complement strand
TACCAATGCGGACATCTAAATTACCATTTGCAGCACTGGCAAACGCTTGCTTTAATTGATTAATTGGTTTTGAAAAATACCATGCAAGTAATGCCGCAAAAATAAAACTCGCCAATATACCTACCAAAATTGGAACTATGGGAAATAAATGCCGTGTTTTTGATTTTAATATAAAGCCAAAAGCGCCGAATATCGGATGTGTTGGTGAGCCAATGTGGTGTAATTGTTGATATTGAATTGCAGGAACAAATAACAAATAATGATGACCATCATTCGCTTGTAGTTGCTTTACTGGGCTCCTTGGATAAATTACACCATTACCCGCAGAATTAGGTTGTTCATCAGATTTTTCTAGCCAAATGTCGTGTGCGGTTTGCACCACGATTGCTGGCAAATTTCGGCCTTGCAACTCGTGTCCAACCTCATCTACTGCATACACTTGCGGCACAGACTTACTTGCCCAATCGTTTAAAAGTATATGTAAACCTTCTACGCCTGCAACTTTTAGTGTCGCCGCAGCCGCGTCAACCATGGATTTTGCAGGAGGACTTGCTTCAATTCGTGTAGATTGCCGCTCTAGCTTTTGGTTTGCTAACCAAACAGCCACGCCCACACCAATCACAGCGGTGAGTTGCGCTAGAAAAAAGAATATAAAAAACTTCCAGTAAAGCTTGCCCATAACTATTTAAAAAATTCTATTCTTTTAATAGTTGATAACCAAGCCTGAACACGGTTTGAATACATTGGCGACCATCTGGCAATAAGCCTAATTTATGGCGAATACTACTTAAATGCACATCAATACTACGATCAAACCTTGCCAATGGGCGACCTAAACCAAGCTGTGATAAATCTTGCTTGGTCACCACCTGCCCTGCATTTTTGGCTAATATTTCTAATAGATTAAATTCTGTGCTAGTCAACTCAACCGCAGCTCCATTCCAATTCACTAGGCGTTGTGAAGGCCATATCTCTAAGGCGCCAACAACAATATGTTCGCTAGCTGCAGCATCTTGACCTACCTCTTGTGGTGAACTTACACGACGCAAAATGGCGCGAATACGCGCTACAATTTCGCGTGGAGTACTTGGTTTTGGAACGTAATCATCTGCACCCAACTCTAGGCCAATAATGCGGTCGGTATTATCACCTCGGGCGGTGAGCATAATCACAGGCAAATTACTGTGCTGGCGAATACGCTTTAAGGTTTCTATACCATTTAATTTAGGCATCATGACATCTAACACCACAATATCTATTGGATTACTCAATGATTGCTGTAAGACTAATTGCGCGCCTGTTGCACCATCGTGTGCGGCTTGAATTGCAAAACCCTCCTGCTCAAGATATTCTTTAAGCATTTCAACTAGCTCAATATCATCATCAATCAATAAAACGGTATGGGTCATCTTGTGTTTACTTTATGAGTACAAGTGTTTCAATAATAACGAGCTAGGCTTATTGCCACAATGATTTAGCGCTCGAATTTAAATGGTTTTACGCGTATTTACGCAGATTTACAAGCGCTTAACTGCCTTTAACTTTGAGCGCTTACACAATGGTGTTGTCTTAAAAAAGATTTTTTCTGCATCGTTAGCAGCCAAATTTAAGTGCCACTCGAATCATTTATTAAAGTTTTTAAAGGACTATCATGAATACAGAATTTACCTTAAAGAAAACATTATCTACCTTAGTTTTAGCAATTTCACTTCCAGTTGCATCTTTTGCACTCTCAAATACTGCATTTTAGAAGAATCTAGTAAAGCACAAAAGAATCACTGTGAACATGGAGTAAATCTAGCACGCGCAATTCAGCCATGCCGCGTTATTTAAAAGCAGTCAATTTAACAGAAGCACAAAAAATCAACTATTTGCCTTGCAACATGAGCAAGCACCCAAAATACGTGAGCAACACAAAGCACTATTTAAATTAATGCAAGAAATGCGTGCAACTACACAAGCAGGCCAATTTGACGAAGCAAAAGCGTCATCAATCGCAAGTCAAATGACTGAATTAAATCAAGCTAAAATATTAGCGCGGGCACAAAATGAAGCTAATATTTTTGCACCATTGTCCCCAGAGCAACGCAAAAAAGTGCAGGAATTTAAAATGAAAAAAGACTGGAATCGTGATAATGGCGCAGGTAGTTAACACACTCATTATAAGGACCACCGCTATATAAACCGAGAAGTTAAATCATAATATTTAACTTCAATATTTATTAGGCTTTCGTCATTCTCGACAAAGTGAGAATGACGATTTTTTCGATTTATACTATAAAAGATTTTAAACGTTTTCAAAGGCTTCGCAAAGTTGACTCAATAATTGTCCAAACATCGGCAACACTTCCTCTGCGCTATGTGGCGCATCGTCATCAGTACCCGCAATAATAAATGCTATCGTAAGTTTATCTAAATTTTCTCTAAACTCAGTCCAATGCTCAGCTTCAGCGTCGCCAATCAATTGAAACTTATTGTAACCCACTTCAATAATCTCTAATAACTCAGTATCTGGCAATCCTGCAAATAAGGTTTTTGCAATCGTTACTTGCGCGGCGTGGGGGTTAGGTGAAATATCTTCTTGCGCAAGTGGCATACTCAAAAACGCATATACCAACATGGCATACGCTTGATAAACGTTTAACATATCAAAGTTTTCGCTACGTTCAGAAGCCGGGCTTCGTTCCGCCGCTTGAATCGCTTTAAACGTAATATAGCAACTTAAATAATCCGCTGCATTGAGTGCATCATATTGGTCTAAGTTACTTAGCGCTGCTTGTGGCGTAGCATTTGTTTCCGCCAAACATAGGGCATGCATGAGTTTTAAATTGGTGGAATATAGTGTTGCCATAATGCTTTCTCCAAATAATTTTAAGGCTTAAGAAGTTAAAGTGGTTTTTGACTGCTGATTTAATACATTAAAATCAAGTTAGCCACTTTTCCCTTTAATGTAAAAATACTTAACGCTTTTTTACAGACACATTTTTACTAATCAAATGCTGGCAATGCTTCAAGCTGTTCATGTAGTTCTAACCAGCGATCTTCTGCGCCTTCAATCTGTACACTTAATTCAGCTTGGTTTTTAAGCAAGTTTTGTAACTCTCTTTTATTGGCTAAGGTATAGAGCTCAGGGTCGTTTAAGCGTTCATCACACACATTTTTATCTGAGTGCCATTTAGCAATATTAAGGTCTAATTTCTCTGCTTCTTTAAGTAACGGTCTCCGCTCTAAAATTCGTGCTTGCCGCTCGGCCTTACTTTGTACGCGGTCGTTTTTATTTGTACTTACTTGCGCTGACTCTTCTTTTTGCTGTTGATTTTCTAGTAATCGCTGTGCATTTAACCACGCGCTATAATCTTCTAAGTCACCATCAAAAAGTTGCGCTTGATGGTCTGCTACCAACACAAATTGGTCACAAGTTGCGCGCAACAATGCTCTATCATGCGAAACTAAAATCACGCCGCCTTCATATCCTTGCAAAGCCATGGTTAAAGCATGGCGCATTTCCAAATCTAAATGGTTAGTTGGTTCGTCAAGTAGTAATAAATTAGGCCGTGTCCAAATCAATAATGCTAAAGCCAGCCGTGACTTTTCACCGCCAGAAAAGTTTTCACATGGGCTGCGTGCCATGTCACCTTTAAAATCAAAACCACCTAAATAATTTAGATGCTCTTGTTCACGCGTGCTTGGGTCTAGCCTTAGCATGTGTTGCAGCGGCGATTCATCTAAATGTAATTGCTCAAGCTGATGCTGTGCAAAATAACCAATATTAAGGTCTTTTCCCTCAACGCGTTTGCCGCGCATAGCTTTTAACTCTCGCGCTAATAATTTAATCAGTGTGGTTTTACCCGCGCCATTTTTGCCGAGTAAGCCAATGCGCTCACCTGGGCGTATAGTCATTGCAATATGTTTAATCAGTGGCGTTTCACCGTAACCTACGTGCATATCGTCTAACACCAATAGCGGGTCTGGCGCGGCAACTGGGGCTCTAAATTCAAAGTTAAATTGAGAGTCAATATGCGCGGCAGAAATCATTTCCATGCGTTCTAATGCTTTAATGCGACTTTGCGCTTGGCGTGCTTTGGTGGCCTGCACTCTAAAGCGATCAATGTAAGCCTGCAAATGTGAAACTTTGCGCTGCTGCTTTTCAAACATGGCTTGTTGTAATGCGAGTTTTTCTGCACGCTGGCGTTCAAAGTCTGAATAACCGCCTTTGTAGAGTGTTAGGGTTTGCTGCTCAATATGCGCAATGTGGTTGACAATTGCGTCTAAAAAATCACGGTCATGTGAAATAAGTAACAAAGTACCGCGATAGCTTTGTAACCAACTTTCGAGCCAAATCACCGCGTCTAAGTCTAAGTGATTAGTTGGTTCATCTAGCAAAAGCAAATCTGAGCGGCACATTAACGCGCGCGCTAAATTAAGCCGCACTCGCCAACCCCCAGAAAAAGTAGCGACTGCTTGTTGCAATCGCGCTTGGCTAAAACCTAAACCACTTAACAATTCTGCTGCACGAGCCTTTGCGCTATAGCCATCAATATCACCTAGACGATGATGCAATTCAGCAATTAATTCACCTTTATGATTCGTTTCAGCCTCAAGCAAAGCCGCTTCAATACCACGCAATTCAGCATCGCCATCTAGCACAAATTCTATTGCTGGAATTTGCAACGCAGGCGTTTCTTGCGCTACGTGCGCAATTACCCACTTGCTTGGAATATCTAAATCGCCAGACTCAAGGTGCATTTCGCCGCGCAACAAAGAAAAAAGAGACGATTTACCAGCACCATTTGCGCCTGTTAAACCTACTTTGTGCCCAGGATGCAGTTGTAAGGAAGCGTCTTTGAATAGAGTTTTTAAGCCGCGAACGAGTGTAAGTTGTTTAAATTGAATCAAGAAAAATGTGCCTATAAAAAACCGTTAAGTTTAAGCATTGAGTTTAAAGGTTTAGCAAATGCGCTATTCTAAATGATTAGTATCACCACCGCGCATTTTAAAGAAGATTGGATTTAAAGTTAGCAAATGTTGCAAATGTTGCAAAAGCTAGATTTAGCTGTAAATTAACAACTCTTTACCAAGCTTGTATGTAAAAACCCGCTTAATAGATAATGAATTGCAGTAAAATAGTTAATATATTTAATATTTAAAAAAAAACAGTCTTAGAAGCTAGTTACATTAGCAACATACAATAAGAACATGGTTAAAAGTAAATGGTAAAAAAATCTGCGCTTAGTCTTTTTAAGCTTGCCTATCAAAAGTTACACCGCACACTTTTTTGGCTGCTAGGGATTATTGTCGTTATTTTAATCATTGCAGCTTTGCTAATTGAGTTTGTAATCTTTCCTAATATCAATCAATACAAAGACCAAATTGCACATCAGTTAAGCATACTCGTACGGCAAAAAGTCGCTATCGGTCAGATAAAAGCTGATTGGCTGGGTATCAACCCGCATATTGTGATTGATAATATTAGTATTTTAGATGCACAAAATCGTCCTGGTTTACAGCTTATTAATACAGACGCTTCTTTATCTTGGTTAAGTTTAGCTGCGCTAGAACCACGCTTTGCCGTGCTTACAATTCGCGCACCAGAGCTTACAATTCGTCGCACCAGCAATGGTGAAATTTTTGTTGCGGGGATAAGCATGCAAGGTAAATCTAAGCCCGAATTACCAAACTGGTTGTTAAGGCAATCTGTCATTCATATAAGCCATGCGAAAGTAATTTGGTTAGACGAAATGCGCAACGCGCCAAGTTTAAGTTTAAATAATCTTGAGCTTAGCCTTTCGAGCCCTCCTTGGAGGCGATTAATCAAAAATCATCAAGTGTCCTTAAGCGCATTACCATCTGTGGGAACAAAACTGCCGGTTAACATTATTGCTAATTTGTACGGTAACGACGTGAGCAATATTAATCAATGGCACGGCACATTAGCAATTAATGTATCAGATGCGGATATTGCCGCATTTAAACCTTGGTTAGATTACCCTTTAGATGTACAAGCTGGCTTTGGTAGCACTAAATTAAATGTGAGCTTTGAGCAAGGCCGCTTGACTAAGGTAAGTAGTGATTCATCATTAAAACGTTTAATCGTACCTGTCGTTACAGCAAATACTAACAATGTAAATACTGGCGCTGAAAATACAGGGTCTAAAAATACGTTAGCACTCAATCAACTCACTGGGAAAATCAGCTGGCAAGATTTGAAAAACTACAATAATTTAGCTGATAAAAAAACTGGGGGAAATCACTTTACGCTTGCAGTCAATAATCTTAATTTGGTAACAAATAAAGGTGACGATTTGCGTAATGTAAACGCTAATTACACGCAAACAGCAAATGACACTAAATCAATCAAATTAAGCCTTGCGCATATCAATCTAGCCGCCATTTCACCGTATGCATTACAACTCCCACTTCCTGCTGACGTATTGGGAAGAATAAGTAAGCTGGCGCCAGAAGGTAATTTAGATCACTTAGAAGCCAGTTGGCAGTCTGAAAAAGGTATTACAAAAACTTATCATCTAAATACTAAATTTAGCTATCTGGGTATTAAATCACATACAGCTCAGGCTTTATTGTCTGGCGCATCCACACAGGAAGCATTAGCAAGCACACCAGGTTTTGATGGACTAACTGGAGAGATAGAGGCAAATCAGTATGGTGGAAAATTACAACTAAATACCAGCAATGCTAATTTAGATTTTAGCGGGTTGTTGCGTTGGCCAATTACTAATAATCAAATAAATGGTGAGGTAAATTGGGCCATTCATTCTGATAACACTAAAATTACCATAAAAACACTCAAAATACGCAATCCACATTTAGCGGGTAGCGTAAATGCTACGTATACAATTGACAATAAAGATGGAGACGTAATTGATTTAAAAGGTAATTTTGGTGAAGTAATTGCAAAATATGCGCCTTTTTATTATCCAACAACGCTAAGTGAAGAAACTTTGCATTGGCTAGATACATCAATATTAGCAGGTAATGTGGATGACATTGTGCTTACAATTAAAGGACGCGCAAAAGATTTTCCGTTTGTAGATGCCAACCACAATTTAAACCCAAAACTTGGTTTATTCCGCGTAACTGCAAAAATGCGCAATGGCACTTTAGAGTATGGTGCTGGATGGCCTATTCTTGAAGGGCTCAATACAGACCTGTTATTTGAAGGTACGCGTATGGAGTTAACGGGGTTTGGTGGGCACATTTTTGGTAACCAATTAATTAAGAGCAAAACCACGATTGCACAATTAGACGCAGACTCTCCAATATTAAATGTTGTCGCAGAAGTACAAGGACCAGTGACTGAAGGCGTAAGATTTGTGAATGCAAGTCCTGTGGCAGCATTAACGCAAGGCTTTACCGCCAACTTAAAAACCACCGGCGCTGGAAAGCTAAATATTAGTCTAAAAATTCCATTGCAAAATATAGATGCTTCGGAATACAAAGGCTTATATCAAATTACCAATGGCAGTATGCAAAGCAATAGTATTCCAACGCTTACGCAAATGAATGGTAATTTAGTTTTTACTGAAAACAGTCTCTCTGCAAACAATGTTAAAGCCAATGTATTTAGCTCACCAGTAGCATTTAGTTTAGCCTCGACTCAAGATAAAACGATTCGCATTAATGCCAAAGGCAGAATTAATGATCAAACTATTAAACAAACTCTAGGTACGGCAAATAATTATATTAGTGGTAGCGCCAATTGGCTTGGCAGTATTTTGGTTCAGGACAGTAATGTCAATATTGCAATTCGTTCAGATTTGGTCGGCATTACTTCAAAATTACCAGCACCTTTTAACAAACAAGAGAATGATGTTTTAAGTTTACGCGTAGATCAAAAACAATCTACGAACAACGAATTGACTGTTATTAATATAGGTAATAAATTAAATGCTAAAATAACTCGAACAGCCGTTAGTGATAGTGTTGAAATTCAAACTAACACGCTAGAACTTCACCATGCAGTTATTCAGCTAAATAACGCTACGAGCAACACAGCTAGCCATGCTGGCCTAGCTAAGGGGCTTTATATATCTGGCAGCTTAGATTACTTAAATACTGACGCATGGCGCAAAGTGCTACAGGAGTTATCGGCCGCATCAGTAATACAAACAGACTCAACTGCGTTGTCAAATCAACTCAATTTACCTATTAAAAAGCTAGATATTAAAGTTGATAAACTGGATATTTTTGATAGGCGTGTTAATCAAATAAAAATTCAAAATAAAGTAAGTAAAGATAGTTTTGTTGCGAACATTCAAAGCCGTGAAATTACTGGCGAGTTGCAATGGGTTCCAAAAAGCACCACATTTCATAACGGGAAATTAATAGCGCGTTTGAGCAATTTAAGCATTCCAGAAGCGACGGCTGATAGCGTTAGAAAGAATACCGAAACTGATAAAACTTTTAGCGATAAAGAATTTAAAAAATTGATTCAAGATTATCCTGCGCTAGACATCACGTCTACTTACTTTGAGTTCGATAATAAAAAATTAGGTGCAATTGAGCTGGCAGCTTACCCTCAAGACGATAATTGGATCATACAAAAATTAAAACTAGACAATGCCGACAGCACTCTTACTGCCGATGGTGAATGGAATAACTGGGCTAGAGAACCAAACACAAAGTTGAATATTGCTATAAATACTAAAGACTTAGGCAAAACAATCCAGCGCTTTGGTTACCCAGACACCATTAGAGATGGTGAAGGCGACCTTAGCGGGCAATTAAACTGGGCAGGTAGCCCACATGAATTTAATATGAATGGCTTAAATGGAAATTTAAAATTTATCCTTAAGAAAGGTCAAATTTTAAAAGTACAACCTGGTGTTGGTCGTTTATTGGGCTTATTAAGTTTACAAAGCTTACCTCGCCGCCTCTCTTTGGATTTTAGTGATCTATTTAGTAGCGGTTTTGCTTTTGATAAAATTAATGGAACCGTCAAAATTAATCGTGGCGTGCTAAGCAGTGATAACTTCGTGATGGCTGGACCAGCCGCAGATGTATCAATTAAAGGTGAAATTAGCATACCTGCAGAAACACAGCTTATGCAAGTACAAGTTAACCCGCGTATTAGCGATAGCTTTTCACTAGCGGCACTCGCTGGCGGACCTCTGGTGGGTGCTGTGGCATTTTTAGCACAAAAATTATTGAAAGATCCGCTCAATAAAATTGCCTCAAGCACTTATTATATTGGCGGCACATGGGATAACCCGCAGGAAATAAAACAGCCGAAAGTCGAGCAGAGTAATCCACTGAGCAATTAAATCAAAACATTTAGTCAGTTAATTAAAGTCAACCACCACAGCAACACAAATTAAATTCGGACAAAACATGGCAATTACATCGCGCTTAACCACCACCAAAGCAAAACCTACTAATAAAGATATTATAAAAGTAGCTGCTATACAAATGGCTTCTGGACCTTATGTTTCAGCTAACTTAAGCGAGGCAGAGCGCTTAATTGAAATTGCAGTGAACCAAGGTGCCAAACTAGTTGCCTTACCAGAATATTTTGCCATTATGGGGCTTAAAGATACGGACAAGGTAGCCGTGCGAGAAACCGAAGGCAAAGGCCCAATTCAAGACTTTTTAAGCAAAATAGCGAAGAAATACCGCATATGGGTTATCGGTGGCTCAGTGCCTTTAGAAAGCAATTATGCTAACAAAGTGCGTAATAGTTGCTTGGTTTATGACGACAAAGGTAAGCAAGTAGCGCGTTACGACAAAATACATTTATTTGGATTAGATTTAGGTAACGAGCATTACCATGAGGAAACTACAATAGAATCTGGCGATGCAATCAAAGTCGTAGAAACGCCTTTTGGTAAAATAGGGCTATCCATTTGTTACGACTTACGCTTTCCCGAGCTTTACCGCGCTATGAAAGATGTAAATATTATTGTTGTGCCATCTGCTTTTACAGAGACCACAGGTAAGGCTCATTGGGAAACTTTAATTCGCGCACGCGCGATTGAGAACCTAAGTTATGTCATTGCACCAGCACAAGGTGGCTACCATTTGTCTGGTCGTGAAACGCACGGCAATACTATGATTGTTGACCCTTGGGGTGTGGTGCTAGATAGACTGCCACGCGGATCTGGTGTGGTGATAGGCACAATTAATACGCAATACCAAGCAAGTTTAAGAAACAGCTTACCAGCACTGAAACATAGAACGATTAAATGAAAATGAAAATACTTGTAATTAACCTTAATGGCATAATGTCTTTTATTGAGCCATTAGAAGAATTTGCGAACCATAAATTATGAAACCACAAGAAATACCGACCAATTCTAACCTTATCATGGGCTCACATTTTGATACCGCAACAAGTTCGTTATTAGCGCCCGCGAGCTTAGATATTGCTAAGCTACAAAATGTATTGGGCGATATGATGTCGCACAGCATTGATTACGCAGATTTGTATTTTCAATATAGCCGTAGTGAGAGTTGGGGCTTAGAAGAAGGTCAGGTTAAATCAGGTAATTTTTCAATTGACCAAGGCGTAGGTGTGCGTGCCGTGAGTGGTGAAAAAACTGCTTTTGCGTATTCAGATGACATTACACTTAGCGCTTTGCAACAGGCAGCAAAAGCAACAAAATCCATCGCCCTGTTAGGTAATGAGCAAACTGCAAGCAGCCAAATTATTAAACGCGAAGCCTCCCAGCTTTACATGCCTCAGGACCCAATTGCATCGCTTTCTGCCGATGCAAAAGTAAGACTGCTTGAGCGTTTAGAAAGCATCGCACGTAGCTTAGATCCACGTATTTCACAAGTGACTGCATCGATTGCTGGAGAATACGAAGTGATTATGGTTGCACGTCACGACGGGGTAATGGCGGCAGATGTTCGCCCGTTAGTGCGTTTGGGTATTAACGTGATTGCTGAAAACAATGGTCGACGCGAACAAGGCTCTGCAGGCGGTGGCGGTCGTTTTGATTACAGTTATTTTACTGATGATATTTTGCACGACTATGCAAAAAAAGCTGTGCATCAAGCCGTCATTAACTTAGATGCGCGCCCTGCTCCAGCAGGAAGCATGACTGTAGTGCTGGGCGCTGGATGGCCTGGTATTTTGTTGCACGAAGCGATTGGTCATGGGCTTGAAGGCGACTTTAACCGCAAAGGTAGTTCAGCGTTTAGTAACATGATAGGCCAACAAGTGGCCGCTAAAGGTATCACTATTGTAGATGACGGCACTATTAGCGATAGAAGAGGCTCATTGAGCGTTGATGATGAAGGCAATCAGACAAATAAAACAGTACTGATTGAAGATGGCATTTTACGTGGTTATATTCAAGATACGCTCAATGCGCGCTTAATGAAAATGCCACTCACTGGAAATGCAAGGCGCGAAAGCTATGCTCACATTCCAATGCCTCGTATGACTAATACTTACATGCTTAACGGTAATTTACCACCAGAAGAAATCATTAAATCGGTAAAAAAAGGTTTGTATGCGGCAAACTTTGGCGGCGGACAAGTTGATATTACCAGCGGTAAATTTGTATTTAGCGCGGCCGAAGCCTATATGATTGAAGATGGCAAAATTACTTATCCAGTAAAAGGCGCAACCTTAATTGGCAACGGGCCTGACGTTCTTAAGCGCGTCTCTATGATAGGAAATGACATGGCGCTAGATAGCGGTGTTGGCACCTGTGGCAAAGAAGGCCAAAGCGTACCAGTGGGCGTCGGTCAACCTACGCTTAAAATCGATGGCTTAACCGTTGGCGGTACGGCGTAATCCGTAAAATCAACTTAGCAAAAATGTGTCTGTAAAAAACGGTTAAGTCTTTTACCATCGTGAAGTTTAACGGTTAAGTCTTTTTTGCATTTATAGAAAAGAATGTCAAGTCTGTAGTTTTAGCCCCTTTTTCTCTCGCTCAACCTTTATAATATAGGCCTTTCAAAGCACTTAAAATATTCTTCATGCACTCTTCGTTGTCAATTCCAAAAACAGGTCAGTTAAACAAAGTAGAACTCACGGTAAAAGGTGAAGACGGCTTGGCTTTAGCCAGTCTCGCGCAAAAACTTAACACCAATTCGCAGACACTTTTTATAATCACCGCCAGCGCATTTGATGCACAACGTTTACTTGAAGAAATTCCCTACTTTGTGCCAAACTTAAAAGTACATTTGCTGCCAGATTGGGAAACGCTACCATATGACCAATTTTCACCGCACCCAGATCTAATTTCAGAACGACTCACTACGTTATACCAAATTGCACAAAATAGTTGTGATGTGATTATCGTACCGCTCTCAACCGCGCTAATTCGTTTAAGCCCAAAAGCATATTTAAACGCTAATACCTTTATGCTCAAAAAAGGACAAAAGCTAGATATCGAAGCCATGCGTCGCCAATGCGCAGAAGCAGGTTATCGCCATGTCACGCAAGTGATTAGTCATGGCGAATTTAGTGTGCGTGGCGGCTTGGTCGATTTATTCCCCATGGGTTCTGCATTGCCTTATCGCTTAGATTTGTTTGATGATGAAATTGAAAGCATACGCACGTTTGATGTGGACACCCAGCGCAGTTTATATCCTGTGCCAGAAATTAGACTATTACCTGCTCGTGAGTTTCCACTAGATGAGTCTGGTATTGCGCTATTTCGTAGCCAATTTAGAGAAACTTTTGAAGGCGATCCACAACGTGCAAAAATTTATAAAGATGTAAGTAAAGGTATAGCTTCAGGCGGTATTGAATGGTATTTACCGTTATTTTTTAAGCAAACAGCAACGCTGTTAGATTACATTCCAAACAACTGTATATTGTGTATGCATGGAGATTTAGATACGAGCGCACAAAACTTTTGGCGTGAAGCAAATAGTCGCTATAAATTACTCGCGCATGATTCAGAACGCCCGCTTCTCACGCCAGATAAACTAATCATTAAAACTGAAGATTTTTTTAGCGCTACACATCAATTTACTCGTGTTGCACTCAATATTAGCGCGCAAAAAACAGCGCTGCCTGCGCTTGATATTGAACGCCGCGCCGATCAGCCATTACATAAGTTGCAAAGCTATATTGCAGATTTTAAAGGGCGTATTTTAATTGCTGCAGAAAGTTTAGGTCGTCGCGAAACCATTACGCAACTGTTTGCTGAGCATGGATTAAAGCCAAGTTTAATTGAAACTTGGGATAATTTTTCCAACAGCCAAGACCATTTTATGTTGGGCGTTTCGCCACTGCACCATGGCTTTTGTATTGAAAATACTGTAGCTAAAAAATCTATCGCAGTCATTACAGAAGCTGAGCTTTATGCCGCCACAGTTCGCCAACAACGCAGGCGCGAAAAAGAAAAAGCACGAAGCACTGAAGGCATGCTCAAAGATTTGTCTGAGTTACGTATGGACGACCCTGTCGTGCATGAGCAACATGGCGTTGGTCGTTACAAAGGTTTAATCAATATTGATTTTGGTGAAGGTGAAACTGAGCTTTTACTGCTGGAATATGCAGGCGATGACAAATTATATGTTCCAGTTTCACAGCTATTTTTAATTTCACGATACTCTGGTGGTCCACCAGAGTCAGCGCCATTGCATCGTTTAGGAAGCGGAAACTGGGAGAAAGCCAAGAAAAAAGCGCTGAAACAGATTCGCGATACAGCCGCAGAATTACTTAATTTGTATGCACAACGTGCCGCTCGCCGTGGTCATGCCTTTACTTTAAGTCTGCAAGATTACGAACGCTTTGCAGAGGGCTTTCCGTTTGAAGAAACGCCAGACCAACTAGAAGCCATTGAAAACGTGATTAAAGACATGCAATCTGGCCGCCCAATGGATAGACTCGTATGTGGAGATGTAGGGTTTGGTAAAACTGAAGTGGCATTACGTGCTGCGTTTGTTGCAGTCATGGGTGGAAGGCAAGTTGCAGTATTGGTACCAACCACATTACTTGCAGAGCAACACTTTAATAACTTTAGTGATAGGTTCGCGGAGTGGCCAATTAAAATTGCTGAGATTTCACGCTTTAGAACGGCTAAAGAACAAAAAGAAGCCTTAGCAGGCTTAGAAGCTGGCAAGATAGATATTATTATCGGGACGCACCGTCTCATTCAAAAAGATGTGAAATTCAAAAATCTAGGCTTAGTAGTATTAGACGAAGAACATCGTTTTGGCGTGCGCCAAAAAGAACAGCTTAAGGCTTTGCGTGCAGAAGTGGATGTATTGACACTGACCGCAACGCCGATTCCAAGAACGCTTAGCATGGCAATGGAAGGCTTACGAGAATTCTCTATTATCACCACGCCACCGCAAAAACGCTTAAGTATTAAAACATTCCATACGGATTATTCTGAAGGCATTATTCGCGAAGCAGCTACGCGAGAATTCAAACGTGGTGGACAAGTGTATTTTCTACATAATGAAGTAGATACTATTCACTCGATGCGCGAAAAACTAGAACGCATTTTGCCTGATGCGCGCATTGCCGTAGCGCATGGTCAGCTTCGCGAACGTGAGTTAGAACATGTGATGCGTGATTTTTATAATCAGCGTTATAACTTACTACTTTGCACGACAATTATTGAAACTGGTATTGATGTACCAACCGCTAACACCATTATTATGAATAAAGCTGAAATGTTCGGCCTAGCTCAAATGCACCAATTGCGTGGTCGCGTAGGTCGTAGCCATCATCAAGCGTATGCCTATTTACTGACTGAGGCTGATCGTAAAATTACTGTGCAAGCGCAAAAACGCTTAGATGCGATTCAATTAATGGAAGATTTAGGCGCAGGCTTTCATCTTGCGATGCATGATTTAGAAATTCGTGGTGCAGGTGAACTATTAGGCGACAGTCAAAGTGGCGAGATGCAACAAATTGGCTTTCATCTATATTCTGACATGCTTAACCATGCGGTAAAACAACTTAAAGCGGGTAAAGAGCCCGATTTAAATGCACCGCTAGGCGTGACCACAGAAATTAATTTACATACTCCAGCATTACTCACTACAAAATATTGCCCAGACGTGCATGAGCGCTTAGTGATTTATAAGCGTTTGGCTAACTGTAATGACGATGACGAATTAGACGGCTTACAAGAAGAGTTGATTGACCGCTTTGGGTTGCTGCCTGAACAAGGTGAAGCACTCATCGCCTGCCACCGTTTGCGTGTTGCCGCAAAAAATATAGGTATCATTAAAATTGATGCGAGTAGCGATGCTATTCAACTGCAGTTTAACCCCAAGGCAGATATTGACCCAACTAAGCTTGTAGCACTATTGCAACGGGATAGACGCTGCCGCATGAATGGACCTGATAAATTACGTATCACTGTTGGTTTTGAAGACATTATTTTACGTGCAGATTTTGTGAAAAATTTACTCAAAGAATTTGTCCAGTGATGCAGGAAAAACCTTTAGCTTAGCTTCTCTGTAGATGATGGGCGGCATTTCCAGAATAGATATGTTAGTGTGGCATTTAAAATAGAATTTTAAGCAAGTTGATTATATAAACTTAAGGTTTATAATCTTTAGTACAATACAAATTAACGTTTATGACCATCAACGCAAATAAACTTAACGTTTATGACCTTCAGTGCAAATAAACTTAACGTTTATTTGCAGACACATTTTTAATTCAAAGCCACTTCCACTAGCTGCCCAACGCTTAAAAAGAAGACTGCAGTTTTAATTGCCAATGCTTCATGCGCAAACAAAGTTGCATAACGCTTAAGTTGCATTCTGTGTTGTAATGCGATTTGCACTAGATCATCTCCAATTAGTATATCAGCCAACTTGTAATCTATAATCCAGCGCATACCATCAGAAACAAAAGTACGGTCAATTACATGGTTTTTAACCATACTTTCAGATTCTAATTGAAATAAACTCAACTCACTCACTGCTTGCAAATGTGGCTGTATTACCCATTGTCCATGCTTACTAGCTAGGGTAGTCTGTAGTGCAGTCATCACTTTATTAGCGCCAATATTCCCAGTATCAGCATCGTGACCTTGTTGTAAAAACCATTGCCGCATTGCAGGTAAACATTTTTGCAAACGTTCTGCATGCCAAATTTGGGCGCTTTTTTTTGCTAATTCATCAGCAAAAAGTTGCATGTACAAATGTGCCAAAATACCACTATTTATATTTAAATCTAAATTCTTAAACTCAAAAGTTGAGCTGTTTTTCGCGTCTATTTCTTGATTTATACTCACCCTAGTTAATAACGTATTCACTGCTTGTTTGCTGGCATATATTTGCAATGCTGATTGATGCAAATCTTGAATCGATAAACGTTGTAATTTAGGGCTAAACGTTGCCAAACTCATCGTTGACAAAATAGTACCTTCTGAAGCGACATAAGTGCTTTTGCTAACAAACTCAGCTTCCACTGCTGGCCACAGAACCTCTAATAAAGACTTTGCTGTTGGCTTTAATTCATCATTTTTATTAGCTTGCACAGTTGCAATCAAATGCAATTGTCGCTCAGTGCGGGTGGCGGCAACGTATAACAAGCGCACTGCTTCATTATTCGCGCGTTCGGTTTCTAAATTTTTTAATAATTGATAAATGCTCGGCGATGCTACTTTTGCGCTATTTTTATTCTGCTTAGCTTCCACAGGCGCAGCCAATAAACATGTTTTATTATCGACCCCGACTTCTTGCCAAAGCACTAAATTATTATCTGCACTGCGTGGCGGACGGTTTAGTGCAGGCAAAATTACCGTATCAAACTCTAAACCTTTAGATTTATGAATGGTTAAAAATTGCAAGCTACCGTCTGCAGCTAAATCTGGTTTAGCATAGAGTTTTTGCATACCTAAATCAAGCGCGACAAAATCTAAATAACCACTACGACTTACATTTTCTACTAAATCAAAAAACGCTTGAACATCACGATTATCGCCCTCTTGTACTAAACACTTTGGGCCACCAAGTTGTAGCCAAGTACTTTCTAGCCAACGACGAACTGGCATACGCCCTTTGGCATTTAATGCAGCTTGTAAAATATTTTTTACATGATTTAAGCGCAGCTTCCCATCGTCTGTTAGCTTAGCAAGTTGCGCTTCGTCTTGCATTAATTGCCAGACAGTTGCCTTATGATTGTGTGCAACCAGTGTATGTAAATCTTGCAAAATTAAACCACACCATGGCGCACGCAGCACATTTAGCCAATGAATTCTGTCGTATAAATGATGAAGTGCTTGCGTCAGTGAGAGTGCATCAAGCACTGTTTGTCTGTCGTTTAAATGTTCAATTTCCACCGCTTGAAAGATTAAATGGCTATGGTGTCGCCTAATTTCTGAAACCAAATCTTTTAGATGACTACGACTACGCACTAACACCGCAATGCTAGCTGGCGACTCGTGCTTAAGTTTTGCACTTTCACGCAAATCACTAATCAATTTAGCGACATAAGTCGCCTCTACTTGCTTAATATTTTGTGTTGTGACTGCTTCTCCATCGGTTAAATTATCATCTTCCACTTCTTTCGCACTAGGTTCATTGGCTAATACTAAAGCATGTAGTTGCACGCCTTCACCATCTACCACAGCCCGTGTTGCTGTAAATGCGCGGTATGCAATTGCGCCTTGATTAATATTGTCCTGCTCAGGAAACACTTGCCCAAATTTAGTATTAATCCAATTCACCATCGCTGGATGTGAGCGATTATTGCGGCTTAGTTGCAAGCGCGTAAGTGGTAAATGACCAATGCCATTTTGGCTTGCTTGTAAAAACAAACTTACATCGGCTTTACGAAAGCGGTAAATAGATTGCATAGGGTCGCCTACACAGAAAAGTGTACGTCCATCATTTGGTTGCCAGCCTTCAATCAACTTCTCTATTAATTGCATTTGTACTGGGCTGGTATCTTGAAACTCATCAATTAGCAAATGTGAAATTTTATAATCAAGCTTGAGCGCTAAATCGGTAACGCCTTGTTCGTTTTGTAAAGCTTGCTGTGCGCTATGCGCAATTGCCACAAAATCTACCTCACCTGCAGATTGAAACACAGCCCATAAATGCGTAGTAGCGTGTACCAATAATTCTGCAAAAGCTTGAATAACGGTTTGATTTTCCTCTAGCGATTCAAACGCTGGTAAAGCGAGGATTTTAGCGATAATCTCAGGTGCTTCTAGCGTATCTATAATTGCAGAAAAGTCATCTTTATATTGCTGACTAAGTTCTCCTGCAGGAAAGCCTTGGTTTTTATTTAATGTTTTACGATAACTTTTACCAGTTTTAACCAATAAAAAATTTGCGAGTGCTTGCCATTTGGCTAAATAATCAACACTTGCAAGTAATGGCGCTTGCCAATCTAGCAATGGCTCAAGCGCGACAAATTCTAACGCATCAGTTTCGCACAAATTACTCGCCGCATATTGCACCAACGGCATTAGTTTTTGCTGCACTTGAGGCGTTAAAATTTCGCTGGCGACCTTTAGCTTTTCTTCAATTAGCTGCGTCAAAGCAGCTGCGGCTTGTTCACTAAAAATGTGTCTGTCAAAAGTGGTTAAGTTTGCGGCAATAGGAAGCCATTGGTCTCGCATGGAAAGCATTTTGGCTATTAATTGCGTGAGTTTTTCGCAATTGTTATCAAGGTATTTGAGCGCTGTGGTAACTACGCCAACACCACTCTCTTGTGCAATACTCGCAATCGCCCGTTGCGCAGCTTTTATATAATGCGTTTCGGTATCGTTACTCACTAATGGTTGCCCGCCAAACTTACTTAGTAAAGGCATTTGCCGCGTTAGACTGCTGCATAAAGCATCAATGGTTAAAATACGCAGGCGACTAGGCTGAGTCAAAATATCCCAGTTTTTTCGCATGGATTGCTGTAATGCGGCGTTGGCAAGTTCTCTGGTTTTTAGTTTGTGTGGTCGCAAACTTTCAGTAGCTTGCGTGTTTACCTCTTGCGCTGTCTCTAAGCTTAGCAAAATACGGTTACGCATCTCTGCTGCCGCTTTATTAGTAAACGTGAGGGCAATAATTTCTTCTGGCTCGTTCACAGTGGCTAGTAATTTTAAATAACGCTGCGTTAAAAGCTCAGTTTTACCCGCACCAGCCGGTGCTTCTACAATAAAAGATTGATGCAGTAGCGCTAGCTCTCGATTCTCAGAGTCTTGCTGGTTTAAACGCTCTTGGTTGACGTCTTGTTGAGTTAAATTAAACTGCACTTTTAATTCATCTTTTTAGATTGTAAGTTTTCAAACTGCATTAACCGCTCTGGCAATCGGAGTAATGGCTTAACATCGCAATAGTCTAAATCACTGTCTTTTTTAAACGTCACGATTGCTATACCTGTTTTAATCTCTTCTGCAATAGTGTACAAACTTGTGTGCCAGTGTTGCATTAAAGCCTGCCAATTTTCAAAGTGCTTAAACGCTTTTTGCTTATCCGTAGTTTTTACCTCAGGGAATATTTCAGTCAATTCTGAAACGCCTATGAATTTTGTAATATCTGTACGAATTTGTGCGAAACATATTGCTACAACTTGCTCACCTTGCAATGCCATTACAGCGTAAATAGGCAATTGTGGCTCAATAATTCGCTCGTCCGCCCAACTAGTATTTTTTACAACACTGCTTGTTTTGTAATCAATCACCACAATACCACCACCAACTAATTCATCAACGCGGTCTATAGTAAGCGTCACGCTAATGCCTGCAATATCTAAAGCTGGATAAGTTTTTTCACAATCTCGTACTACAAAATCTGAACGCTCCAGTTCTACATTTAACCAATGCTGCATTATTTGGCCTAGTCGCGCCTGCTCAATTTGCAATATTTGTGCAGGAATATAAGCATTCGTTTTTAGCTTTAAAGCCTCAATACTTTTCATAATCGCCTTATCAATGGCAACCTGCTTTTGTAAGCTTGTCATTGCTTTTAAATTGTTTAAATTTAAGCAGTCTAGCCAAAAAAACTGCAACACTTTGTGCAGTAAACTACCTCGGTCCATGCTATCCATGCCATCCACTGGCATTTCAATTTTTTTAGCGCCTAAGCGATATTGATAAAACGCCCACGCTGGGCAAACAGCTTGCGCTGCAAATAGCTTTGTACCACCACGTAGTTTTTCATCAGCTAAAACGACCGGCGCGGTGGCATCATCAAGCATTTGCATGGTAGTGAGTGCTGTTAGAGTTTCGGCTAGCGTTTGTAGTGAGGTGTTTAAAACTTGCACAGCCTCAATTGCTAACAAAGGCGAAGCACGCAATTCACGATCATCTTCTTTAAGCGAATATGAAAATATAATCTCTGGCGCGCATTGGTTAATACGTGTTTGTACTATATTGGCAAACGCACTTTGTATGCTTGCACTTGCATTTGGCGTACCTGTACTTCGTTGCAACTCAGCAGGTAATAACGGGTTGAGCTTTACTGCGGGAGGCCAATGCTGGTCATTCATATTCAATACCCATACTGCATCCAATGCTAAGGCTGGGGTTTCAAGTAGGCCAAGTAGCTGAATATGCACGTCACCAACCGCTTCTGGCTGAAACATTGTTGCTTGACACAACGCTAGCAATTTACTCAAGGCTTCATTGGACGCAACTTTTCCTAACATTACATCTAGCGCTCCAAGTGCTTGGAAGAGCTTTAAAAATGCTTGCTGTGTTTGATATTCATGGCTGGTTAAGCTACGGGTTTTTGTCCAATTGAGCCCCTCTAATAATTTTGTGAATATTACCGCCCAAG
>JBDNJL010000095.1:0-4358 GCA_041687795.1 Methylotenera sp. | reverse complement strand
TGACAGTTTAGAATACCCTGAACATTTTCGGAACTCTGAAGACATTCCTATATTTGCTCATGCTATTGCCAACTTTCGGTGCACTACATTGAGCTCACCGCTTGCATTAATACATAAACATGATGATAGCTTGCGTCACTGTATGGCATATACAGAAAGTGTTGGATTACAACTTGTAAATGAAGTTTTCTCTCCAAATCGAATGTCAATTGAATTACAAATACTTAAAAATTCTTTTATGGTACAACGTTTGCTATCTCTTTCTAGAGCCGCGCATGAAGTTGGTAGTCACATAAATGCGCTGACATATTATAAAAAGGCCTTTGCTATAGACTGGCATGTGTTGCTAAGATGGTCTTACACAAAAAAATTCTTAAAATCTAAATTGCTGTCGCTCATTTAATAATTGCAACCAAAATATTGAAGCGTAGCAATGATTATTGCTTAACATATCAAAAATGAAAAAAATTGCAAAAATACTTGGGTACGAATTACTAAAGATAAAAAAACACCCCTCACTTAATTATCACTTAATCAATTTGATAAGCTTCTATAAAATTGACACTATTTTTGATGTTGGTGCAAATAATGGTCAGTTTGGCTTGTCCTTACGAAAAAATGGCTATAAAGGTAAAATTTATTCTTTTGAACCAGTAATTAAAACATTCGAGAACTTAGTATCTGCATCAAGTTTTGATGCTAACTGGCATGTCTATAATATGGCACTTGGAGACACCATATCTAAAGCGGTTATTAACGTATCCAAATCATCTGATTTATCTTCAATGCTAGAGGCCAACCATTTTGGACAAGAAAAATATCCTAACATGGAAATTAGCCGTCAAGAGACAATTGAAGTCAATACACTTGATAACTTTATCGTTCAAAATAATCTGCAAATTGGCAGAAAAATTCTTTTAAAAATGGATACTCAAGGCTTTGACTTAAAGGTGTTCAATGGTGCAAAAAAGTCTATACCCAGCATTTTCTGCCTCTTGTCAGAAATATCCTTGATTCCTATATATTCCAATATGCCGCATTATCTAGATGCATTAAGAGCATATGAAGAAAGTGGATTCCAGATCAGTGGGTTATATCCAATAAGCAGAAATAAACAAAATTTGTCTATTATTGAGATGGACTGTGCCCTCGTTAACAAAAATGTATAAATTAACAGCTCTGCTTTAAAGCATTATTACTTTAGGAGACCGAGGATTCAAATTTTAATCCGCGGTCTCCTAAAGACATTTTATTGGCGTAATTGGTTAATCGCTTTTAACACAACAATATTGTTATCTGCGCAAAACCCTTGCCAATCAGGCACTTCTGTCCAATCACTCATAAACACAAAATCCAAACCTGCATGTGTTGCCGCCTCATAATCATACTTGCTATCGCCGATAAATAAAGCGGGCGTCTTTATGTTGCCATTGGCTTTTTCGCGGGCTAACACTTCATCTTTATTATCTGGACTACCAAATAAGCCTCCATCAAATAAGTGCGCTAAGTTACGTTTTGCAAATAAATTGCGGATCTCTTGCTGGTCACCGCCAGAAAGTATGAGCCAGTTTGTGTTAGGTGTAGCTGCACGTAAACCATCTAAACCTTTTGCCACTTCACACGTCATTAATACTTCTTCAAGCTCGCGTGAGAATTCATCTAGTAAAGTTTTTATTGCTACTTTAGTCGCAGGTTTTTTTAAAATTTCACGCAAGTAATAATCAAACTTATGATACCGAGAAACTCCACCTAGTTTAACGTGGTAATCGACCAGAGCTTGTGCTTCTTGATCTGTTGCACCTAAGGATTTAGCAGTTCTAAAGTAGGCCTTAGTTTTGACTACATTTGAGTTTAATATCACGCCATCACAATCATATACGATAGTTTTATATGTTTGTATCTCTTTTATTTTTTTTTGCAAACCTTACCTGCCCGCTTAAACATTGCATTTTGATAGAAATAAAAAAAGGTTGAGTCATCATTATTATTCTTAAATATTTAATAATAATGACTCAACCTTTGAAGCTAATTATTGCGTCGTTTTGAGTAAAACTTAACCGTTTTGCTAATTTGGGTAAAAACTTAACGGTTTTTTACAGCCACATTTTACGCGGCTTTAATCGCGCTTGCTTCTTTCGCTAATTTAGTGATATGAGCCCAGTCGCCACGTGCAACGGCATCTGCTGGTGTTAACCATGTGCCACCGCATACCACAACGTTAGGCAGACTCAAAAATTGAGGTGCTGATTCTACTGTTACGCCGCCTGTAGGACAAAATTTCACATCGCCAAAGGGTCCTGCAAAACCTTTTAGTAGATTTATACCACCTACTGCAACTGCTGGAAATAGCTTTAAAAAATAGTAATCATCAGCATTTGCCATCATGATTTCTGAACCAGTAGAAACACCAGGCAATAAAGGCAAACCCATTTCTCGTGCCGCTATGCCTAAAGCGCTTGTGTAACCAGGGCTCACTGCAAATTTACAGCCTACATCTTTCACGGCTTGTGCGTCGGCAATAGAGCGCACTGTACCCGCGCCTAAAATTGCCTCAGGCACCGCTTTAGCAATCGCCTCCATACCTGCGAGAGCGCATGATGTGCGCAAAGTAACTTCTAATACACGAATACCACCGGCGAGCAAAGCTTCTGCCATTGGCACTGCATCTTCAACTCGGTTAATCACAATGACAGGTATTACTGGACCTTCTTTTACTAAATCTAATGTATTCATACTGCTCTCTAAAATTATTCTAAATTAATAATATTTTGTAACTGGTCAATGTTCATCAACAGGGCTTAAAGCTATTTACAGCCAAGTAATAGCACCCTCTTCGGCTGATAACACATTACGGCGCATACCACCGAATAACTCACGGCCAATACCGTGGGAATTATAATGGCGTTTACTGTCTGACAACTCCTCGACTTCACGCTCTGCCCATGTGTCTTCATCCACCAAAGCATTCAAAGTACCTACTAACGCGTTTAAACGGAGAATATCGCCATTACGAATTTTCGCTAACGGGCCGCCTGCTGATGCTTCTGGGGTTAAATGAATTGCCGCAGGAATTTTACCTGATGCGCCACTCATGCGTCCGTCAGTCACAAGTGCAACCATAAAACCTTTATTCTGCAACACCGCCAATGGTGGTGTTAACTTATGTAACTCTGGCATTCCATTAGCTTTTGGCCCTTGGAAGCGCACGACTGCAATAAAGTCACGTTCTAATTCGCCACGATCAAACGCGGCTAACAACTCTTCTTGTGCATCAAACACAATTGCTGGCGCTTCAATAATATGACGATCTTCAGGTACAGCAGAGATTTTAATGACTGAGCGGCCTAAGTTACCTTTTAATAAACGCAATCCACCAGACTCGTTAAAAGGATGTTCTACAGTACGCACTATCGTCTCATCTGGGCTTTCTTTAGGTAAATCGTTCCATACCAGTGCTCGATTATTATTTGCATCCTGCACTAATGCAGGCGCTTTACCATATTCACGCAAACCACCATAAGCTACCGTAAAGACGTCTGGATACATATAGCCTCCATCAATCAATTCACGAATAATGAAAGCTGGTCCACCTGCAGTTTGGAATTCATTGACATCAGCCTTACCGTTTGGGTAAACGCTTGCGAGTAGCGGTGTATATTTGGCAAGATAATGAAAATCTGTCCAGTCAATAATAATGCCAGCCGAGCGCGCCACTGCCACCCAGTGAATTAAATGATTAGTAGAACCGCCAGTAGCTAGCAAGGCCACCATTGCGTTCACAATCACATGCTCATCTACCAATTTACCGATTGGTGTAAAGCGTTGCTTTTGCGTATTTTTCAACACCATACGAACCGCTTCACGGGTAATGGCTTCACGCATGCCATTGTGCGGATGTATAAATGCAGCACCAGGCACACGTAAACCCATTGCCTCTAAGAGCATCTGGTTAGTATTTGCTGTGCCATAAAATGTACATGTACCAACACCGTGATAAGCTGCTGATTCAGAAGCTAATAACTCTTGGCGCCCTATTTTACCTTGCGCATATTGCTCACGTACTTTTGATTTTGCGGTGTTATCAATCCCTGTACTCATTGGGCCCGCTGGCACAAATACGCATGGTAAATGACCAAAATGTAGCGCGCCTATCAACAAACCAGGTACAATTTTATCGCAAACACCCAATAGCAAAGCAGCATCAAACACATCGTGAGATAAACCAACCGCTGTACTCATGGCGATAGTGTCGCGACTAAATAGCGACAACTCCATACCTGGCTCACCTTGAGTAATGCCATCACACATGGCAGGCACACCAGCAGCAACTTGTGAAGTTGCACCTTGCTTATGCGCTT
>JBDNJL010000094.1:0-9362 GCA_041687795.1 Methylotenera sp. | reverse complement strand
TGTCGCACAAAGTTTCGGGACGTTAATGCCTGCAATAATAGAAGCACGCATAATAGACGTGCCTTCTGGCACGCTAATTTCTCTATCATCAATCGTCAACGTCACTGTTTTATCTGATTGACTAGCTGGAGTACCGTAATCCGTTTGATCGTCAAAACTCGTGCGACTATGCGCTTGATGATGATTCGGTTTGCTGTATTTAATATCGTCCATACTTTACTCTCTTGCGCTGCATTTACATTGCATATGCGTTTAGTTATTTAGTCGTTTAAATATTACTGCTTAACCCCAAAATCTTCAGGAAAATGATTCATCGCGCTTAATACTGGGTAAGGGGTCATTCCACCTAAGGCACAAAGCGAGCCATTTAACATAGTGTCGCTTAAATCGCGCACCAGTTTTAAATTTTTTGCAGTATCTGTGCCAGATATAATTTTATCTATGACTTCAACCCCACGAGTGGCACCAATGCGGCAAGGCGTACATTTACCGCAACTTTCAATTGCGCAAAATTCAAATGCGTAACGCGCCATTTTTGCCATATCCACAGTGTCGTCGAATGCCACTATACCGCCATGCCCTAACACCGCCCATATTTTACTAAATTCTTCGTAATCTAAAGGCGTATCAAATTGCGACTCTGGCAAAAACGCACCCAGTGGCCCACCCACTTGCACAGCGCGTATTGGCTTGCCTGTTGCGCTACCGCCGCCATAATCATATAACAACTCACGCAAGGTAATGCCAAAAGCTAATTCAACCAAGCCACCATGCTTAACATTGCCAGCCAATTGGATCGGCAAAGTACCGCGTGAGCGACCCATACCGAAGTCAGCATAATACTGTGCGCCTTTATCTAAAATAATCGGCACTGTTGCGAGTGAAATTACGTTGTTGACAACGGTAGGTTTGCCAAACAAACCTTCAATAGCTGGCAGTGGCGGTTTAAAGCGGACTAAACCACGCTTACCTTCTAAGCTTTCTAGCATTGAGGTTTCTTCACCACATACATAAGCGCCTGCTGCGCGGCGCACTTCTAAGTGGAACGCTTTACCACTATTTAAAATATTATCGCCTAAATAACCTGCTGATTTAGCGACCTCAATCGCGCTATTTAATGCGCCTAGCGCATGCGGATACTCACTACGTAAATAGATGTAACCTTGCGTTGCGCCCACTGCAACGGCAGCAATTGTCATTCCTTCTATCAATACAAATGGATCATTCTCCATAATCATACGGTCTGAAAATGTACCTGAATCACCCTCATCCGCATTACAGACCACATATTTTTGGCTTGATTCACATCCAAGCACGGTATTCCACTTAATACCCGTTGGAAAAGCAGCACCACCACGACCACGCAAGCCAGAGTCTGTCACCACCTTTACAATTTCCGCACCCGTCATTTTAAGCGCATTACCTAAGCCTTTGTAACCATCATGCGCCAAGTAATCAGCTAGAGAAGTTGGGTCAGTAATGCCCACGCGTGCAAACGTCAAGCGTTGTTGATTTTTAAGATAAGGCAACTCTTCTGTTAGCCCTAAACTTAACGGATTTTTACAGACACATTTTTCGCCAATATATAAATCAGCATTTAAAAAGTCATCATCAAACAAACCTGCAACATCATTTGCTTTAACTGGCCCAAACGCAACACGACCTTTATCTGTCGCAACTTCTACCATGGTTTCTAACCAATAAAGTCCACGCGAACCATTACGGATTATTTCAATATCCACACCACGTTTTTTTGCCTCTAAGGCAATAGCAAGTGCTACTTTGTCTGCGCCTATTGACACCGCGCTTGAATCTTTTGGAATAAATACTTGCTTAACCATTATGCCGCCACCTTTATTTTTACATCTTCAATCAACGCATCTAAATCGGCTGAAGTCACGCGGCCATATACTTCATCATCTAGCATCACAGCAGGCGATAGCGCACAGTTTCCCAAGCAATACACTGGCACTAAAGTTATCGTATCATCACTTGTTGTTTGATGATAATCAATATTCAAGCAATTTTTTGCGTGCGCTTCTAAGGCTTCAGAACCCATAGACTGGCAAGATTCTGCACGGCAAATTTGCAAAATATGACGGCCTGGTTTGTGAGTGCGGAAATGATGATAAAAGGTCACCACACCATGCACCTCAGCCACAGATAAATTCAAAGCTTTAGCAATGTTTGAATAAGCGCTTTCTGGCACGTAGCCAATGTTGTCTTGAATAGCGTGCAGCAAGGGTAGCAACGCTCCTGGTAAATGCTGATGCTCACTAATGAGTGACTCTATTTTTAAAGCTGAAGCTTCCAAACCATTCCCTCCAAAACAACTTATATTCAAGGTATATACAAAGTGGTATATTACACTGATTAAATAAATTACAAAATACGACAAATCATGAGCGTAAAAGTGCAGTAAAGTTTACAAATATTAAGTACTCAACCACAAATTAAACTATCAAACTATTTATCGACCAAAAACGACAAATCATGAGCGTAAAAGTGCAGAAAAGTTTGCAAATGTTAAGTACTCAACCACAAATTAAAACATCAAAACTACTTATCGACCAATTTGGTCGTAGGGTAGATTACATTCGGCTTTCGATTACCGACCGCTGCGATTTTAGATGCGTATATTGTATGAGTGAAGACATGTCTTTTTTACCGCGCGATGAAGTATTAAGTCTTGAGGAATGCGCGCGTTTAGTCAAAGCATTCGTATCGCTTGGTGTAAGCAAAGTACGTATTACAGGCGGCGAACCACTAGTGCGTAAAAATGCTTTGTGGTTATTTGAAGAAGTAGGCAAGCTACAAGGGTTAGATGAGTTAGTGCTCACTACCAATGGTAGTCAATTAGAAAAAAAAGCGCAAAATTTACGCAACGCTGGCGTGAAACGCATCAACATTTCAGTAGATAGTTTGAACGCAGATTGCTTTAAAAAAATTACCCGCACAGGCGAACTAGATAAAGTGCTACGTGGGATACAAGCGGCTAAAGCTGCAGAATTTGACAATATCAAACTTAATACAGTGCTAATGCGCGGCGTCAATGATGATGAAGCTTTTGCGCTAGTAGATTTTGCCATTGAACAGAAAATTGATATTTCTTTTATTGAAGAAATGCCATTAGGTGTCGTTGACCACTCCAGAGAATCTACTTTTGTAAGTAATGTGCACACCCTAAAACAATTGCAAAGTGCGTATGCCCTTATTGCCAGTACAGAAAATACAGGCGGGCCAGCAAAATATTGGCGCGTGACAAACACTTCAACAAAAATTGGTTTTATTTCACCACACTCCCACAACTTTTGCGAAAGCTGTAACCGAGTGCGCATTACCTGCAAAGGTGAGCTCTACTTGTGTTTAGGGCAAGAAGATAAAATAGACTTAATGCCTTTGCTCAGACACTTTCCTGATGATGACCAACCCCTAACAGATGCAATTTTAAGTAGTATGGCAATAAAACCTAAAGGTCACGACTTTGATTTACGCCGTACTGAACCTGCGGTGATTCGGTTTATGTCTCATACTGGTGGGTAAATGCTGGTGTGAATATTTCTAGCATCATTCTCGCAGGTGGTCGCGCCACTCGGATGGGCGGCGCGGATAAAGGTTTAGTAAAGCTCCAACAAAAACTGCTTATTGAACATGTTATTAATCGCTTAATACTGCAGGTGGATGAAATTATTATCAATGCAAACAGAGGATTAGCGCAATACAGTGAGCTAGGTTATCCTGTCATTCAAGATGAAATGGCAGGTTTTGTTGGGCCGCTAGCTGGCATTGCATTAGGTTTAGCCCATGCAAAACATGAATATGTTTTGGTTGTGCCTTGCGACTCCCCATTGTTACCTTTAGATTTAGCGGCTCGACTATTCAAAAGTTTACAAGTTTCAAATGCTGATATTGCAGTTGCTACTAGCGATGGCGATGCTCACCCAGTATTTTGTTTGTGTAAAAAAAATACATTGCCAAGCTTAAATAACTATATGCACCAAGATGGTCGTAAAGTAAGTGCTTGGCAAAAAAGTCAGCGTTATGTTGAGGTGGATTCTAGCGATAATGCGGCGGCTTTTATTAACCTAAACACTTTAGAAGATGTATCTGATTTAGAAAACCTTATCGCTTTAGAAAATATCAATTAGTGAATCAACCATCATCATTACCCATACTCGGCATTTGCGCTGGCGGTAGCAACGCTGGTAAAACGACGCTTATTACACAGTTAGTCAGCGAGTTTGCCAGTCGCAATATTCGCGTTTCTGTTATTAAACACGCGCATCATCATTTTGATATTGATTATCCAGGAAAAGATAGCTTTAAAATTCGTGAAGCGGGCGCAGTGCAAACACTAATTGCTTCTGGCAAGCGCTGGGCCTTGATGACAGAAATGGCGAGAACGCCAGACAATAGCGACGAAGCTGATTTAAATGCACTACTAGCTGAATTAAACCCAAGTTATGCAGATTTAGTTTTGGTTGAAGGCTTTAAGTATGCAAAAATCCCTAAAATTGAAGTGTATCGTGACGGCTTTAATTTACCGCTTTTAGCTTTGCATGACTCAGAAATTATTGCGGTTGCAAGCGATACGCAAAAGTTAAACTTAATAGTACCTGTAATAGATTTAAACAACATTCAAGCAATTGCTAACTTTGTTACTTTAAAATTTAAGCTTTAGGATGTTTAGGCTTGAGAAAACTTAAGAAATGACCAAAAAAACACTCTCTGAAATTGCTGCCAATCCTAACTGTATCAATACTGACATGACTGACTACGACCCAAACTCCATGCCTGTTGCCATTGCAAGGCAGTTTATTCAACAGTTCTTGAACCCAGTCACTGAAACTGAAGTACTACCTATTCGTGAGACTTTAGGTCGCATATTAGCCATTAATATTTTATCACCATCCAACGTCCCTAATTACGATAATTCTGCCATGGATGGCTACGCGTTTAATGCAGACGATTTCGTGTTAAACCAGCCTATACAATTAAAAATAATAGGCACTTCGTTTGCTGGCAAAGCATTTAACGACAATTTAAAACACGGTGAATGTGTACGTATTATGACTGGCGGCGCCATACCAGCAGGTGCAGATAGTGTCATTATGCAAGAGCGCGTCACAGTGGATGGCGACAATGTAAATTTTGCGCTTGCACCAAAGCGCGGCATGAATGTGCGTTATGCGGGCGAAGATTTAAAACAAGGTCAAGTAGTCTTGACTGTCGGCCATATGATACGCGCAGCAGATTTAGGTTTAATCGCATCACTTGGTATCGGCGAAATTACGGTTTATCGGAAGCTCAAAGTTGCATTTTTTTCTACTGGCGATGAACTAGCAGGCGTGGGCAACCCCCTTAAAACTGGGCAAGTTTACGATAGCAATCGCTACAGTTTATTTGGCATGTTAAGTCGAATGAATGTTGAAATTATAGATTTAGGTGCAATACCCGATGACCCAGAGTTATTAGAAAGTACGTTAATGAATGCCGCAGAGCAAGCAGATGTGGTAATTACAAGTGGCGGGGTTTCTGTTGGAGAAGCAGATTATATGAAGCAGCTGCTCACCAAACATGGTGAGGTAGTTTTTTGGAAAATAGCTATGAAGCCAGGCAGACCTCTTGCCTTTGGCAATATTAAAACTAAAAAACTTAATGATTTTGATATTGAAAATGAAAAACTTAACGGTTTTTCACAGGCACATTTTTTTGGGCTGCCTGGAAATCCAGTGGCAGTGATGGTGACGTTTTACCAGTTTGTACGTGAGGCATTATTGCTACTGATGGGCCAACCCAAACCAGCGCCATTACTTAAGTTTCATGTAATATGTACTGAACCAATTAAAAAGCTTGCAGGACGTACAGAGTTCCAACGAGGTATTTTATTTGCGGACGAAGATGGCAGTTGGAAAGTAAAACCAACAGGCGCTCAAGGCTCTGCAATTTTAAGCTCAATGTCATTAGCCAATTGTTTTATCGTTTTAGATGATGGGATTGGTAATTTAGAAGCTGGTGCGTTGGTGCAAGTACAAGTGATGGACGGCATTGTTTAATAGTAGGTTTGTTTTAACAAATCAGCGTTTTTGACTCAATACAAGCAATACAAAAACGAATTCAATAACTTAACCACCATGTTGTATAATTTTTTTTTGTTCACTAATGTCACTCAATATAGCGTTTTAATTTAGCACGTTTTAATTTAGGCTTTTTTGTAGCATGAACCTTAGCATCAGCAATTTTAATCAGCCTATCGCAACTATTGCATACGAACACAAGCGTGAATCTACTATTGTATTCGCATTAGTCTGCTCTATATTGCTGCATATTATGTTTGCCGTGGTCATTCCAAAACTTAAAGTGGATGAAGTTAAAAAAACTACTATATTAGAAGTTCAACTGGCCTCAAAACCAAAAGCACCCGCCACTGTTGCTGAACTAGAGCCTGCAAAACCTGAAGAACTTAAACCAATTATTAAACCTGCGCCAGTAGTCAAGTCTATTCCAAAACCTATTATTAAAATGACTCCTGTGCCAGAAGTTATTCCTGAAAGTATTGCACCGCCTTTTGAAACTTCACCTACACCTATGCCAAAAGTAGAGGCTCGGCTTTCGCCAGTATTGCCAGTCACAAAATCTGAACCACCTAAAACCATTGCCCCCAGTCAAACAGACATCGATGCAGCTAAAGACGCTTATGGTGACGCACTTTGGCGCGCAATTAGTAAATTTAAAAAATATCCGAATATTGCGCAAAGACGAGGCTACCAAGGTGAAGTTATTTTGGAGTTGCAGTTAGATGGCTTTGGCAAAATAAAATCTAAAAATATATTACAAACTAGCGGTTATGAAATTTTAGATAACCAAGCACTAGAAATGGTTGATAAAGCTGTGCCTTTTCCACTTCCCGCCGAAGCACTTCGTAATAGTAATTTCAGTATTAAAATACCAGTACCATTTAAGCTCGAAGCGCAGTAATTATTTAAATTTAAATGTACCCTTATGAACAAAAATAAATCCCTCAAAGACTTACTACTCATTCACGAGCTAGCATTCATTTTACTGATTTTTTTGGCGGCTACCGCAGGTGCAATTGGTATTCATCTTTGGGAAAAGTCTAGCGAAGAATCTAACCGGATTAGCTCACTGGTGCAAGAAGTGCAGCAAACGCGTGGCGATTTATATCGCCAGCTTAAAGAACTATTTGATGCTTATTTTTTAGACGATTTAGGCGCACGTCAAGAATACGATGCTTTTACTGCATCTGTTGAAAAGCACTTTGTCAGGCTAAAAAGTATTGCAGTTGGTCCAGAAGAAGAGTCTGCCATAGAAGAATTGCACGAAAATTATCAACAGTTTGTGTTTGAAACCTCCACTCTTTTTGACCAACACCAAGGGATTAATAATGAGGCTACCAAAAGTGCGATTAAGCTAGCACTTAACGCTGGCTTAGAAACCGGGCTCTTTAAACGTTATGAAGAAATTTTAGCGCGCACCGAAAAGCTACTAAGCCAAAAACAATTTCAACTTTCTATCCAGCAAAAAATTACTAAAAGAAAATCTACCATTTTATTAATCATACCGCTGATGCTGGCGGTGTTATTGTTAGTGTTTTCACGCGTGTTTTTAAAACGCGCGATTGTTAAACCGATTGAAGGTGTGTTAAAAGCGACTTCCGAAATCAGCGCAGGCAACTTAAGCCATCGCGCACCTGAAGAAGGTGCAGAGGAATTGGCCTCAGTTTCAAAAGCGATTAATATAATGGCAGATAAATTAACTATCAGTCAAGAAACGTTAGTTCGCACTGAAAAACAGGCTGCTCAAGGCTTGCTTGTGCCTATGCTTGCACATAATATTCGCAACCCTTTAGCGAGCATTAGGGCAACTGCACAGGTGATGGATACGCCAGAATACGACGCTGATACGCGCGAATCACTAGTTGGCATTATCAACACAGTAGATAGGTTAGAACGCTGGACTGGAGCCTTACTTGCCTATTTACACCCACTTAAACCCCAGCCAACTAACACGACCATTCAAGATATTGTTGAAGGTGCACTTGGGCCGCTGCAACAAAAGCTAAAAGAAAAGTCTATTACTCTGAATTTGCCAGATTGGCCTAAAAAGAACGTGGCCAATAATGATGCAATTTTTACTGATCAACATTTGCTGGAACAAGTAATCTATAACTTATTGTTGAACGCGATAGATGCTTCTAGCAAAAACAGCAGTGTTGACATTTTTTTAACAACGTCACGCAACAACGTGGTGCTTACGTTATCAGATCGAGGCTGTGGTATGCCTTTTACTCCAGACCCTAGCACCGCAAGCCCTGCGCCAACAACTAAACGATTTGGCACTGGTTTAGGTATACCGTTTGGTTTTAAGGTGTGTGATGCGATTGGCGGTGATATGTCGTTTAGCGCACGTTCGGAAGGTGGAACAACCATTACTTTAACTTTGCCTAAATACATGCCTGAGTAAAATGTGTTTATCAATAAACGTTAAGTTTATCGTTTTACTAAAGTTAAAATAGTTAAATTTTGAAATACACCACCTTCAATTTGAAGGTGAAATGCAGCAATATCAACGTTATTTTACAAACTCACTATGCAATCTATAAATATTGTCATTTTTACGCTATATCCTCTTGCCTATTGCAGGCTTTTTATCAACAATGTAGGTAACCAAATATGACAACCTCAATGCTTAATCTTCCTGTTTCAAATTTTCAGTTGCCAGCAACCAGTGGTAAGACTTTTCAACTTTCAGATTATCGTGGTAAAACACTTGTTATTTACTTCTACCCTAAAGACTCCACTCCAGGCTGCACCACGCAAGGCACGCAATTTAGAGATGCTTATGCTGAACTCCAATCACTTAATACTGAAGTCGTAGGCGTGTCACGCGATAGCATAAAATCACACGAAAACTTTAAAGCAAAATTTAGCTTTCCTTTTGAATTAATTGCAGATACTGAAGAGTTAGCTTGTAGTATTTTTGGCGTGATGAAAATGAAAAATATGTACGGTAAACAAGTGCGCGGTATAGAACGCAGCACATTTATTATCGATAAAAATGGCTTGTTAATAAAAGAATGGCGCGGCGTAAAGGTAGATGGACATGTAGCAGAAGTGGTCAGCAGCATCAAATCAATCGCTTAAAGATTTTCAACAACTTGCATAGAAAGTAGTTTATGGCTAAAAAACCGTCAAATCTCGGCAAATTATTTGTACTAGATACTAATGTGTTAATTCACGACCCTTCTAGCTTGTTTCGTTTTGAAGAGCACGATATTTACCTACCAATGGTGACTTTGGAAGAGCTTGATAATAACAAAAAAGGCTTAACTGAAGTTGCGC
>JBDNJL010000093.1:0-21933 GCA_041687795.1 Methylotenera sp. | reverse complement strand
TCGCAGTCCGCTTAATTATTCTGACCATCATTTGGACGATGCAAAATCTGCCTTAACGCGCCTCTATACTGCCTTGCGTGGTGTTCAAGTTTTGGAAGAAAAGATTGACTGGCAACAAGCCCAAGCCGCTAAATTCAAAACTGCTATGGATGACGACTTTAATACTCCAGAAGCTTTAGCTGTGCTGTTTGATTTAGCCAACGACTTGAATAAAACAAAATCTGTTGCAACTGCCAAGTTGCTAAAACATTTAGCAGGCGTGTTAGGTTTGTTACAACGCACGCCAGAAAGCTATTTGCAAAGTGACGTTGCTGCGAGTGCAACAGAAAATGCCCTAGATATAGATGCGCTGATTATTCAACGCGTTGAGGCAAAAAAAGCCAAAAACTTTGCCGAAGCAGATCAAATTCGTAAAACGTTAGCCGAGCAAGGCATTGTTTTAGAAGATACCGCGCAGGGCACTATTTGGCGTAGGGGGTAGTTGATAAAGCTTTAAAAACATGGAGGATATATTTCAACAACTAGAATATTGGCCAAGTAGACTGGGTCAATAGTGAACAGATTTTCACCTAGGTAGATGCTGTGAGAGTTCGGCCCAGAAATAATTGCCTCTCGTTCAAAGCTGCTTTCGAGTAAAACTCCCCCATTTGGGTTTGAGTTAATACCACGAACAAACATTCTTGCAGTTTCAATATCTGGCGTCCAGGCCATTCCTATTTTGCATGCGCTCCATCTATCCTGATTTTCACCACGAAACAGCCTCATTTGCTCGCCTGTATAGATTGCTAGCATATTACGTAGTAAAGAAACTAAAGCTCTATCATCAGAGATTTGCTCTCGAATATGATGACCAGCTTCAATCCAATAAGTACTGAACTCTCTTATACTTTCTTCCGAATTTTTCGGATTAAGTAGTACGTGTGATAAGCTCTTCCACGAACTCTCAATCGTAATTTTACGAAACTCTTGGAGCAGCGTCTCTGAATTTAAACTATATTTGAATGCAAAAACTTAACGGTTTTTCACAGACACATTTTTACTTAATACAAACTGCTCTAACCTGCTGCATATCCGTCACGCCTTGCAGCACTTTTTCAATCCCATCTTGTTTCAAAGTGCGCATGCCATCTTCTAATGCGGTGGCGAACATTTCTGCTACGCGAGCGTGTTCTTGAATATTCTTTTTCACGGCGTCTGTACCTTCCATCAGCTCATGCAAGCCTAAACGACCTTTGTAGCCTGAGTTATTGCATTTTGGGCAGCCAACGGCTTTGAATAATGTCAATTGACCTTTGTCGTTACCAAAAGATTTTATCCAGTTTTGATACACGGCTTTGTAGCTACCTTCTGGGTCTTTTTTCCAGCTAACGGTGTTTTTAAGTTCTTCGCAATATTCATTCAAAATACTTTTAATCTCATTGGCGTCTGGCGTATAAGGTTTTTTGCAATCGCATAAACGTTTGCCTAAACGTTGCGCCAAAATACCCAAGAGCGCATCGGCAAAGTTAAATGGGTCCATGCCCATATCTAGCAAGCGCGTGATGGATTCTGGCGCGCTGTTGGTGTGCAGCGTGGCAAATACCAAATGTCCCGTGAGCGAGGCTTCAATACCCGTTGAAACGGTTTCTTTGTCGCGCATTTCGCCCACCATAATTACGTCAGGGTCGGCGCGTAAAAACGCTTTCATAATAGTGGCAAAGTCTAGCCCAGCTTTTTTGTTAATTTGTACTTGCCGCAAACCTTTTTGGGTGATTTCTACTGGGTCTTCTGCTGTCCAAATTTTAGTTTCTGGCTTGTTAATATAGCTTAAAGCTGAGTGTAAGGTGGTGGTTTTGCCCGAACCTGTTGGGCCACATACAAAAAACAAACCATACGGCTTTTGCACTAATTCTTTAAGTTTATTGTTGTTCCAAGTAGATAGCCCAAGTTTATCTAGCGGTATTGGTTTCCCTGCCGCTAAAATACGCATCACAATATCTTCCATGCCGCCTGCCGAGGGAATGGTGGCAACGCGAAGTTCAATATCTAGTGGGCCATATTTTCTAAATTTAATTTTGCCATCTTGCGGTTTGCGTTTTTCTGAAATATCTAAATCGCACATAATTTTAATACGTGCGGTAAGCGAGTTGCGGTAACTTGGTGGTACTTCAATGTAATTAACCAACGTACCATCCTTACGAAAGCGAATTTCCGTTTTGCCTTTTTCAGGGTAAGGCTCAATATGAATATCAGATGCACCTTGGTTATATGCATCAATAATAATTTTATTCACTAGCTTAACTAGCTCGTTGTCACTCGCGGCGCTAACATCTTCAATCGCGCTGCCGTAATCTTCATCGTCATCCATCGTCGATAAAATATCGCCGATGTCGCCACTGGAATTACTCGTGCCATAAAATTGGCTGATGGTATTTATAAAGTCTTGCTGTAAACATACGCGGTAAACAACCTTGCTGTGGCGCGGAAAAATATTGCTCACAATGCGCGAGCTTTTTATACGCTCTGGGTCAGGCGTTAAAATCACCAAGCCTTCACTTAACTCATCAATCGGCAACCAGCCGTTAGATTCTACATATTCTTGTTTAAGATTTTTAATCAGATCCATTGGTTTAACACGGTCTATTTTAAACGGCTCGTATGGCACACCAAAAAAAGTAGAAAGCGAGCTACCAATGGCTGCAGGCTTAATTTGAAATTCCGACATAAGCACTTCTTCTAAATCCTTACCTTTTTTACGCGCTGAACGTTGGGCAAGCTCTAATTCATCGTTTGATAAATGACCCTCAGTCACCAAGCCACCAAATTTGGTTTTAACAATGCCTGTAGAGGCTTGGCGCTGATTGAGCGCGATAGATAAGGTATTTGCAAGTTCTGGCGCTCCTTCTTCTGCCATTGGTTTAAACGGCAAACCGTATAAGGTATTGATGATTTGCACTACGCCCATCAAGTCGTTATCGCCATTCACAATGGGAAAAGCGAGCATTTGCTTCGCACGAAAGCCCGTTTTTTTATCTACATCTTTTAAAAACTTAATCTGCGGGCTAATAGCGGCAAGTTCTGCGTCGTCGTATACATCTTTTATATTCAGTAATATTTTATTAAGCGCGGCGTAGCCTGCAATGCTGTTAGGGTTAATGGGAAGTCTAATTTCTTTAAATTCATTTAAGCCGCTTTTTACTTTAGACACAATCGAGTTGCCATCTTCACTCACCACATATAATGTAAGTCGCTCTGCCTCGAATAATCCACAAATGTCTTGAGTGACTTCTAAAATAATTTCATCAATATTTTTAGTGGCATGAATTTTATTGGTCACAGCTTGCAGTTTTTTAGTAAACGCGAGCTTAAGACCCATCTCGGCTAGGTTGGCAGAATCCTGACTTTGCACTTGAGTGTTCATAAGTAGCTAAACCTTAACTGAATCGATAAAGAATTCAGATTTAATTGTTGATGAATTCAAATATTCATGGCTTTTAATATTAAAGTCACGATAAAACAATACTCTCAACACTAACATAGCAGTGTGATATGTCAATAATTTAGCGTATTAGAGGGCATGAACTGTATGCGTTAACTATTTTTATCACGTGTAAATAGGTAGAATTGAAAAATGCAGATTAATTTAATTATGAAGGTTTAGTAAATACATGCCAGTGAATTTAAGCGCGCCGTTGGCGCAAACAATGTGTCCAGTAAAAGGCGTTAAGTTAGGCGTTGCAATGGCGCATGTACGTAAACCAAACCGTAAAGATGTGCTTGTCATTACTTTGGATGAAGGTAGCATTGTTTCTGGCGTATTTACGCTTAACCAATTTTGCGCCGCACCAGTCATTTTGTGTAAAGAGTATTTGGCAATGCCAACACCTATTCGGGCATTATTGGTAAATACAGGTTGTGCTAATGCGGGTACGGGTGAAGATGGTTTGTCGCGCGCGAAACAAACTTGCGAAGCGCTTGCTAAACAACTAAGCATAAAGCCGCAACAAGTATTGCCCTTTTCTACTGGTGTGATTTTAGAGCCGCTACCTGCAGATAAAGTGATTGCAGGTATACCTGATGCGATTGCAAATCTAAGCGAGGATAACTGGTTAAATGCCGCCGAAGCCATTATGACTACGGATATTGTGGCAAAAGGCACATCTCGCCAAATTACTTTAAGCGGTAAAACTGTAACGGTCACAGGTATTTCAAAAGGGTCTGGCATGATTCACCCAAATATGGCGACTATGCTTGGCTACATTGCTACCGATGCCACTATTGCCCAAACTGCACTTGATGCCATGATAAAAGAAGTGGTCAATCAATCGTTTAACTGTATCACGGTAGATGGCGATACTTCTACCAATGATTCGTTGATTTTAATGGCCACAGGTCAAGCGGGTTTGGCAGAGATTAATGAGCAATCAGCTGATTACGCAGCAATTAAAAAAATTATTACTGATGTTGCGATTGAACTTGCGCAAGCGATTGTGCGTGATGGCGAAGGTGCAACCAAATTTATGACCATACGTGTGGAAGGTGGCAAAGACGAGGCGGAATGCCGAAAAGTAGCGTATGCCATTGCACATTCACCGCTCATTAAAACAGCGTTTTTTGCTTCAGATCCAAACTTAGGCCGCATTTTAGCGGCTATTGGTTATGCTGGCGTTGAAAATTTAGATGTAACAAAGCTAAAACTGTATTTAGGTGATGTGCTGGTGGCAGAAAATGGCGGAAGAGCAGCCGCTTATGAAGAGGCGCAAGGTTCGGCCATTATGGCGGAGGCGGAAATTTTAACGCGAGTAGATTTAAACCGCGGTGATGCAAACTGCACGATTTGGACGTGCGATTTTTCATACGACTACGTGAAGATTAACGCGGATTACCGGTCTTGATTGTTGGTGAGTAAACATTAGTGCATTTAAAAATCACCTTCTATCCTAAGCAAGGCCTAAGTAATCAAACATATGAAAAATAGTACGTCATCGGCATCTTCGCCAACATTCTCTCAAGCAAACAAAACCACACATGCCGCAGTAGGTGTTATTCAGCATGAAAATGGTTTAGTACTTTTAGCAGAGCGTCCCGTGGGCAAGCCTTGGGCTGGCTACTGGGAGTTTCCTGGTGGCAAGGTCGAAGTAAATGAAGCGCCAGAAAACGCCTTAAAACGCGAACTGCAAGAAGAGCTTGGCATAACCGTGACGCAAAGCTACCCGTGGCTTACGCGCACGTTTGATTACGAAGCAAAATATGACGCAGAAAATCACTTAGAAAGTCCAGCTAAAACAGTCAAGCTGCATTTTTTTATAGTCACCAAATGGGATGGTGAGCCGTTTGGCTTAGAAAAGCAAAAAATTAGTTGGCAAAATCCTGAGAAAATTAATGTAGGCCCTATGCTTCCTGCAAACACGCCAATCTTTAGTGCACTCAATCTACCTAGCCTATACGCTATAAGTAACTTACATGAACTAGGTGAAGAAGTTTTTTTTGAGCGGCTAAAACTAGCGCTACAAAATGGTTTGATGTTGTTGCAAATTCGTGAAAAGCAATTATCAAAAGAAGATTTGACAATGTTTATTGAGCGCGTGGTAGAAGTGGCTAGTCCATATAAAGCTAAAGTTTTCATTAGTTCGAACTTAGAGCTTGCTTTAGAGCTTGGACTTTCGGGAGTACATTTTAACCGCCACGATTTAATGCAACTAGATAAAAAGCCAGTAGGTTTGATATGTGGCGCATCATGCCACAATAAAGATGAGTTAGAAAAAGCTCGGTTACTAGACCTAGATTACGTCTTGCTATCACCTGTAAAAAAAACGCTGAGTCATCCAAGTGCTAAGCCGCTTGGGTGGGATTTTTTTAGAGAACTCATTACAGATTCTGTAATGCCAGTATATGCGCTCGGCGGCATGGACTTGAGTGACTTACATGCCGCAAAATTGCACGGGGCTCACGGTGTGGCCATGCAACGCAATATTTGGTAGTTTTTAAATAAGCTTAATGCTGATGCTCGTGATTCGCTGACTCTTTATTAGCGGCATCTTCAATAGATTTTACAGGCACAACAATTGTTTGTTTAAAGCTTGCAGTACTATTTTTAAAGTTAAAGGTTAAATTCACTTTTTCACCTGCGTTCAACGGCTTTTCTAAATCAAACAACATTATGTGAAATCCACCAGGAGCTAGTATGTATGGCTTATTTGCAGTAAGCGGCAAGTTATCTAACATGCGCATTTTCATTACGCCGTTAGCCATGCTCATGCTGTGAATTTCAACGCTAGACGTTACATCACTTTCTACACTTATTAAAGTGACATCTTGCTTGGCAGTTAAAGTCATATATGCTGCGCCAACAGCTTGCCCAGGATTGGTTGCGCGCACCCAAGCATTTGAAATGGCAACGTTGTTTTTTGCTGACTCAGTTTCAGCAGCAAATGCAAAGGCGCTGGATAATGTAAGTGTTAAAAAAGTAAATTGGGTAATGCGGTTTAAAAGTGACATCATTGATTCTTTCTCAATTGTTTTAACGAAATTGCTGAATATAAACAAAATACTTAACGCTTTATTATAGACACATTTTCATCACTAATTAATATTCATTAAGATTCAGTTAAAAAGCTTAACTATTTAATGATGTATTGTTTAATTCTCTTGCAAGCTCATCAGCAAACTCGTCTGTGATTGGTTCAGCAATGGCATACTCTTCGCTTGCCCATAGACCTAAATCAATTAATTTGCAGCGCTTACTACAGAAGGGACGAAATACATTGCTAGGTGTAAATTCAGATAATTTTTTACAGTTAGGGCATGCAACCATGCGTGGTTTGTTAGACATTTGTTTAGATAGCTGAAACTAAATATTTTTACAGTGTTTAAAGGTTACACAAAGTCAGATCAAACTGCACATTTTCATCACTTTTTTGTGGCCTTTGCAAGCAATCTAAACTGTTAAACCGGATATTAATTGCATACTTATTAGCACTCACTTCGGGGAAGCAGCCAAGGTCGTCAGGCACTTCAATTCGTAACATTTGCGCTGGTTTAGCACCGCCTAGCATTTGCTGATACGCACCGTTTTCAGCAATCAATTTAGTGGTTAAACCACTGCCACGCACAATATGTAGAATAATGCCCACAGCTTGTTGCATGGGTAAAAGTGGTTTTAACCAAGTTTCAAAGTCTTGCTTTCGGCGCTCCATGCCTAAGCCTAACCAATAATGATATGACGGCACATCAAATTCACAAACACCGCCAGGTATTCCTGCGCGCTGCTTGATGCTCATCAGCCATTCGTTGGCGCGCAAAGTTTGCCCAAGTTTAGTTGTTTCAGCGCGTAAGGCACTTGCTGCACTTTCAATATCGGCAATGATTGTATCGAGTTTTTTTGCTGCAATCGCAGGGTTGCCTTTAAGGTGCATCATTGCTATTTTTTGGCGATCTAGCTCTTGCAATAGATCCAATTTAAGTTCAGCGCGGTCAACTACATCTAAAATTTGTAGCAAACTCAGTAGCGCGCAATGGTGATGGTACTCGTGGCCAGCTTCAATATTAAATACTACTTTGGCAAGCAAATCTTCTACGCGTAGTAATGTGCGTATGCGCTCGTTAAAAGGGTAATCGTAGTTTGCCATTGAAGTATTATGTAACCCAATTAAAATAATAACCTAAGTGAATTTAAGCCTACAATTTTTACCAATTGCTTTAAAAAACTTAAATTTACACTAGTTTACAAAAGGTTAAAGCAGATTATTCAATTTATTCGCCAAGTACGCAAGTTTTAATGAACTTTTTATGTATTTTTGTAACTTTTTCTAGCAATTCTGCGAGCGAGCCGTTATTCACAATAATTTCATCGGCTAATTTTAAGCGTGTAGCTCTAGTAACCTGTGCTGACATGATTGCTTTTACTTCATCTTCGCTGAGTTTACTGCGCGCAATAGTGCGTTCAATTTGAAGCGCTTCTTCGCAGTCAATCACTATAGTATTGCTGACTAAGTGAGTGTATTGATTGCTTTCAAATAAAAGCGGTGCCACTACAATTTGGTAAGAAGGCTTGAGTTGATGCTCGTTTTGTGCGACTAATGCTAGCACCTCTCTGTGAATCGCTGGATGCAATAGCTTCTCAAGTTTGCTACGTGCCTCAGCGTTATTAAAAACAATGGCTCTAAGCTTGGCCCGGTCTAGTGCACCTAATGGCGATAAAACATCTTTACCAAATAGACCGCTAATTTCTTCAAGTATAAGTGAACCAACTGATGTTAATTGATGTGCAATAACATCGGTATCTACCACTGGCACACCAAGCGCGGCAAATTGCTTGGCAGCTTCGCTTTTGCCAGAGCCTATGCCGCCAGTGAGCGCAATTATAGACATTTTTTTAGTAGTGTTAAGGTAAGTAAAAGCCGGCTAATTGCTGGCCAAAGAACAATGCAGCAATGCCGCCTATGGCTAAAAAAGGACCAAACGGCATTGGCGTTTCGCGCCCGCGTTTAGCAAAAGCAATTAAGCCAATACCAATGACTGCGCCTAGCACAGATGATAATAAAATCACAGCTGGTAAAAGCTGCCAACCAAACCATGCACCCATTGCAGCGAGTAATTTAAAGTCGCCATAGCCCATGCCTTCTTTGCCAGTTACTAGTTTAAATAGCCAGTAAATTGACCATAAAATTAAATACCCAGCCATCGCACCAATCACTGCGGATTTTAATTCTGCAAAGCCACTATTTAAATTGAACAACAGACCTAGCCACAGTAAAGGAAAAGTGATGTCATCGGGCAATAATTGCGTATCAAAGTCTATAAAGGTAAGTGCAATGAGTGCAAAGGTAAAAAACCATGCAAAAAATGCCATACTGCCGTAACCAAACTTCCAACTGATTAACCCTATAAGCGCACCAGTGAGTGCTTCAATTAAAGGGTAGCGCATACTAATTGATGTTTTACAGCCATGACATTTAGCTTTTAAGACTAAATAGCTAATGACTGGAATATTTTCTAAGGCGCTAATTTTATGACCACATTTCGGGCAAGCTGAGCGAGGTGTAACTAAAGTGAATTTGGTTGCTTCCGGTATTTCTTGACCTTGCAATTCTAGACAGCCATTGTGCCAATCGCGCTCCATCATTTTGGGAAAGCGATAAATCACCACATTTAAAAAGCTACCCACCATTAAGCCGAATATCACAGAAAGTGTAATAAACAGCGTACTATTTTGTGCTATTAGGTCTAAAAGTACATCAAATCCATCAAGCATAATTATCCCTTAGTATTTTTCTTTAGTCGGCATCATGGCATTGTTCAATTGTTGTGGCAACAGCCTAAGTAATTCATTAGTGTGCTATTGAAATTTTACATAACGGCACAAACTTAAGTACATATTAAGCAATCAATATTATAATCAACAAAATACGTAATTCAGTAAAGCTTAGGAAAGCGCATGACACAAGTGAATAATCAATCTAATACAGCTAAGTTTGCTCACTCTGAGATTCATCATCCAGAATGGGATGAGCCAGTGATTTGCCGCGTTGAGGTTGATTTGCCAGGTTGGCTGTCGCAACTAGCAGGCGGAAAGAATTGGGAAGTGTATTCAGAAGATGAAGCGGAAAGTTGCATAAGCTTTGCGATGCGCCAAGGCCAAAAATTAGCTGAAGTTACTTTGTACCACAATGGTTACGCAGTAGTAGATGTTGAAGGCGCTTCATTATTTGATGGATCACTCACTACAGGCACAAGCGACTGCGCACATTTAAGCTATTATCGCGCAGATAGTGGAGAGCAAATTATTTTGAATTAAGCGATTTGTTTTTAATATAAAAACCTAATCGTTTTCCTTTGCTAGTAAAAAAACTTAACAGTTTTTTGCAGACACATTTCCAGCTAGTAACTTCTTTCAACGCCAAACTTAGCTAAATCTAGCATCGCTTGTTTGTAGGCTGAATCTTTAAAGTGAGCAATTGCAGCGCATGCCAGCGCAGACTCTTGCACTGCGATTTGTTGTACATGCGCGAGTGCACCAGTATTTTTTACCGCGTTTAATACTGCTGCTAGATCTTCTAAGCCGCCGTTTTCAATCGCATGTTTAATCACAGCTGATTCATCTGAATTACCATGGCGCATGGCGTATAGCAATGGCAATGTTGGCTTGCCTTCACTTAAATCGTCACCTAAATTTTTACCGATTTCTGCCGCATTGCCGCTTAAATCTAGTACATCATCAATCAACTGGAATGCTGTGCCAATATGCATGCCATATTTACTCAAGGCCTCTTCATCGCTTGCGCTAGCATCGCTCATAATTGCACCTAAGCGCGATGCAGCTTCAAATAATTTTGCCGTTTTATAATGAATCACCTGTAAATAAGCTTCATCAGTGATATTTGCGTTGTTAATATTAAGCAGTTGTAGTACTTCGCCTTCAGCAATAATGTTCGTCGCATTACTAAGCACTTCCATCACACGCATATTTTGCACGACTACCATCATTTGAAACGCACGTGAATACACAAAATCACCCACCAACACGCTTGCTGCGTTGCCAAATAGCGCGTTCGCAGTGCTTTTGCCACGTCGTTTTGAGGATTCATCTACAACATCGTCATGCAATAATGTAGCGGTATGAATAAACTCCACCACCGCCGCTAATTGATGGTGTTGTGCTTTCACTTCACCGAATAAGCCACCTGATAGCAACACTAAAATTGGACGCAAGCGTTTGCCGCCGCTATTAATAATGTAATGTGCAACCTGATTCACCAATGCAACTTCAGAATGTAATGATTGCTCAATGACCCGATTAACCGCTAAGATATCATCTGCAATGCATGCTTGAATGCTGTTAAGAGGTGATAATTTTATTGAATCTATTTCAATTTTTATTGCTTTTGTAGAGAGCGTCACTTAAATAAACCTGCTTAATAAAGCTATTAAAATTAGCTTAAATGTTGAATACTAATTTAAATTTTATGAACAATTTACTAGTTTAACACAGGCGCTTTTGTCGACTAAAAAAGTAGTGCTATTATTCGTGATAATTAGTTGCGATTATGGTTTGCTTTGCTGCATAAATTGCGTATAATGCGCGATTCTTTTGAAGTATGAGTTAAAGGCATAATCATGTATGCAGTAATCAAAACTGGTGGCAAACAATACCGTGTAGTAGCGGGTGAGCGTCTTAAAGTAGAAAAATTAGTCGCCGATGTGGGTGCTAAAGTTACTTTGGATCAAGTACTAATGGTTGCAGATGGTGCGGAAATGACTATCGGCTCACCGATTATTAAAGGTGCAACTGTTAACGCAACAGTTTTATCGCACGGTCGCGGCGACAAGGTAATGATTTTTAAATTCCGTCGTCGTAAGCATTACCGTAAAACGCAAGGTCATCGTCAAAGCTATACTGAAATTCAAATTAGCGACATCAATGCAACTGCAAAACCAGCTAAAGCTGCTAAAGCCGCAAAAGCTGCTGAGTAATTTTTTAAGAATTTATAAAATTTATAATTTAATTTAGTCTTGGTAACTAAGCAATAGTTAAATTTTAAGGACAAATCATGGCACACAAAAAAGCAGGCGGTAGTTCACGTAACGGTCGCGATTCACACTCACAACGATTAGGCGTTAAAGCTTTCGGTGAGCAATTTGTTTCAGCTGGTAGTATTATTGTTCGTCAGCGAGGCACAAAAATGCACGCTGGTGAAAATGTAGGTATGGGTAAAGATCATACACTATATGCAAAAGCTGACGGCAAAGTAGCATTCGCAACTAAGGGTGCTTTAAGACGCCATACTGTAAGTATTGTTGTCGCTGTATAAATTAAATTGATGTTATTAAAGCCTCATCGTTTGATGGGGTTTTTTTATTTGGTAAACTGAACAAATGAAATTTATTGACGAAGCAACGATTAAGATTTTTGCAGGCGACGGTGGTAATGGCGTTGCAACATTTCGTCGCGAAAAATACGAGCCAATGGGCGGCCCAAGTGGCGGTGACGGCGGTCGTGGTGGCTCAATCACCATTGAGGCTGACCGCAACATTAATACCTTGGTAGATTATCGCTACACTCGTAGTTTTAGAGCGCAACGTGGTGAAAATGGCCGTAGTGCAGAATGTTACGGCGCAAAAGGCGAAGATATGTTGCTGCGGGTGCCTGTTGGAACGGTGATTTCAGATAAAGCTAGTGAGCAAATGCTGGTAGATTTAAGTGAGCATGGTCAGCGCGCGCAAATGGCTAAAGGCGGTAACGGCGGCTTAGGTAATGTGCATTTTAAATCGAGTATGAATCGCGCGCCACGCCAATGTACCAAAGGTGAGGTAGGCGAAGAGCTCGAACTTTACCTAGAGCTTAAAGTATTGGCTGACGTAGGTTTGCTTGGTATGCCAAACGCTGGTAAATCAACGTTTATACGTTCAGTATCTGCTGCAAAACCAAAAGTTGCTGATTACCCATTTACTACCTTGCATCCTAATTTAGGCGTTGTGCGTGTTGATGCGGAGCGCAGCTTTGTCATTGCTGATATTCCAGGAATTATCGAAGGCGCAGCAGAAGGCGCTGGACTCGGACATCAGTTTTTACGCCATTTAGCACGGACTAATTTGTTGCTACATTTGGTAGATGTTGCACCATTTGATGACGCAGTTGACCCTGTTTATGAAGCGAAAGCGATTGTTGAAGAGTTGCGTAAATACGACGAAACACTCTATAACAAGCCACGCTGGTTAGTACTCAACAAAATTGATATGCTGCAAGATAGTAAGCAAGTGGTTGCGGATTTTGTTAAAGATTACGGCTGGAAAGGTCGTGTATTTTCTATTTCAGCCATTAGTGGCTTGGGCTGTAAAGAGTTAGTGTACGCCATGATGGAGCATTTAGAAGTGGTAAGAATTGAAACCCAAGCTGCGGAAGACGCAGCAGCCGAGCAGCAAAGAGCAGATGATATTATCGCTAAACAAGCGAGGGTTGAAGCGCATGAAGCTAGGCTTGCACAAGCTGCCGCTAGAAAAGATGCTACAGATACTGCCGATAATAGTAATGAAGAAGAGTAATTCGATAAAAAATCATGAAATCACTATTGGTAGATGCTAAAACACTCGTCGTAAAAGTAGGCTCTAGCTTAGTCACTAATAACGGCAGCGGTTTAGACCAAGTAGCTATCGCAAGCTGGGCAGCACAAATCGCAGTGTTGGTAAAGCAAGGCAAACAAGTAGTGCTGGTCTCCAGCGGGGCGGTAGCAGAAGGTATGCAACGGCTGGGCTGGAAAAAGCGCCCAACTGCTGTAAATGAATTGCAAGCGGCGGCTGCAGTTGGGCAAATGGGTTTAGTGCAAATGTATGAAAGCTGTTTTAGTCAATATCAACTGCATACCGCACAAGTACTTCTTACGCATGATGATTTGGCTGATAGGAAACGATATTTGAATGCGCGCAGCACACTTAGAACACTGTTAGATTTGAATGTGATACCTATCATTAACGAAAACGATACAGTGGTAACAGATGAAATTAAGTTTGGTGATAACGACACTTTGGGCTCGTTGGTGGCTAATTTAATTGAGGCAGATGCACTGGTAATTTTAACTGACCAGAAAGGGCTGTATTCGACAGACCCACGCAAAGATAAAACTGCGCAATTTATCGGTCACGCTATAGCTGGTGATATTGCTTTAGAACAAATGGCAGGCGGAGCAGGCAGCAGTTTAGGCACTGGTGGCATGCTCACTAAAATTTTAGCGGCAAAACGTGCAGCGCGAAGTGGCGCACATACTATTATCGCTGCTGGCCGCGAACCAGATGTATTGGTAAGATTAAGCGCTGGCGAATCTATTGGTACGCATTTACAAACTTTACAAATTAAAACGACGGCACGTAAACAATGGCTTGCAGATCAACTGCAATTACGCGGTAAATTAACCTTAGATGCTGGTGCAGTAATTGTGATTCAGCAAGATGGTAAAAGCCTCTTGCCTATTGGCGTGACTGAGGTGAGTGGCGAGTTTGAGCGCGGTGAGTTAGTTGCTTGCTGTGATGCTAATGGGCTGGAAATAGCGCGTGGTTTGGTTAATTATTCAGCGCAAGAAGCGCAGCGGATTATGCGTAAACCGAGCAGTGAAATTAAAAAAATATTAGGGTATGTAGACGCGTTAGAGTTGATACATAGAGATAATTTAGTGTTGCTATAGTTTAACTCATCAATAAACGCCCCATAGGTTAAGGAAATAGACATGAAAAAACAAGCACTTGTTGCTATTATTATGGGTTCTGACAGCGATTGGCCAATTATGAAAGCTGCTGCGCAAATGTTGGCAGATTTAGACGTGGCTTATACGGCAGAGGTTGTTTCTGCCCATCGCACGCCAGATTTAATGTTTGAATTTGCCGCAAACGCACGCAGTAATGGCTACCAAGTAATTATTGCAGGCGCGGGTGGTGCGGCGCATTTGCCGGGCATGGTGGCAGCTAAAACAACACTCCCAGTGTTAGGCGTGCCAGTGCCATCTAAACATTTGCAGGGGCAAGATTCACTACTTTCTATTGTACAAATGCCAAAAGGGATTCCGGTGGCAACCTTTGCAATTGGGGAAGCTGGTGCGGCAAACGCGGGTTTATTCGCAGCTTCAATTCTTGCCAATAACGATGTAGCCTTAGCTGAAAAATTAGCAGTATTCCGTCTAACATTGGCCGCTAAAGTTGAAGCGATGACTTTGACTGACAAGCCGTAATTAGCTTAATATTTTGCTCTCTTAAGGTAAAACTTAGTATTTTTGCCTTTTTTAATTGAAAATCTTAACCGTTTTTTACAGACACATTTTTATATTGATTATGACAAAAAGTTTAAAAAATTTAGATAAGTTAATCTTACCGCCAGCCATGTTGGGCATGCTTGGTGGCGGTCAGTTAGGTCGCTTTTTCGTAATTGCTGCACATGAAATGGGTTACCAAGTGACAGTGCTTGATCCAGATGAGAATAGTCCAGCGGGTAAAATTGCTGATATGCATTTGTGCGCTGCTTACGATGATAAAGTAGCCTTGCAATTGCTAGCAAAAACTTGCCAAGCAATTACAACAGAGTTTGAAAATGTACCTGCAGAAACATTATCGTTTCTAGCTAAAACTTTATCAGTGCATCCTTCTGCAAATACTGTAGCCATTGCGCAGCACCGCGTCAGTGAAAAGCAATTTTTGCGAGATGCAGGGCTACCAGTGGCACCATTTGTTGTGGTAAACCAAGCTGCGGATTTACCGACTGATGATAACGACATTTATCCAGCAATAATAAAAGTGGCACGTTTTGGTTACGATGGCAAAGGTCAAGCGAGAGTTGTAAACCACAAAGAAGCTGCATCAGCATTTGCAGAATTTGGCTCTGAGGAATGCGTGCTAGAAAAAATGCTAAAGCTAGACTATGAGGTGTCAGTAATTTTAGCACGGGATAGGCAAGACAATATTGCAACATTCCAAACCGCAGAAAACAGCCATTTAAACGGCATATTAGACGTCACTATCGTTCCAGCGCGCGGCAGTGATGCTATCAATCATCAAGCACAAAAGTTAGCGATTACAGTCGCAGAAAAGTTAAATTACACTGGTGTACTAGGAGTTGAATTTTTTGTTTGCGGTGGTGAATTAATGGTGAACGAAATCGCTCCAAGACCGCATAACTCAGGCCATTTTACGATAGATGCTTGCGTGACTAATCAGTTTGAGCAGCAAGTGCGTGTGATGACTGGGTTGCCATTAGGAAGTAGCCGTCAGCATAGCCCTGCGGTGATGGTGAATTTGTTAGGCGATATATGGAATAACGAAGCGAGTAAAAACGAAACAACTGAGGCTGAAGCATATACGCAACATACGCCAGAGTGGATATTAGCGTTAAATGTCCCGCAGTTAAAAATGCACTTATATGGCAAACATGAAGCAAGAGCGGGTAGGAAAATGGGTCACTTCACCGTGATCAATACCAATCGTGATGACGCCATTAAATTAGCGATGCAGGTGCGTACAGATTTAAAAATAGGTGTTTGAGAAAAACCGTTAAGTATTTAAAAAGACTTATCAGCCCGGACGAATAGAGAAAGCTTTACACAAATAAAAAGCCGAACGCATAGTTCGGCTTTTTATTTGTAGTATTAAAGTGACTTTAAATTAAGCCATTGCTTTAATTGCAGAATTTAAGCGGCTTTTATGACGCGCTGCTTTATTTTTATGAATAATTTGTTTGTCTGCAATGCGATCAATCACGCTTACATTTTCCATGTAAGCTGCAGCTGCAGCAACTTTATCACCAGCTTCTACAGCTTTAATGATTTTTTTAACTGCTGTACGCAAAGTAGAGCGCAAACTTGCGTTATGTGCACGTTGCTTAACTGCTTGACGAGCACGTTTTCTTGCTTGTGCGGTATTTGCCATCTTAATCTTTTCCTAATGAGCTTAAAAGCTATTCAAAATACGAAGCCCATAATATTAACGATTAAACAAATTTTATGCAAGGCATAACTCGCTATTTACGTACAATATTTGTTTGCAAGCAAGCCGTCACAGATGCGCACCATGATAAAATATCGAAAATGCGCATATCTTTACGCTGAATTTAACTAAAAAAACAGGGTTATATAAAAAGTTGTTTTTATATTTTGAATAAACAATTATTAAATGTATTTCTAAAGTATGAATCTGCTTAGAGCCTTAGCCAAAGTTGGTAGTATGACGTTTGCGTCGCGGATATTAGGTTTTGTACGCGATACGTTAATTGCGCGCATTTTTGGCGCAGGTATGCTGACAGATGCATTTATTGTTGCGTTTAAAATTCCAAATTTACTGCGTAGAGTGTCTGCAGAAGGCGCTTTTAGTCAGGCTTTTGTACCTATTTTGGCAGAATATAAAAGTCAACGAACTTTTGAAGAAACGCATAGTTTAATTAATCGCGTGGCGACTTGGCTAGCTATTATTTTGGTTGGCGTTACGCTATTGGGCATGCTGGCAGCGCCTTGGGTTGTAACGCTGATTGCACCAGGCTTTCATAGTAATCCACAAAAAATGCAACTAACGGTTGAATTGTTGCGTATCACTTTTCCGTATATTTTCTTTATCTCGTTAGTATCTATGGCGGGCGGTGTGCTCAATACTTATAACAAGTTTGGTATTCCTGCTTTTACACCAGTATGGCTCAATTTGTCGATGATTGCTGGCGCACTATTTTTTGCGGATTATTTTGATGAGCCAATTAAAGTATTGGCTTGGGCGGTATTTGTTGGCGGTTTTTTACAGTTGATGTTTCAAATACCGTATTTAAAACAAATTGGCTTACTTCCAAAGTTTGAATTTAAACGTGACGACGAAGGCGTTTGGAGAATATTAAAACTCATGGGCCCTGCAATTTTAGGTGTCTCGGTTGCGCAAGTCTCGCTCATTATTAACACGATTTTTGCCTCTTTTTTAGCCACTGGTAGCGTGAGCTGGCTTTATTATGCAGACCGTTTAATGGAGTTTCCAACGGGAGTATTAGGGGTTGCGCTAGGCACCATTTTATTGCCAAGTTTATCTAAAGCCTATGCTGGTAGCGAACATAGTGAGTACTCACAATTACTCGATTGGGGTTTGCGTTTAACCTTTATTTTAGCTGCGCCCGCCGCGGTCGCTTTGGCGGTTTTAGCCGCACCCTTAGTGACAGCATTATTCCACTATGGAAAATTTAATGCGCACGATGTTTTGATGACGCAACAAGCATTAATTGCCTATAGTATTGGCTTGCTAGGTTTAATATTAGTGAAAATTTTAGCACCTGGTTTCTATGCGCGACAAAATATTAAAACACCAGTAAAAATCGCTTTGTTTACGCTGGTTGTTACGCAGTTAATGAATCTTATATTTGTATTTGGTTTGCATTTGCAACATGCAGGACTAGCGCTTGCTATTGGTTTAGGTGCATGTATTAATGCAAGTCTGCTGTATTACCATTTGCGTAAATCTAATGTATATAAGCCAATAGCGGGTTGGGGCGTATTTTTAGTCAAACTATCACTCGCGCTAGTAGTGATGGGCGCAGTGTTATATTTCGCGATGGGTGATGTAAGTGCGTGGTTACAATTTGGTTTATTAAAACGTTTAGCTTATTTGTCTAGTTTGGTCGTTTTGGGTGGGTTAAGTTATTTTGCTACGCTATATTTATTGGGCTTCAGGCCACGTGATTACATGCGACGCGTGAAAAGTTAATTAAAACCATACTCAATATTTAAAAACAGCATGCAAGTCTTCCGTCATATTCCAGCCACTTTACAACCGCAATGCGCACTCGCGATTGGAAATTTTGACGGTATGCACTTGGGGCATCAGGCCTTACTGGAAAAACTTAACGCTTTTTCACAGACACATTTTTTAATGCCCGCTGTGATGACCTTCGAGCCTCATCCACGCGAGTTTTTTACGCCTCACAGCGCGCCAGCTAGGTTGTGTTCAATGCGCGAAAAGCTTGAGTATTTTGCCGATGCAGGTGTCGAGCGCGCGTATGTTTGCCGCTTTAATGCGCGCTTTGCCCAAGTAACCGCAACTGCGTTTATGCAAACTATTTTGCGTGATGCGCTCAATGCGCAAACTATTTTAGTGGGTGAAGATTTTAGATTTGGTGCAAAACGCGCAGGCTCAGTCGCAGATTTTCAGCAAGCAGGATTTAATTTAATTAGCCTGCCACAAGTCAATTTAGCCGCAGAAGATTCAAGTCAAGAACGCGTTTCTAGCACGCGTGTAAGAGCTGCTTTAGCCAGCGGGTGTTTGGCAGAAGCTACGCAGTTATTAGGTCGACCATACAGCATTAGCGGGAAAGTGGTTCACGGTGCAAAGCGCGGTAGGCAGTTGGGTTTTCCTACCGCCAATATTCATATGCGACACGAACGACCCGCTTTGACAGGAGTATATGCGGTAAAATTAGACGGTTTAAAAGCGGTAGCAAATTTAGGCATTCGTCCCACAATAATAGGGGTGCCTAAACTTTCATTAGAAGTACATATCATTGATTTTGAAGGTGATTTATATGGTCGCCATGTGCATGTCACGTTTTTGCACAAAATTCGCGAAGAAATGAAGTTTGAAAGTTTAGACGCATTAAAAGCGCAAATTGCCAGAGATGTGATTGTGGCGCGCGATTTTTTTAGACATCAGTCAATAGAGTATTAAATTTAGAAATTTGGATAAGTAATGAGCGAAGATAATAAAGACCAAAATAAATATAAATTGAATCTGCCAGAAACCAGCTTTCCAATGCGTGGCGATTTAGCCAAGCGTGAGCCTGCATGGTTAAAACAATGGCAAGATAAACAACTTTATAAACGTATTCGCGAGTCGCGCAAGGGCGCTAAAAAATTCATTTTACATGACGGCCCGCCATATGCTAACGGCGACATTCACATTGGTCATGCGGTTAATAAAATCTTAAAAGACATAATAGTGAAATCAAAAACCATGAGCGGTTTTGATGCGCCTTATGTGCCAGGTTGGGATTGTCATGGCTTGCCAATTGAACTAATGGTAGAAAAAACGCATGGCAAAAATATAGACCCAGCCAAGTTCCGTGAGCTATGTCGCGCATATGCGGCAGAGCAAGTAGAACGCCAAAAGAAAGATTTTATTCGCCTTGGCGTACTTGGTGACTGGAATAACCCTTATTTAACCATGGATTTTAAAACCGAAGCCGACATCATGCGCGCGCTAGGTGAAATCTACAAAAATGGGTATTTATACCAAGGCAGCAAACCTGTGCATTGGTGTGTAGATTGTGGCTCGGCGTTGGCTGAGGCTGAAGTTGAGTATGAGGATGTGAATTCGCCGGCGATTGATGTCGGGTTTAAAGTTACTGAATCATCTAAACTAGCATTGAGAAAAATATTCAATTTAGATAAGCCAATCAATAGTGACGTTTTTGCGGTTATTTGGACAACCACACCTTGGACGCTTCCAGCTAATCAAGCGGTATGCGTAAGCCCATTAATTGAATATAACTTATTAAAAATAAAAGACAGATTACTTATTTTAGCGAAAGATTTAGTCGAGTCTTCCATGACCAAATATTCCATTGTTCAATATGAAGTTATTGGTAGCTGTGAAGGTCAGTTGCTAGCAGGAATACCACCTGAGAGCGAGAGAGTCGAAGCCTATCATCAAGGTGCACCAATAATGTTGCATCACCCCTTTGAAAAGCGTGAGGTGCCTATTATTTATGGCAATCATGTCACAACCGAAGCTGGTACAGGCTTAGTGCACACTGCCGCTGCACACGGTAATGATGACTGGTTAGTCATGCGCGCTAACTTCCCAAATGAAAAGCCAAGAGTTTTAATTGGTGGTGATGGTAAGTTTTTTAATAGCGAACTAGTAGAACTTGAAGCGATACGTGGGTTAAGTCGCCAAGAAGCGAATAAAGTGATTTTGGCGACTATGCAAGAAAATAGTACCTTACTTGCCAGTGCGCGCTTAAATCATAGTCTTCCACATTGCTGGCGCCATAAAACACCACTCATGCAATTGGCAACACACCAATGGTTTATTGGCATGACTTACTTTAATCCACCCGGTGGAATTAATTCTGATGTCGAGATTAATAATAAGGAAAAATTCCCAGCACATTCAACAAAGGAGCTAAGGGTAATAGCAAACCAAGCAGTTGACAACACTAAATTTTTCCCAAGTTGGGGTCGTGCGCGTTTAGAGGCCATGATTAAAAATCGCCCTGATTGGTGTGTGTCCCGCCAACGTAATTGGGGGGTGCCAATGCCATTGTTTGTGCATAAAGAAACTGGTGCGCTACACCCAAAAACGGCTGATTTGTTAGAGCAAGCGGCCTTACTCACCGAACAAGCAGGGGTTGAAGCTTGGTTTAGCTTAGATGTAGACGCATTTTTAGCGGCAAACGCGCCAGAAAATGCTGACCAATACAAAAAAGTAACCGACACTTTAGATGTGTGGTTTGATTCTGGCACTACTCATGCCTCAGTGCTTAAGCGACGTGAAGACTTGCAATACCCTGCCGATTTATATTTAGAAGGCTCTGATCAGCACCGTGGTTGGTTTCAATCTAGTTTGTTAACGGGCTGTGCGATTGACGGCCGCGCACCATACAATGCCCTGCTCACGCATGGTTTTGTGGTAGATGGCAGTGGCCATAAAATGAGTAAGTCTAAAGGTAACGTAGTTGCACCGCAAAAAGTCATGGATACTTACGGCGCAGATATTTTGCGCTTATGGACAGCATCAACAGATTACTCCGCCGAGCTTACGATTTCAGACGAAATTTTAAAACGCGTGGCAGAAAGTTACAGACGTATTCGTAATACGTGCAAATTTTTATTAGCGAACATTGCAGACTTTGATGCGAAAAAAGATTTGCTACCAGTAGACGATTGGCTAGAAATTGACCGTTATGCTTTGTATTTAACTCAACAATTACAAACGAATATTTTGGCTGATTATGACCGTTACGAGTTTCATTTAGCGGTGCAAAAATATGTGAGCTTTTGCTCAGAAGATTTGGGCGGTTTTTACTTAGATATTCTTAAAGATAGGCTTTATACCGCTGGTGAAAACTCACATGCGCGTCGATCTGCACAAAGTGCATTGCATCATATTACGCATTGTATGATGCGTTTAATAGCGCCAATTTTAAGCTTTACCGCGAATGAGATTTGGCAGACTTTAGCGCTTGATGTAGACAAAACGGTGTTTGAAGATGTTTGGTATGACTTACCAATACATGGTTTAAATGATATGCAAATTAGTGCGTGGCAAACGGTTATCGAGGCGCGAGGTTTAGCTGCAAAAGAGATTGAATTGCTGCGCGCAACAGGGCAAGTTGGCTCATCGCTCCAGGCAGAGTTAGCCTTTTATGCTACGGACGCCAGCTTTGATGCAATGAATACTTTGGCTGATGACCTTAAGTTTGTGATGATTACTTCAAGCGCAAAGGTTTACAAAGTA
>JBDNJL010000092.1:0-2971 GCA_041687795.1 Methylotenera sp. | reverse complement strand
GCAATTTCTAAAACTTGCGTTACTCCAGAAATGGCGAGCAAAAAAATATTGCCCAACTTTTACCAAGACCAATCAGGTTGCGCAACTAAAAATGCAATCCGCGATGGCAATCACTATAAAATAGAATTTATTTGTAATGGCGCCAATCTTAAAGGCAAAGGCATTGCTGAAGCGCATTTAAACAGTGCAGAAAGCTTTATAGGGCAAACTAAATTTACAGGCACGGCGCAGGGCAATGCGTTGGACGAAAAAGCAGAGATTAGTGGAAAATGGTTAGATGCAAGTTGCAACGAGGTAAAACCAATGTAATCATAATGCTGTAGAATTTCGTCTGTAAAAATGTGTCCATAAAAAACCGTTAAGTTTTTATTTTAAAAAGGGTCACTAGTGAAAAGAATTTTTATCATATGCATCTTAACCATCATCCCAACCGCTGCGTTTGCAGATTGGACGCTCATTCAAACTAGCAATGACGGAAACTTATACGTTGATTTTGACACGTTGCAAAAATCAGGCGATACAGTCACCATTTCAACGCTATACGACTTTTATAATCGGCAAGATAAAAACGAATTATCTACCAAATGGCGTGAAATGCACGATTGCAAAAAGAAACGTTTTAAAGCGTTAAGCATTGATTACTATACAGAAAAAATGGGACAAGGCAGTATTATAAATTCGGCCACGTTTGATGAAGCCAAAACTGCATGGTCTGATTTAGTGCAATATAGCGTGGGCGAACTTAAAACCAATATTATTTGTAGCAAGTAGACAATGTAGACTAACTCGCGCACGCTAATGGAGTTGCGTCTACATTTTTAGTGCGCTTTAATTAAAGATATTGAAATATAAAAAAAATTAATTAACATCTTTTAAAGACTGCATATCAATTACAAAACGATATTTCACATCACTTTTTAGCACGCGCTGATATGCTTCATTAATTTTTTGGATTGGGATGAGTTCAATATCAGAAGTAATGTTATGTTTGGCACAAAAGTCTAGCATTTCTTGCGTTTCTTTAATACCGCCAATGAGCGAACCCGCCATTGTTCTGCGTTTATAAATCAAATTTGCAATATTAGGTGATGGGTGCGGATAATCTGGCACACCGACCAAACACATGGTGCCATCACGTTTTAGCAATGCCATAAACTGATCTAAATCGTGTGACGCAGCCACTGTATTCAAAATAAAGTTTAAAGTTAATTGATGCTTGGCCATTTCCTCAGCATTTTTTGAGATGACAACCTCATCAGCACCTAGGCGTTTGGCATCAGCCACTTTATCTGGCGAAGTAGTAAATAAAACCACATGCGCACCCATCGCATGCGCGAGCTTAACCGCCATGTGCCCTAACCCTCCTAAACCAACCACACCTACTTTATCGCCTTTTTTAGCGTTCCAATGACGAAGCGGAGAGTAAGTGGTAATGCCAGCGCAAAGCAAAGGCGCTACTGCTGCTAAGTCTAAATTTTCTGGAATATGTAGCACAAACTTTTGGTCGACTACAATACTGTCAGAATAGCCGCCATAAGTTGGCTTATTAGTGTGTTTATCTGGGCTGTTGTAGGTAAACACTGTGGCATCGCAAAATTGCTCTTGGTTTTCTGAGCACTCGGAGCAATGACCGCAAGAGTCTACCATACAACCAACGCCTGCTAAATCACCTACTTTGAACACTTTTACTGCACCACCTACTTGCGTAACACGCCCAACAATTTCATGTCCTGGCACTATAGGATAGATAGAGTTAGACCATTCGTTTCTAGCTTGATGGATATCGCTGTGACAAACACCACAATACAAAATCTCGATTTGCACATCATTTGTACCAGTATCTCTTCTTTCTAAGTGAAACGGTGCTAATGGTTTATTAGGGTCAACTGCAGCATAGGCGATACTTTTTTTCATATTAAACTTTCATTAGTGAGTAGTTTATTAAACTTTAACGGTTAGCAATATTGGCTGTAATACTTAACGCTTTTTTACAGACACATTTTTCAGTTGCTTCACATTAAAGCCAGAATTTAAAGATTCGTATTCAATTTATGGCAAATTGATTAGCGCATTTCCTTCATAAACATACACTGATCTTGGCGCTAAAATCTTTTCATTCTCGCCGTTTATGACCACAGCATCAGGCGTAGTATTGATGATTGCTTTCCACGAATAAGCATCAGTACATGGCATCTTGGCTTTCACTTCAACGTGCGAGGCATTAAAAACTACTAAAATTGATGGCTCATTTTTAAATGGCGAAGCAAATTTTACGATGAGTGATTTATTGTTTGGATCCACCCAGTATTCATCAGTCATGGTTTCACCATTGACATTAAACCAAGCCACGTCAGAATTACCGTTTTGATTTAATTTACCCGTTAAAAATTCCACTCTGGAAATAGCATTATATTTTTTACGCAAAGAAGTCAGTGTGCTAACAAAATCAATTAGCGCGTCATCTGCTTTATCCCAGTTTAACCAACCTAGTTCATTGTCCTGACAATAGGTATTATTGTTACCGCCCTGCGAGTTGTTAAATTCATCACCCGCAAGCAACATAGGAACGCCTTGTGACAATAGCAAAGTCGCTAAAAAATTACGTTTTTGCTGACTTCTTAAAGCGTTTACTTCTGCAGAATCGGTTTCTCCTTCTTCACCACAATTCCAGCTGCGATTATCATTAGCGCCATCTTCACTGTTTTCGCCGTTGGCATCATTGTGTTTTTCGTTATAACTCACTAGGTCATTTAAAGTGAAACCGTCATGCGCTGTTATAAAATTTACACTTGACCATGGCCTGCGATGTTGATCATTAAACAAATCACTAGAGGCTGCAAAGCGGCTCGCAAATTTAGATAGCACGCTTTCTTTGCCTGCCCAAAACTCTCGCGTGACATCACGGTAGTCGCCGTTCCATTCCGAAAATCCTGGCGGGAAAGAACCAAGCTGAAATCCTCCTGGGCCAAGG
>JBDNJL010000091.1:0-3432 GCA_041687795.1 Methylotenera sp. | reverse complement strand
TACTACAATTTCAAAATGCCGCTTAACGTACAAGTATTAATTTTCCTAGCGTTTTTTACTGCTTTTGCTGTCAAAATTCCAATGTGGCCTGTACACACTTGGTTGCCAGACGCGCACGTTGAAGCGCCAACAGGAGGTTCCGTAGTGTTGGCAGCTATTGCCTTAAAGCTTGGGGGCTATAGCTTTCTGCGCTTCGCCATGCCAATAGCTCCAGATGCCGCGCATCATTTATCTGGCTACATGATTGCACTATCCTTAATCGCTATCGTTTACATTGCTTTAGTAGCGTTAGTGCAAAAAGACATGAAAAAGCTCATCGCCTATTCATCTATCTCACACATGGGTTTTGTCACTTTAGGCTTTTTTATCTTTAATCCACTAGGGCTTGAAGGTGCAATTGTGCAAATGGTATCGCATGGGTTTATTTCTGCAGCCATGTTCTTGTGCGTAGGCGTGCTCTATGACCGCATGCATAGTCGCCAAATTGAATCTTACGGTGGTGTGGCGAACACCATGCCGGTATTTGCCGCCTTCTTTGTACTCTTTGCAATGGCGAATAGTGGTCTACCAGGCACATCAGGCTTTGTGGGCGAATTTATGGTGATATTAGGCGCGATTCAAGCCAATTTTTGGTATGCGTTTTTAGCATCATTTACCTTAATTTTTGGCGCTGCTTACACACTTTGGATGGTTAAGCGCGTGATCTATGGTGAAATTGCTAATGAAAAAGTAGCAGCACTTAAAGATATTAATAAACGTGAATTTTTAATTTTGGCAATCTTAGCGGTGATGGTATTGGCGCTTGGTATTTACCCACAACCACTTACTGAAATGACCGGTGCATCTGTTAATCAACTTTTATCGCACTTAGCACAAAGCAAGCTGCCAGCAGGCTTATAGCACATGGAAAATATACGTTACGACCTTTTAGCCGCCTTACCTGAAATTATTATTTTATGTATGGCGATGATTATTCTGCTTGCAGATTTGTTTCTTAAGCCTAGTAATCGCATAGCTATTTATGGCCTAGCTCAGCTTGTCTTGTTAGGCGCTGCTTTTGTTACAGTAAGCACGCATTCTGCGGGTGTGTCTTATGCATTTACTGGCATGTTTGTTGATGACGCAATGTCTGATGTGCTAAAGCTCATGATTTACTTAGGCACTTCACTTATTTTAGTCTATAGCCGTCAATATATTCAACAACGCAATATGTTCAGCGGTGAGTTTTATGCATTGGTGTTATTTGCATTAGTCGGGATGATGATTATGGTGTCAGGTCAGAATATGTTGACCTTATACGTGGGTTTGGAGTTACTTTCTCTTAGCTTATACGCCTTGGTTGCGCTAGACCGCGACAACGCCCGCGCTACAGAGGCTGCAATGAAATACTTTGTATTAGGCGCATTAGCTTCTGGTATGTTGCTATATGGTATGAGTATGATTTACGGCATGACAGGTAGCTTGAACATTGCAGAAATTGGCCAAGCACTTACAGGCGTTGGTAATACGCATCCTGTATTAGTGTTGGGTTTGGTCTTTATTGTGGCAGGTTTGGCGTTTAAGCTTGGTGCTGTGCCTTTTCAAATGTGGGTGCCAGACGTGTATGAAGGCTCACCTACTGCTGTAACAATGTTAATTGGGTCTGTACCAAAACTTGCAGCATTTGCTTTTGTGATACGTATGCTTGTACAAGCGCTACCTGAGTTAAGAGTAGATTGGCAGCAAATGTTGCTCTTTATGGCAGTGCTTTCTATAGTGGTGGGCAACCTTACTGCCATTGCGCAAACCAATATTAAACGCATGTTTGCATATTCCACCATCTCTCATGTTGGCTTTATGCTGTACGGCTTAATGAGCGTTACTATGAATGGTTTTGTATTTGCGATGTTTTACCTCGCTTGCTATGTGTTGATGACTTTAGCCGCTTTCGGTATGATTTTATTGCTATCACGTAAAGGTTTTGAGGCAGAACAATTAAATGACTTTAAAGGTTTAAATCAACGCAGTCCTTGGTATGCGTTTTTGATGTTAATAGTGATGTTTAGCATGGCAGGTGTTCCACCAACATTGGGCTTTTACGCTAAATTCAGCGTGTTGCAAGCCGCATTGCACGCCGGATTTTTATGGTTTGTGGTGTTTGCCGTCATCGTGGCGTGTATTGGCGCATTTTACTATTTGAGGGTGGTTAAACTAATGTACTTTGATGAGCCAATTGACAACTCCCCAATTAGCGCGCCATTAGATATGCGGATTGTATTAGGCATCAATGCGTTTGGATTATTGGTACTTGGATTGATGCCAGAAAAACTCATGCAGATTTGTATTTATGCCATTACTAAAAGTTTGGGCTAGTTAAGCTTGACGAATTGGATATTATTAGCGCTCGCAATTTTAGCGGCAAATTTGCCATGGTTTTCTAATAAATTGTTTTATGTGGTTAAGTTAAAACATAGCCCTAAAAATCTTGCATTGTGTTTGCTAGAACTTATCGTGCTTTATTTTTTAATGGGTGCTTTAGCTTATTACGCAGAGTTTGCTACTTTAGGTCAAACTGCGCCACAAGGCTGGGAGTTTTATGCTGTAACTGCTTGTTTGTTTTTGGTTTTTGCTTTTCCAGGCTTTGTATATAAAGTGCTTTGGAGATAGCTTTACTAAGTGGTTTTAAATAGGTTCATCCCAAGCAATTACAAAAAAACTTAACTCTTTTGCTCTTTTAAGATTACAAACTTAACAGTTTTGCTATTTTAAAATAAAGAACTTAACGGTTTTTTACAGACACATTTTTTTGTAATTTTCCAACAAATATATTCACTCCATACACAAGATGCTTGCGTATTTTCTCGCGGCGTTTAAGAATGTTAACTATAACAATATAAGATTAAAAATCTTTGAGGAAATGCCATACATTTAGACAATAAACGTGAAAGGAGCAACTTAGAAGATAGACGCGGCGGCGGTGGCTCGCGAATTGTTGGTGAAGATATAGGCGTTGGCACGATTGTGTAGGCATTAGCTGCAATGTATTTCGGTGTAGACCCGGCAGTGGTCTTAAATATTGAACAAGGACTGCAGCAAAATGCACCTGTAGAATCAAGGCCCATTCAAGCAGATGATCCAATGGCAAAGTTCGTAGCAAAAGTATTGGGTAGCACAGAAGATACTTGGGACAAATTTTTTTCCGCGTCGGGTGAGCAATATCAAGCGCATAAATTAGTACCTTTTACTGGTCAAATACAAACTTTATGTGGCGCAGATCATACTGCAATAGGGCCCCTTTTACTGTCCAGCCGATCAAAAAGTCTATATCGATTTAAGTTTTTACCAAGAGATGAAAACACGTTTTAACTCGCCTAGTGATTTCGCCCAAGCCTAAGTCATCGCGCATGAAGTTGGACACCATATTGAAAACCTTATGGGCACCTCTGGTAAAGT
>JBDNJL010000090.1:0-2695 GCA_041687795.1 Methylotenera sp. | reverse complement strand
AGTGCCCCCTGAAAAGCGACCGTCTGTAAGTAACGCGCATACTTTACCCAAATCTTTAGATTTTAAATAACTAGTTGGGTACAGCATTTCTTGCATACCGGGTCCGCCACGCGGGCCTTCATAGCGAATAACCACGACATCACCAGGTTTAACTTGATCGGCTAAAATTCCCTCTACTGCGGCATCTTGGCTTTCATATATACGTGCAGGCCCAGAAAATAGACGTAGTACAGAGGTTGGCACGCTGGTCGTGTAGCGTAACTCTTCGGCTTCAAACATGCTCATATCTACGCCCGCAGTTTTAACAATACAGCCATCTTGCGCAATATTGCCATACAAAACTGCTAATCCACCGTCTTGGCTGTAGGCATGCTCAATGTCCCGTATGCAGCCTTCTTTTCGATCCGTATCTAGCTCTGGCCACCACATGCTTTGACTAAAAGCAATGGTGGTGACAATGCCAGCGGGCGCTGCACTGTAAAACTTTTTAACGTCTTCATCTTGTGTGGTCATAATGTCCCACTTGTCTAGCGCATCGCCCATACTGGCTGAATGTATGGTCGGAATATCACGATGAATCAAACCACCACGGCTTAATTCTGCCAAAATCCCCATTACTCCACCAGCACGGTGGACATCTTCCATATGGTACTTTTGCGTGGCTGGCGCTACTTTGCTCACACACGGCACCTTACGAGAGATACGGTCTATGTCAGCCATTGTAAAATCTAATTCTGCCTCATGCGCAGCTGCAAGCAAATGCAACACTGTATTTGTACTGCCACCCATGGCCACATCTAAACTTACCGCATTCTCAAATGCCTTAAAATTAGCAATTGAGCGTGGCAATACACTGTAATCATCTTGTTCATAATGACGTTTTGCAAGATCAACAATTAAACGACCCGCTTGCAAGAATAGTTGCTTGCGTGCACCGTGGGTAGCAAGTGTAGATACATTACCAGGCAAGCTTAATCCTAAAGCCTCCGTTAAACAGTTCATAGAATTGGCCGTAAACATACCAGAGCAACTACCGCAAGTTGGGCAAGCAGAACGTTCAATCGCTTCCGCCTTTTCATCGCTCACCCTGTCGTCTGCCGCTGCTACCATCGCGTCCACTAAATCGAGTTTAAGTGTTTCGCCATTCCAATTCACTTTGCCCGCTTCCATCGGCCCACCAGACACAAATACCACTGGGATATTTAATCGTAATGCTGCCATTAGCATGCCTGGAGTAATTTTGTCGCAGTTTGAAATACACACCAGCGCGTCTGCACAGTGTGCGTTCACCATATACTCAACGCTGTCAGCAATTAAATCGCGGCTAGGCAAGCTGTACAACATGCCGCTGTGACCCATGGCAATACCATCATCTACCGCGATGGTGTTAAATTCTTTTGCTACGCCGCCTGCGCGTTCAATTTCACGCGCAACCATTTGGCCTAAATCTTTTAAATGTACGTGACCTGGCACAAATTGTGTGAATGAATTTGAAATAGCGATAATCGGTTTATCAAAATCGCCATCTTTCATGCCAGTCGCACGCCATAACGCCCGTGCACCCGCCATATTGCGACCATGTGTTGTAGTTCTTGAACGATAAGCTGGCATAAATAAACCTTTAAGCAATAAAAACGTATAATGTTGTATTTTACCCTATTCTGAAAGTCAACCGTAGATGTTCATACACCCTCAATTTGACCCGATTGCAATTCACCTAGGTAATTTTGGTATTCATTGGTACGGGCTCATGTATTTAGTTGGGTTTTTAGCCTTTTTGGGCTTGGGCAAATGGCAAATTAAATATCGCACCTGGTATGGTTGGACCACTGAAATGCTGGACGATGCCTTATTTTTTGGCGCACTTGGCGTTATTTTAGGCGGGCGTTTGGGTTATGTGTTGTTTTATCAATTTGCCTATTTTATACAACATCCCTTAGAAATTTTTGCTGTTTGGCAAGGCGGCATGAGCTTTCATGGCGGATTTTTAGGCGTGCTAATTGCTATGTTTATTTTTGCACGTAAATATCAAATTAAATGGTTAGCCATTATGGATTTTGTAGCGCCATTAGTACCAATTGGCTTGGGCGCAGGTCGCATGGGTAATTTCATCAACGCAGAGCTTTGGGGCAGAGTCACTAACGCAGATTATGGCATGGTGTTTCCGCTCGTAGATACCCAATTACGCCACCCTTCACAGCTTTACGAATTTGCTTTAGAAGGCATCGTGCTATTCTTAATTTTATGGATTTACTCAGCAAAACCGCGTGTAACTGGCGCAATTTCTGCATTATTCTTAATAGGTTATGGCGGCTTTAGATTCTTGGTAGAATTTACTCGCGAGCCTGATAGCTACTTAGGTTTGCTGTCCGCAGGTTTAAGCATGGGGCAGTGGTTAAGCTTACCTATGATTATTTTGGGCGTCATCATGTATTTTTTTACACGCAAAAAAAAATAATTATTTCAGCTAAGCTTTAAATCTCAGGCTTTAAGTTACTTTACCTAGAATTGTTTTACACGATGATTCGCTTTATGGCGATTCACCTCTGGACTTCGAAGTTTTAAGTGTTTAGTCTTTTGCCCATGCGTGCGTTCGCGCCACAATTTAAATGAATTTAACTTTAAATTGCTCCGCATTATTTTTATTACGCCATCTTGATTTAAACCAAACTGCGCCTCAATCGCCTCAAACGCT
>JBDNJL010000089.1:0-3894 GCA_041687795.1 Methylotenera sp. | reverse complement strand
GGCGATGCTTTACTGATTAACGGTTGTGGTCGTACGGATTTTCAAGGCGGTAGTGCGCGGATGCTATTCGATAGTATTACCCAAAAAATCTTCACTTTACCTGACGAAACTCTTATTTATCCAGCCCATGATTACAGCGGTAAGAGAGTAAGCTGTGTTGGCCAAGAGAAAACGATTAATCCACGATTGGCTGGAAAAAATTGCGAAGAATTCCTATCGATAATGAATAATTTAAAATTACCTAAACCAAAATTGATTGATATTGCTGTGCCTGCGAACCGCATGTGCGGCGTGACTGAGGAAATAGTGCAACAGGGATAGCCGAACAACCTTGCAATTCATATTGCAATTATTAAAATAATTTCTTAGTGATTTAACTAATAAACTAGGCGTTTGCTAAGCGCCATGTAACAAAATAGTAACAAGTACAGAGCTATCTTCAACTGCCTTTAATGCATGCATCTCACCGCCTGCTAAGCATTTTAGGCTGCCCTCATGCATTACTTCACTTACACCGTTAATGGAAAATTCAATGCTGCCTTCAATACACTGAACAGTGACTTCTCCCTTTACTTTATGCGGAGGAAACTCTTTTCCTGCGGTTAACACCATACGAAAAACTTCCAGATGTTCTGATTTATATAACGTCTTATTAATTTCACGCTGAAGATTATTTCTATAAGGTCGAATATCAATCAACTCGCCAGAGAGTGCATGATGCAGTGCCATGACAATTCCTTTAATAAATTGCATATGTGAATTTGCAGCCAAGTCCACTGACAGCTTAGTCCACATTTACAACATTGTGTAATAAAGTGAATGTCCAGAATGACTGTCGATCATTATTTGTGAAAATGTGTCTGTAAAAAACCGTTAAGTATTTTTTTATTAAAAAGTAAAACTATTGATTTCATGTAATTAAGCCATTGTTTATAAATAAGAGTTAATCTTTTCACAGATGACTTAACATCGCATTGGTGCTAGCTGTGAGGTATAATTATGCTTTTGAAATTTAGCGTTTAATTTATCCATGCCAATTTACGATTATCAATGCAGTAGTTGTGGCCATAAAGACGAAGTGATGCGCAAAGTGAGTGCGCCAAGTGTTGAAGCTTGCCCAAGCTGTGGCGCTGAAACCTTTAGCAAGCAACTTTCTGCGCCCAGCTTTCAATTAAACGGCACGGGTTGGTACGCGACGGATTTTAAAAATAGCGGCAAACCTGCTGTTAGCGCGCCAACGAATGCAAACGCTGACACAAAAACAACTGAAACAAAACCAGCGGAAGCTGCACCCTCCGCCGCTTGTGCTACTGGCTGTGCGTGTCATTAAATGCTTGCCATTAATTCAATTTATACTTAAATTTTATTCATGAAAAAATACTTTATTACAGGCTTACTCGTACTGGTGCCGCTCTTTATTACGGTGTGGGTGCTATCAAGTATCATTGGCATGATGGACCAAAGCTTGTTACTGCTGCCAGTAAGTTGGCGCCCAAAGGCGCAAATAGGGTTAGAAATTCCAGGTATGGGTGCCATACTAACCTTGCTCATTATTTTTGTCACAGGCGTTATTGCCACTAACTTTTTTGGTCAACAACTCATTTTGGTGTGGGAGAGCTTACTGGCACGCGTGCCAGTAGTTAAATCTATTTACGCCAGCGTTAAACAAGTGTCTGATACTTTATTTTCAGATTCTGGCAATGCGTTTCGCCAAGCGGTTTTGGTGCAGTTTCCGCGCGAAGGATCATGGACGATTGCCTTCATCACTGGCACGCCAGGTGGTGACGTTGCAAACCATTTAGATGGCGATTACGTCAGTGTATATGTGCCCACCACGCCCAACCCAACGGGTGGCTATTTTTTGATGATGCCGCGCGCAGATATAAAACCATTAGAGATGACAGTAGATGCGGCTTTAAAATACATTATTTCTATGGGGGTAGTTTCACCACCAGCCAAACCCAAACCACTATTAGAAACAAAATATTAACCGTTTTGCTTTATATTTCGTACATAAACTTAACGGTTTTGCTTTAACTTTTGTAAAAAACTTAACGGTTTTTTACAGACACATTTATAAGACACATTTGTAAACTTTTAATACCAATTTAAATACTCATTTTTCAATCTACAAAACTTTAAGAAATTACTATGATGCGTACACATTACTGCGGCCATTTAAACCGCGACCATATCGGCCAAACAGTGACTTTATGCGGTTGGGCACATCGCCGTCGTGATCACGGTGGCGTGATTTTTATTGACTTGCGCGACCGTGAAGGCATGGCGCAAATTGTGATTGATCCAGACACCAAAGAAGCATTTGCCATTGCAGAATCTGTGCGCAATGAATTTGTGCTTAAAATTGTATGCAAAGTACGCGCACGTCCTGAAGGCACGGCGAATGCAAACATTCCAACAGGTGAAGTTGAAATGCTTGCGAGCGAGATTGAAATTTTAAATGCCTCACTCACGCCACCATTTATGTTGGATGATGAAAACCTTACTGAAACCGTGCGCCTACAACACCGCTACATTGATTTGCGTCGTCCTGCGATGCAAAAGAATTTAATGCTGCGTTATCGCGTGGCTAAAACTTTGCGTGACCATTTAGATGCAAACGGTTTTATTGAAGTTGAAACACCTATGCTCACACGCAGCACGCCTGAAGGCGCGCGTGATTATTTAGTACCAAGCCGTGTTCATGCAGGGCAGTTTTTCGCGTTGCCACAATCACCACAACTGTTTAAACAATTACTCATGGTATCTGGCTTTGACCGTTACTTTCAAATTACTAAATGTTTCCGCGATGAAGATTTGCGTGCAGATCGTCAGCCAGAATTCACCCAAGTGGATATTGAAACATCGTTCATGACTGAAGAAGAAATCATGAACACGGTTGAAGACATGATTCGCAAAATGTTTAAAAGTGTGCAGGATATTGATTTGCCAGCGCAATTTCCACGCATGCCTTTTGCCGAGGCGATGACGCGTTATGGTTCAGATAAACCTGATATGCGCGTGACGCTAGAAATCACCGAGTTATCTGACGTGATGAAAGACGTAGATTTTAAAGTATTTGCAGGTGCGGCTAATATGGCTGGCGGTCGAGTAGCTGCTCTTCGCGTGCCTAATGGGGCGGCAATTTCGCGCTCTGAGATTGATGCGTATACCGAATTTGTAAAAATATACGGTGCAAAAGGTTTGGCGTACATCAAAATTAATGATGTGACTAAACTAAATGAAGAAGGCTTACAAAGTCCGATTGTGAAAAACATACACGTGAAAGCTTTGCAAGCCATGATTGATTTAACTGGCGCGCAAAACGGCGATATTATATTTTTTGGCGCAGACAAAGCCAAAATAGTGAACGAAGCACTAGGCGCGTTACGCTTAAAAGTGGGACACGATAAAGGTCATGTGGATGGTCGCAAATGGGCGCCATTATGGGTTGTGGATTTTCCAATGTTTGAGCACGATGAAGAAAACGACCGTTGGGCGGCATTGCATCACCCGTTCACCGCACCGAAAGACGGCCACGAAGATTTGCTCACATCAAACCCAGGCGCATGCTTATCAAAAGCCTACGACATGGTTTTAAACGGCTGGGAAGTAGGCGGCGGTTCAGTGCGTATTCACAAACAAGAAGTGCAATCTAAAGTATTTGATGCACTCAAAATTGAGCCAGAAGAAGCACAAGAAAAATTTGGGTTCTTACTCGATGCTCTTCAATATGGCGCACCACCGCATGGCGGCTTAGCATTCGGTTTAGACCGCTTGGTGACCTTAATGGCTGGCGCTGAATCAATCCGTGATGTAATTGCATTTCCAAAAACACAACGTGCGCAGTGCTTGATGACAAACGCGCCCAATGAAGTGGATGAGAAACAATTG
>JBDNJL010000088.1:0-20950 GCA_041687795.1 Methylotenera sp. | reverse complement strand
TAATCTATGGCTAGACGCAGGAGTGATGCCATCTCATGTTGGTTTTGAAAGTGCGATTGGCCTTCAAAATTGGACATTAACGCGTAGTATACTTGCTGATAATTCACCTTATTTTGAAACTGGAGCTAAGGTTTCTTATACTTCAGAGGATAAACGTTGGTATGCAAGTGCATTAATTTTAAATGGCTGGCAACGCATTCAACGCGCTGATGGAAACACAACGCCTACCTTTGGACATCAACTCACTTATCAACCTAGCCCGCAGCTCACCCTAAATAGTAGTTCATTAATTGGTAATGACCAATCTGATCGAGACCGTAAAATGCGCTATTTTCACAACTTTTATGCGCAATATCAATTTGATGAACGCTGGGGTTTAATCGCTGGCTTTGATATAGGCGCACAGCAAAAAGTACGTGGAAGTGATAGTTACGATATTTGGCTATCCCCAGTGCTAATTGGGCGATATCGCTATTCAGACACAGTTTCTATAGCGGCGCGCGCTGAATATTATCAAGATACCAATGGTGTGATTGTTGAAACGAACGCACCGAACGGTTTTAGAACGCAAAGCTATTCTGCCAACATTGATTACCAGTTTTTTAAAAATATTAATCTGCGGGCGGAATTAAGAAAGTTTTATAGCAAAGATAAGATTTTTACCCATGATGACGGGCTAAATAAAGATAGTTTGATTTTTACAACAGCGATGATTTTTACTTTTTAAAATCTATATGGTTCAATATTTTGATTCGCAATGTAAAGCTGGGTAGTTCATTACTCTGCTGAAAGCTCACCTGTTTTGTCTATTGAAGCTTCTAAATCACCAGATTCATCTTGATTGACTAGCGTTGTAGCGGCAATCATCGCTAAACGGGTTTGCGGTGTTTCTAAACTAATTCTGCCAATTGCACCGCTGCGGTAATCGGTTAAAAAAGCCACCGCAGTTTTTTCGGTATCCCATAAGCCATCATGGCGCTTGTAAGAGCGGCGCTTGGCAATGGCTTCAAGTAAATCTACGCCGTCCATTTGTTTGACGTCTAAGAACTTCCCCTCTTGCTTTATCGTGTCTAATTTATAGCGCATGTTTAATAAGGCGGGGTAGTTCTTAAGTAAATTATCTGCTAAAAATACTGCCACATCTTCATCAATCACTGCATTTCTGCCAATTGCATGACTGGCGGCGAGCATATAGCCGTCGCTTTCATATTGAATTTTTGGCCACATCATGCCAGGGGTATCGGTAATGCTCATGGTTTCAGATAAATCAAAGCGTTGTTGGCTTTTTGTGACAGCAGGTTCATCGCCTACTTTTGCTACGCGACGATTTAATAGCGCGTTCATGAGGGTAGATTTACCCACGTTTGGAATACCCATAATCAGCATGCGTAACGGTTTTAGATGTGTGCCTCGGTGCGGGGTTAAGGCTAAGCATAACTTAGGGATTTTATTGGCTTCACCAGGTTTTTTGCAACTAAGCGCAACCGCTTTAGTGTTCGGTTGGCGATTAAAATAATTAAGCCAAGCTTGCGTGGCGGCTGGATCTGCTAAATCTGCTTTATTTAAGATTTTTAAATTCGGGCGCTGACGAAATAAACGCATGTCATTAATCACAGGGTTATGACTCGCCTCAGGCACGCGCGCATCTAACACCTCGATGACGATGTCTGTAAACTCCATGGTTTCTTCTGCTTTTTTACGCGCTTGGGTCATGTGCCCTGGATACCATTGAATTGCCATGTGTTTTCCTAAATGTAAACTTGAATCATGTTGCTTAATTAATTTTGTAAAAAAACTTAACGGTTTTGCTATTTTAAGATAAAAAACTTAACGGTTTTTTATAGACACATTTTAACATTGTGCGCGCCATTAAACATTTTATATGCAGTGTTCAGTATTAATGCATTAAAATTGCGCAATGACGCAAATACCCGAAATTAAACCCAACCAATCGCTAGACTTACTTAAAGCGCTGCATATTCTCACGCGTGATGGTCAATTAAATCAAGATAGTCGCCGAAAATTAAAGCAGGTGTATCACTTGGTGAATTTTATTGAGCCATTATTTAACGATGTGCTGGCGAATAATGCAAATCCAACGCTAGTAGACCACGGCGCGGGCAAGTCTTACTTGGGGTTTATTTTGTATGATTTGTTATTAAAACAGCAATCGGCTGGAAAAGTCATTGGCATAGAAACGCGTGAAGATTTGGTGCAAAAATCCAAACAGTTAGCTGCAGATTTACAGTTTGACCGCATGGATTTTAAACACATGTCGGTAGAAAAGTCGGTTAAATCGAATGAAATTCCCGCACAAATTGACATTGTGACCGCACTTCATGCCTGCAATACCGCGACCGATGATGCCATACAGTTTGGCTTAGTCAAGCAAGCTAAATATATGGTGTTAGTGCCATGCTGCCAAGCAGAAGTGGCAGAAGTCTTGCGAAAAAATAAAAATGAAAGTTTCGGCAAAACGCCACTTTCAGAAATTTGGCGACACCCGATACATACGCGTGAATTTGGTAGCCAAATTACCAATGTACTACGGTGTTTGCAACTTGAATCGGCTGGCTATAGCGTGACTGTGACTGAGCTTGTTGGCTGGGAGCATTCCATGAAAAATGAGCTCATTATTGCAAAATATACTGGGCAAAAACGCAAGAATGCAACGGAAAGAATCCATAGTATTTTGTCAGAGCTTAACTTGGAATCTTTACAAGCGCGTTTTGGCTAAGTGTTTTTTGGATTAGCGATTGATAATCACTTGATTTCTGCAATTAAATTTGCAAATAAATAGCTAGAGATTTTTATCTCCCAACACATTTAACAATAGCTTTTTAGTTGCCTCTAGTATGCCATCTGCAATACAAATGCAAACTTCCTATTTCATTGGCTTGACGTTGGTTCTAGTCATTAAGCAATGCGGTTGGTTTTTTCGAAATGACACGTTTGAGTAGCATTTCTTTATACAGCTCGGCAATATCCTAAGCACCAGCTTCGCTGCCGGGATATTCAACCAACTGCTGAATTTTTTCATGATCGCGGTTATTTCTTTTTCGGTCTGCAAAGGCTGCAACTTAGGTAATTGAGAGGATGGCTTTTTGTTAATTATAATTAATGTATTAAATTTTATACTTTGCGCTTTTTGGCGCGTCCTTTTGTCATCAAATGAAACAATTTAACGGAAAACTTACGCATTTCATCCAGCAGCAGCACGCTTGAAGCTGTTAATCCAGCCCACAGCCAGTCTTTCAAGTACAAATCTGTAGTACCGAAAATAATTTGTGCAGGCTGCCAATGAACTGCCATAACCTGCAAGGCAAGTACGCCAATCAAAGCCAGCCACAACTTACCATTACTAAAAAAATTAACATTAAAAACGCTGTTATGTTCCGCACGGGCATTAAATACATTAAAGAACTGAAACAACACAAACGTCGTAAAGGCTAGCGTTAAAGCGTAGTTCGGGCTCTGTGTGTAAAGCCCATATTGAAACATGAATAAAGTACCAACCATCATCGTGACACCGTACAGGACTAGACGCCCGAGTCGTGGTAATGTAAGAATCTGCGCTGATTGCAGACGTGGTTTATCCTGCATAATTCCTGGTCGAGCAGGTTCAACGCCGAGTGTCATCGCGGGCGGGCCGTCCATGATGATGTTGATCCACAGCAGATGAATCGCAGTAAACGGCGTGGGCAAGCTTAGTAAAGTGGCCGCCAGCACAGTAAGAATCGCACCGATGTTAGTAGATAGCTGGAAGCGTACGAACTTGATAATGTTGTCGTATACTACGCGGCCTTCTTCCACGGCCTTGACAATGGTAGCAAAATTGTCATCGGTAAGAATCAAAGTTGCAGCCTCCTTAGTCACTGCCGTACCTGTAATGCCCATCGCTGCGCCGATGTCAGCGGCTTTCAGAGCTGGCGCGTCGTTCACGCCATCGCCTGTCATGGCGGTAATGTGACCATCCGCACGGAGCGCATTGACAATTTTAACCTTGTGCTCGGGTGAAACACGGGCGAATATAGCGATACTATCAATGCGTTTGACAAGTTCAGTCTCGCTCATTTGATCTAATTCCGCACCACTCACAACATCATCATCCAGACCAAGTTCGCGCCCGATGGCCGCCGCAGTAATTTTATGGTCGCCAGTAATCATTTTAACCTGAATACCTGCACGCTTGCATTGTGCGATGGCTTGCTTCGCCTCGGGACGCGGCGGATCCATCAAGCCAGCTAGCCCGAGAAAAGTCCAGTCTGCAGCCCAAGCCATTAGGTCGCCCGCTGGGTCAAAATCCCGTGCAGGAATTACGCGCCGCGCTACCGCCAGTACACGCAAAGCCTGGCTTGCCAGATGCGCGTTTTCAGCCTCAATATTGTGGCGCATTTTTGCATCCAGCGGTATTTCAGCCGACTCACTAAGCCAAGCATTAGCATGCGTTAATAACACATCGGGCGCGCCCTTAATAAGCATCTCCACTGCCTCACCAGCATGATGAAATGTCGCCATAAACTTGTGCGCAGAGTCAAACGGAATTTCCGCAATACGCGGCTGCTCCTCTTGCTCATACTCCGGGTCAAGCCCGCCTTTTTGAGCGAGAACCCACAACGCACCTTCGGTTGGGTCACCGATAAGCTGACCATCATGCACGCGAGAATCCGTACAAAGCGCCATAGGCAAAAGAAGTGTTCGCAAATCTTGCATAGTGTTGTCTAATTGGATTTCACCTTTAGGTAAATAGCCTTCGCCACTGACTGCAAAACGACTGCCTGCAAACCAACCCGAACGCGCGGTCATCTGATTCATGGTCAGGGTGCCAGTTTTGTCAGAGCAAATCACCGTGGTAGAACCTAGCGTTTCAACAGCAGACAATTTTTTTAAAATAGCTTTATTCTTTGCCATGCGCCACATGCCAATTGCAAGCGTTACTGTGACAACAGCAGGTAGACCTTCAGGAATAGCGGCAACAGCTAATGCCACCGCCGTCATAGCTGCTTCTGCCCAAGGCTTCCCACGTAAGAAGTCTAGTACGAAAATCAGCATCACCACCACGCCAGCGATGGCGGCGAGTTTTTTCCCCAGGGTGTCAAGTTGTTTTTGCAGTGGGGTTTTGCCTTCATCCGCTTTCGCAATCATGCCTGCCAGTTTACCCATCTCGGTACTCATACCAGTCGCGGTGATCAGCAACTCTGCGCGACCTCTTGTCAGTACCGTGTTCATATAGAGCAGATTAATTCGGTCACCTAGCGGTAGCTCAGTCTGGTCCAGCGTTATTGTTGACTTGCCTACGGCATGAGACTCACCTGTCAATGCAGCCTCTTCTACTTCAAGGTTATGCGCGGCCAGCAAGCGTCCATCAGCAGGAATGCGGTCGCCAGCTTCCAGTAATACGATGTCGCCAGGAACCAGTTGCGTAGCGTCCAACTCAATAATTTGTCCATCACGTCGCGCGCGCGCATGGGCGGCGAGCATGCTTTTTAAAGCTGCCAGCGTGCGCTCTGCACGATGCTCCTGATAAAAACCGAGCCCCGCATTAAATAATACGACAATTAGAATAACAACGGCATCTTTCAAATCGCCAATTGCCCAAGCTAGTAAAGCCGCAAATAGAAGAACAATCACTAGAAAGTTTTTAAATTGATCAAAGAATTTCAGCCAAAGCGGGCGTGGAGCCGCTTCAATTAGTTTGTTTTCGCCAAACTGCTGCAGGCGCTCGGCTACATCAGATTCACTCAGGCCGATAGAAGGTACAACCTCTAACGTAGCTGAAACTGCTTCAGGTGGCATGGTGTGCCATGCTTTAGATTCTTTTGATACATGAAATGTCATAGATTGTTAATCTTTCAAATTAAGCTGATGTTAAAGCAACCAAATGCTAATTCAAGCCATTTTCAGTAATATCGTGTTTATCTACTAAACTGGACTTATAAAGAGCACTTATATGAATTACCGTTCGCTTTAGGCTTGTCGAAGAGTAAATATTTAACTCGTTAATTTGTAATAAAACATGCTTCGATAAGCTCAACACTAAAGTAAAGAGATTGAATTTTTAGACGCATCCTAAAATCCAACTAAATTTCCTAAACGCATTAGCATAGCATCGAACTAAGCTTGAAATTTACTTCTTCAACTCCTCTTACAGCACCAGTATTTAGTCTCAATCGCGAACATCATACAGCATGCTATCAATATCGTTGTCGTAAGAGCCAGCATACGTAGTGCTGTTATCCAGAGTAGCTGGCGTCGGATTTTATGTCTTCTGGATCGCTGTCAATACCAGTACGTCGCAAGTAACTTCAAATAACAAATGTCTAGTCACGCTACCGATGAGTAGCTCTTTCAATTCTGATGTATCGTGTTTCCCGACCACTAGCAAATTTGCTCCGACTTCCTGAACCATTGCTGGCAGAACGTCTTCTGGAAAGCCATGCTCTAAGCGACAGGTTGTTATTGTTTCTGCTGGTAAGCTATTTGCCAGTATTTGCATTCGGCCCTGCGCATGGAGGCGGGCATCTAGTCGGTATCGCTGAATGTCTTGCTCTGTAGCACCGATATACCTTAGCTTGCTCTCAAACTCTACCGTAAAAGCATGCGCTAGGATGATGTCGGCTTGCGGAGCAACACGGCAAGCAAGACCCACCACCTCGCTTGAGCTAAGCGAAAGATCAAGTGCCACCACCACCCGCTGATAAGGTGTCTGTGGCGTTTGTCTCACCACCAAAACGGGTTGTTGCGCTTCGCTGATAATTGCCACGGCTGTAGCACCTAAGAAAAACTGACGCATCGCTGTACCCTTGGCTCCCACAACCATAAGGTCAGCTTTAGCCTCATTGGCCGCAAGTGCAATGTCGTCATGAGGATTCCCAGTTATCAAGCGCGTATGAACTGCAATGCCATGTATTTTGGCTAGATTCTCGGCGATTTGTTTTAATTCTGCTTCGAAACTGGCTAGCAGGTCTGAATTTTTAGGGGTACTACCATGCTTTAACAGCTGCCGAAATCTAGTTAGCGCCTAGTCACTCACAACATGCAAGAGCGTCAGATCAGCACTATATTCTGCGGCCAACATGCCCGCACGTTTTTCGGCAAAAGTAGCGGTTTTGCTAAAGTCTGTAGCTACAAAAATGTGTTTCATAATGTGTTTTCATTTAGATGGTTGCTTTGCTTTCAAGCTACGATAAAGAGTTTCTGCAGCAAACTCAGTTGCGTCAGTATATGGCGAAAATACATAAGAGGCGCCTGCTTGTGTCAGTGCGATTACATCTTCATTTGCATGCGCGACTACTGCGACTAATCCAGTATAACCATGCTGACGTAGACTTACAATCAGGGTATTATTGAGGCTTCGGTCAGGTATAGTGCTGACCACCCAGTGGGCTTCTCCAAGGGGGAGTATGTCTGCTATTTCGGTATTTTCAACATCTCCAAATGCCATCTGCAAACCGTGCTGACGTAATTCTTGCACTCGCTCCGGGTCAAAATCAACGCCTAATACTCGTACACCATCTTGGTATAACCTTTTCCCCAACAGCCCACCATAGCGCCCCATTCCGATGATTATAATCTCGGGATCCATTGTAAGGGTATCTGTAGACACTTGCTCACGGAACGGTATTTTTCGCTCAAGCCAGCTTATCCAACGCTTGAGCCGTTCGTAAAGAGGGGAAGCTTGCTATACCATATAAGTGCAAACACTGATAGTGATTAAACCTATCAGTGTCACTAAACCAAGTGCGTCATCGCCGACATGTCCTAAGGTGACGCACATGGCAACAAAAACAATAGAGAACTCGGAAATTTGTGCCACGGTAAGCCCCGCCATAAAGCCGGTGCGTTTGCGGTAACCCATGTAGCCCATAATGGCCATGACAATCAATGGATTGCCTATTAGCACAAAGGCAGAGAGTAATATGGCGTCCCCTATTTGGCCATCAATGGTATGAAGCTCGAGCCTTGAACCTAAATCGAGGAAAAAGAACAGTAGCAGAAAATCCCGCACTGGGTTAAGTCGACTGCTCATCGTATCCCGATAGGGCGAAGATGCGAGTGAGAATCCAGCCAGAAAAGCGCCAACCTCTTTGCTGAACCCCAATGTTTCTCCCAGGGTTGCCAGCGTTATACCCCAGGCAATGGCAAATAAGAGCATAAGTTCTTGTGAGCGCGCTACTAAATCGAGCAAGCGTGGTAACACATAACGCATAATGAGAGCCAGCAACAAACCAAAAGCAGCGAGTTTCAATACTACGATACCCAGTGTTTCAATCACGCCTGACTCAGCACCCATGTTCAGCGTGCTCATGGCCATCATAGCGATGACAACCGCAATGTCCTGAACAATTAGAAAGCCAACTGCGATACGCCCGTGCAATGAATCGAGCTCACGCTTATCAGATAGTAACTTGATAATAATAATTGTGCTTGAAAATGTCAGTGCAATTGCTACATAAAGCGCTTTGAGATGATTCATACCCAAAACGATACCCAGTAAATAGCCAAACAGGATGGTAAACATAAGTTGGCCAAGCCCCGTAGCCAAAGCTACTGGGCCGAGTCGGCGTACCAAGTGCAAGTCAAGCTTGAGGCCTACCGTGAACAGCAGCACAGCAACACCAATCTGCGCTAGCAGTTCCAACGGATCATGCATCGTAATCCAACCCAATACCATTGGCCCAGCCACGATGCCTACAATGATATAAACTAGGATTAGTGGCTGACGATAGCGCACAGCTAAGATGCCTATAGAGGCAGTAATGGCTAGTAGCAGAGCAAGTTCGTTAAATGGTGAGTGCATTATTTCAAAAACCTATATTTCAGTACCTTAACTAGTGGCTCAACAAGGACTTAGCTTGAGAAAGAGTTACCAGCAATACAATTACGTAGTAACCTGCCAAGTCCCGAAGGTAGTAACACCCTTGTACCCGCAATACCTGCAAATACGTCACAGTAAGTGCATGTATTATTATGTGCTAAGTTCATAGCATTATAGTTGACCGCAGAAAATGATTGCGCCAGTGCTTTAATAATAACCCCAGTGCGTGTCATACAAATCCATTGTACGCAAACTTGCATAGACTCATACTAAAACGCCACTTGCCAGCTTGCAACACATCCTCAAAAAAGATGCTAGGCTCTTTAGGAATTGCATTACGAGGGCAAAAATTAAAAAAAACCCAAATAATTAGTGGTGCCATTAAACGCTTTTATTATCTAGTTTAGTATGATCAAAACAATTTAAATTTTAAATAAAGAAATTAGTTACAAAATAATACTGGCGCGATCTATTAATTTCAAGGAATTTTTATTATGAGTAACAGAATGTTCTGAAGAGGATTGAGCTATTAAGAATGCCCTTTATTGACCATATTGAAATTGTATCCACGTATTAACTATATAGAGCATTAGCAAACCTAAGCTAATCCAAGTGAGATTCAATACTGCACGTTGCTGTGGCTTAAAAATAATACCCACTATCACAAGTGTGCTCATCATCACAGCAGTAAATGCCGTGAGCGCGTGGCTGCTATCCACGCTAGCAAGAAGTGGACCCTTAGTGTAAAGTAAGTCATTTACCGCTAAATAGATGACATTAAATAAGTTGCTGCCTAGCAGGTTGGCGATCGCCATATCCAGCGCACCTATGCGCAAGGCCGAGATAGTGACCACTGCTTCTGGTGCAGAGGTTACTGTAGCTACCAGCAAGGTGCCAACAAAGCTTTGCCCCCAGCCCATCATCTCGGCAATATCTTCAGCAACGAAAGGCAGCCATGAACCAGCTGCTATCACCGCAACTGCAGCAAGTGCGTATCCAATAATTGCTTGTCGAAGCGTCACTTGCGGATAACGCTTTATGGAGGCTTCGGTGTATACATCCTTTGTGCGATACTCATAGCGATGTACTGAACGGATAGCTACAAAATAAATGAGTACAAAAAATGGCGTATAAAGCCCCACATGGCCAAGCACAGGACTCATGCTTGCATGATCTAACAACAAGCTAAAGCCAGCAAAAGTAATCATCAGCGATCCCAATGAAGCAGATAAAATATGCCCCTGTGTCGCACGGCTATACAGCGTATTTTGCTGATAAATAGCATCTAGTATGATCAGAAACCCAAGATTAAATATAGTGCTACCCAGCGCATTGCCAACGGCAATATTTGGCGCATCGGCCAAAGTTATAGCTGAGATACCCGTAATAAGCTCAGGAAGAGATGTGGCGGTAGACAGTAAGATAAGACCCACCCATGTAGCAGACATACCGGTTTTTTCAGCAATGATGTCGCCGTAACGCGAAAGAAAATAACCTGCATAGCCTATGACGGCAAGACACAAAGCGAATTTAAACCAGATAATCATCTGAGACCCTCACACACAAAATCTTTAATAGTCAGTTTATACCAAAAATAATTGTGCATAAATCAAAGCAGCAATTGCTTTTAAGCTTTAATACAGGATTCCACTGTAACATTTAGTGCCTAAGGGATGAGATTAGGTTGTCAAGTTACTAAATACGTTTTAACGTTCAATCACTTTAATTTATGCGGAATACCTGTTGATGCGCTCAATCGATGGAACCAAGGCAACACCATCCCCAAATTCACAAGTGAGTCTTAATTCTACAATAATATGCAGCTCACTTTTTAGCAACTCATCTGACACGCCAAATTTCAATTTGCACTTAAGTGCTTTAATCTGACGGTTACTCTCTAACGCCTTATACTGGCTTGACAGCAAAGTGACCGAACTCAACCGTTTTGCCTAAGGTCATGCAAGGAAAAACCTTAATATTACTCAATGCTAAGCGAATTTTAGCTGGGCGATGAGGCTCAATGACCGCTTTAATTTCCTTAATGAGAAAACTCCTGTTTGAGCTTATATTCCTTCTTCTTCAAAACGGTGACACAGGGCTGACACCACAACCAATGTTGACAGGGTTTAGCTAAGAAGACCGCCAATAGCAACAGTCTCCAATAGCTATTGAATTTCAGAGCGCAGGCATGTAGCAAGTAAAAAAGGTATTAAGGCTAGCATTGCAAAGATTGCCGTCAATATTACTGTTCTAAATATTTGCTTATAGCCTTCTATAATAGTTTCCATTTGACTCCTAACTTCATATCGCAATGAGAGGATACACGACATCAACACCACACCATAGAAAGCCGTGGCGCTTGGAGATGAAGGTTAAATGCTACATCTTACAGATTCTGAATATACAACTGGTAGATGTGATGTATTACTAAAACTAAAATTGCAATACGATGCAGAAGCAATGGTAATTGCTCATGTCGCTGAAAAAGGGAAAAACAAAGGCAAGTTAGGCGCACTTTTGTTGAAACGAGTGAGGGGTGCGATTTAAACTGGGTACAGGATTTTCAGACCCGCAGCACTAACGTCCTCCAAAAACGGGAATATAGTCACATACCGCTATCGAGATAAAACTCCAAATGGTAAACCAAGATTTGCTAGTTTTTTACGCGTTAGCTACGAATGACTTTATTTTTATTGAAATGTAATGCTTAGATTGCTGGACACGCATTTAATGATTGTATCTATGAATAGCTAAATTCTATTTAGTAAATGAGTAGTATTGTGAAATCCCGCTGTCGTATAGACAATGTTGACGTGATAAAATTGGCGCAATATGACCAATAGCCTAACACCCGCGCAGCACGTTCAAACTTTACTCAAACAACTATCAACCTGCATGATTGTAGATCGTTTTTTGCTAAAAAATAGACTCAATCAAGCAAGTAATTCTCTGCAACAACAAAAGCCTGTTGAAAAGTTATTAAGTGAAATTACGCAAAAAATTCAACGCTCGCAATTTAAATATCAGCAGCGTTTATGTAATTTACCAAAACCTGATTACCCCTTAGAGCTACCTGTAAGTGGCAAAAAAGCAGAGATTGCAGAAGCTATTTTAAAGAACCAAGTGGTTATTGTGTGTGGTGAAACTGGTTCTGGTAAAACCACGCAATTACCTAAAATCTGTTTAGAGCTTGGTCGCGGTGTTTCGGGCTTAATAGGGCATACGCAGCCACGGCGCATTGCGGCACGCTCAGTTGCCTCACGTATTGCACATGAGCTAAAAAGCCAGTTGGGCGAAATTGTAGGTTTTAAAGTGCGTTTTAATGACAAGTTAGGCGAACTTAACTACATTAAGCTGATGACAGACGGCATTTTGCTCGCAGAAACACAAAGCGACCGGTTTTTAAATACTTACGATACAATTATTATTGATGAAGCGCATGAACGTAGCTTAAATATTGATTTTTTACTCGGCTACTTAAAACAATTACTACCAAAGCGCCCTGATTTAAAAGTCATTGTAACTTCTGCCACAATTGATGCGGATAGATTCTCCCAACACTTTAATGGCGCACCAGTGATTGAAGTTTCTGGACGTACTTATCCAGTAGAAATTCGTTATCGTCCCCTTGGTAAAGCAGGTTTTAGGTCAAAAGTTGACTTTCTAATAGGACAAGACGCGGAAACTGAAAATGCGCAGTTTGATAGTAACGATGAAACAGTCTTTGGGATAATCCGCAAAGCCAAAACCGAGGCACGTTGGCTTGAAGAGGATGATGAGGAAGAGGCGATTGAAGAAGCTATTTTAGATGCGGCAGATGATTTATTGCGACAAGGCGATGGCGATATTTTAGTGTTTTTACCGGGAGAGCGCGAAATCCGTGATGTAGCTGACCATTTACGAAAATACCAAGGGCGTTCGGCTAAATTAAAGCATATTGAAGTGTTGCCGCTTTTTTCACGCCTAAGTCTAGAAGATCAGCAAAGAATTTTTAAAAGTCATAGTGCAAGACGCATTGTATTAGCAACCAATGTGGCAGAAACATCCTTAACTGTGCCCGGTATTAAGTATGTCATAGACGCTGGTTTGGCGCGGGTGAATCGTTACAGCCCGCGTGCAAAAGTCGAGCAACTACAAATTGAAAAAATTAGCCAGGCAGCGGCTAAACAGCGCTCTGGACGTTGCGGGCGTGTTTCTAGTGGCATTTGTGTGCGACTTTATTCTGAGCTGGATTTTGAAGGCCGACCAGAATTTACAGAACCTGAGATTTTACGTAGTTCACTGGCTAGCGTTATTTTGCGTATGGCTGCTTTGCGTTTAGGTGATGTAACTGAGTTTCCATTTATTGAAGCGCCTTCTACAAGGCTAGTTGCTGATGGCTACCAGCTATTACAAGAGTTAGGCGCGGTAGATAGTAAACGTCAAATTACCGAAACAGGCTTGCAGCTTGCAAGATTGCCATTAGACCCACGAGTGGGCCGCATGATTTTAGCGGCAAAACGTGAAAATTGTTTACAAGAAATTTTAATTATTGCCAGTGTACTGAGTATCCAAGACCCGCGCGAGAGACCAATGGATAAGCGCGAAGCTGCGGATACGGCACACAGTAAGTTTGCAGGCGAAGGTTCAGATTTTATGAGCTTTTTAAAGCTATGGGACTTTTTTGATCATGCTTTAAAGAATAAAAAATCTAATAAAGATTTACTTAATCAATGCCATGCTAACTTTTTATCATTTTTACGCTTAAAGGAATGGCGCGAGTTGTACAGCCAAATTAAGCAAATTACAGATGAAATGGACTTTAAGTTAAACACCGAACCTGCAAATTTTGAGCAAATTCACAAAGCGTTACTTGTGGGTTTGCTAGGTAATATTGGCTTTAAAGATGGCGATAATGATAGCTACGCAGGCGCGCGCGGCATTCGATTTTATGTCGCGTCTGGTTCTACGCTCAAGAAAACTCGACCAAAATGGGTGATTGCAGCAGAGTTGGTAGATACCACTAAATTATACGCGCGTTGCGTAGCTAAAATTGAGCCAGATTGGATAGAGCCGTTAGCGCGTGGCTTAACAGAAAGCCATTATTCAGACCCGCGTTGGGATAGAAAAATGGGCATGGTGAATGCGTGGGAACGTGTTTCACTTTATGGTTTAACGATTATTCCAAAACGCCGTGTGCATTATGGCGTTATAAATATTAAAGAGTCTCGTGAAATATTTATTCGTGAGGCGTTAGCAAATGGTGACTTTGATTCGCGCGCGTCTTTTTTCAAAGCGAATGAAAGCTTGATTGCGGAAGTAGAGGAGTTGGAACATAAAGCACGCCGGCAAGACGTATTGGTCGATGAGCATCAATTATTTGCTTTTTACGATACTAAAATTCCAGCTGACATTGTGAATGCGGCAAGTTTTGAAAAGTGGCGCGAAGGCGCTGAAAAGCTCAACCCTAAACTCTTATATTTAACGCGTGATGATTTGATGCGCCATGGCGCGGATGCAGTTACCGCCGTGCAGTTTCCTGAAAATATGATGTTAGGTGGTGTTGAGGTGCCGCTTAAATATCGCTTTGAGCCTAGTCATGTGTTGGATGGTGTGACCGCCACGATTCCGCTTGCCTTACTTAATCAGCTTGACCCAACGCAAACCGAGTGGCTAGTGCCTGGCATGTTGCGCGAAAAACTCATTTACTTGATTAAGGCATTACCAAAAGCTTTTAGGCGCGTTTGTGTTCCAGTGCCTGAATTTGTGACAGTATTTTTAGAGCAAACAAAAATAGGCGAAACACCAATAAAAGCGGCCTTGGCCTCGCATATTCAAGAAGTTACTACACTTAAAATATCGGGCGATGATTGGGCGGATGATACACCCACACATCTGCAAATGAATTTTAGTGTGATTGATGATGCAGGGCGCGAGCTTGCGATGGGACGTGATTGGGTAGCGCTTAAAAAGCAATTGGGTTCTGCAGCTCAGCTTACTTTTAGAAATACATCCCCAGACCATGTTAAAGATTTAGAAAAAACGGGTTTAAAGCAATGGGATTTTGGCGATTTACCAAAAACCCTAAGCTTTGAGCGAAATGGATTGCAAGTGACTGGTTACCCAGCGTTAGAGGATGAGCAGGAATCGATTTCGGTGAAATTATTTGATACCGTGTATGAAGCCGAAGTAAAACATCGTAAAGGCGTTTGCAGGCTGATGCGCTTTGAGTTAAAAGAACAAATGAAGCAGCTAGAAAAAAGCTTACCCAATTTCAATCAATACGCTTTGCTATTAAGAAACGTAGTTTCACCAGACGATTTACGTGAGGATATGATGACTGCAATTGCGGATCGCGCTTTTATCGGTGAAGATGATTTGCCTCGTAATAATGCAGACTTTATGTTGCTAAAACAACGTGCACGCACACGTTTGCCCGCTGTTACGCAGGCAATTGTAAGGCAAGTGCAGGTGGTGGCGGCAGAATATCAATTGCTAATTGCGCAGCAAGCGAAAATGCCGGCCACCGTAAATAGACTCAAACGCGATGTTGAACAGCAACTTAGTTTGCTTGTCTATAAAAATAGTTTTGCCCAAACTCCATGGGAGCAATTGCAACATGTTCCACGCTACTTAAAAGCCTTGCGTTTACGCATAGAAAAACAACCCGGTAACCCTGACCGTGATGGTAAAAACGCCGCTAGCGTTGGTTTATTGTGGCAAAAATGGGTGGAGGCGATTGAAAAACAGCAGAAACTAGATTATATAAAATCTCACCAGCATAGCGAATTGCATAGTTTTAGATGGCTCATTGAAGAGCTTAGGGTATCTTTATTTGCACAAGAGCTAAAAACACCTTTTCCAATTTCTATTAAACGCTTAGAAAAAATATGGCAAGATATTGCACCCTAGTGACTTTTTTTATCATTGTCGCTTTTTAATACAAATAATGATTCATGCAAACTGATTTACCAAATAATGAGGTGATATTAGCTACACAAGAACCGCTGCTACCTAAAGTACGCGGTGATAAAATGTTGCGCCTTAATATTAGCCGTAACACGCTGATTGCATTTATTATTTCTATTTTAATTCATATAATCTTGCTAATTGCTGCGCTACCTAAAATTGATAAAGATGAGCCGAAATTTGTACCGCCGCCGATTCAAGTGACGCTAGCGCCACCTGTTGCAGAAATTATACCTTTTATTCCACCGCCACCCCCCGCGCCAGAACCACCAACACCCAAGGCAAAAACACCCAAAGTAATGACGCAAAAGTCTAAGCCCGATGTTAAGCCAAGCTTTACTATACCAGATGAGCCAGAGCCTAAAGTTGATACAAAGCCTGAGGTAAAGACACCAAAAATAGACGCGCCGCCAGCAAAAGATATGGCTGAATACATTAAAATGCAGCAAGCTAAAAGACAAAGCGCAGAGAGTGATGCGGCGCGCCAAAACGCTGAAGCGGTAGCCGCTGAAATTGGCCCAACTGCCGAGCAGGTGCGTGATGAACGTATTAAAAAGAACTTAGAGGGAGGTTCCGGTGGTATTTTTTCTGTGACCAACGTGAGTATGCGTGAAGCAACGCTGACGTTTAACGGTTGGAAAAACTTTAGCGCACCACAGGTCAGGTCCTACTTGGTGGTGGCGAGCGGTGGGCAAGACATTAGAAGAATGGTGGTTAAAAAAGCGATTAGCCTTATTCGTGTAGATTACCCTAATGAGTTTCCGTGGGAATCACGACGTTTGGATAGAACCGTGACCAAATCATCCAAAATTGCAGATAACGCAGAACTAGAAGCGTTTTTGATGATTGAATTTTCGGATATGTATCGAAATTAAATAGTGTTTGTGCGTTTTTAAAAATGTGCCTGTAAAAAACGGTTAAGTTTTTTTAATCAGACGGTAAAACGGTAAAGTTTTTTTTTAAAAAAGCTCAAGACTAACTACAACCTTCAACATAGTAAACCTGTGGTGCAACACCCATGCGCCAATTAACTACAGTATTTTGCGCATCAATTTCAAAAATTAAACGTGAGTTACTATTTTCAGTTGGAGATACTATTAGCGTATATGCACCTTCAATATATTTATGCGGCTGTGTTTCTATATGTCCAGCGTGGGCTTTCTGTATGTTAGCCATGCTATCACCTACCACAATGCTGCCAGGCGCAACTTGGCTTGAATCATCTAAATCGTAGCGCACAAATTTTCCATCTTCAAACATAAATGCAATACCGCGTTGATGCGTATTGCTTAGCTGCGGTAAGACCTCTTTGTATAAATAATAACAAGTTGCACCCGTAGCAGGTTTGCTAGTTAAGAGCGGGCGACCCCATGCTTGGCGAACGGCCTCTTCTTTACTGCCAAACTCAGCTGGACCAAAGCCTTCAAATTTAATCACATCTGGGTTATAGCTTAGTTTTTGATCTACAGGCCGAGTAGCTGGTACTGTTTTGGCAATCGTTTCCAATAGCTTACCGGCTGAAGTCTCTTTTGGGGTTTCTTCAGCAGATTTTTCACATGCCGACAATACAAATACACTTAACAATAAAATGATTAAGCTATTGAGTTTAATAAGTGCTCTATCATAGTTTTTCATCATGTTGCCTACAGTTAAATGTATGAATGTTGTTAGAGTTTAATCCCATTCAATTTTTCTGCACAGGTGTCGCGAATTATTTTCACTCAATTACGCATCATTGTTTTAGGCTACATTGTTCTTCAACCATTTTACCCGCTGCCCATGAAGCTGAGTTGCCTTTACCCTTAAGTGTGTATTGACCATTACTAAACATATACCCAGACGCTACTTTTTGTGCGGATAGCTCAACTTCAGTGCCGTCCATGAGTGTCACAAAAGCGTGAGTTGCTTTTTTTTCTATACGATGTTTTGCATTTCTACCACCGTTTATTATTTTAGCCTCACGGGTTTCTTTAAAAACAACGCGCAGTTCTGTGCCTTGTTCACATTGATAATGTGATGCTGTGCTAAAGGTTGGCGTCACTGCACAGGCGCTTATCAACAGCGCGGCACTGATAGCTAATCTAGATTTATAGTATTGATTTGCGTTAAATACTTCCCACATCATCATTACCTTATTTAATAAATGACTTTTTTAGGTTACATCTGCATGAGTGCTTTTCTAACAGCAAGTTCATCTAAGCCTTTGCCAATAATCACAATGCGAGAAATAGGTTCTTCTTCATCCCAGCCCTCCAAAATTGTAGGTGGGTAGGGCGTAAAATGTACCGCGTGAATCGCGAGTGGTGCAGGCATATCTTCTGCATGAATAATGCCTTTTAAGCGCAATAAGTTTTTGCCAAATGTTTGGCAAAACCATAGCAGATGGGGTTTTAGTTGTGCCCAGTTAATCGGTTTTGGCAAGGTAATGGTAAAGCTTTGTATATCATCATGCGATGTTTTTTGTGGCAATGTGCCTTTAGGTGCTTTAGCTTTTACAGGCGCGCGTAACCAGCGTTGCGGTTCAGCTTGCTCATTGTCTGCGTTAAATAGCCCAACATCAATTACAAAATGTGCCTGTAAATTACCGTTAAGTATATTGTGCTGCGTAGCCCCAGGATTTATTTCGGTAAGCCTTTCACTTAAAGAAGTGATTTGTTCAGTGCTTACAAGGTCAGTTTTACTAATCACCAATACGTCGGCTATCGCTGCTTGTTTTAGCGCTTCAATATTGTCGGTTAATTGCTGCAAGCCATACATCGCATCTATGGTTACTACTACAGCGTCTAATCTATAAGTAGATTCAATCACTGGCTCATTCATTAAACTAGCTAGTATCGGACCAGGGTCTGCCATGCCGGTAGTTTCAATGACTAGGCGTTTAAATTCTGGGATTGCCTGCAACGCACGTTTAAAAAATAAATCGCGCATAGTATCTGCCAACTCATTTTTTAGCGTGCAGCATAAGCAGCCTGAACTCAATAAAACGGTATTATCAGCAATATGTTCACTTTCAATATTTTGCGCTAAATTGCTATTAGCAAAAATTTGATCTAAGCCAGCATCGCCAAGCTCGTTAATAATAATTGCGGTATCTTTCATGGCGGAGTCATGCAGGAGTTTGTTCAGCAAAGTGGTTTTACCGCTTCCTAAAAAGCCTGTAAGTAAAGTAACGGGAATACGTTTGTCCATGGAGGTAATGCGCCGATTGAATGAAGTTAGATTTTAGCTTATTCGCGCGGGCACTGTCAGTTGTTTATGAATACGCTTCTTCGTTTTCAGCCTCATGCGTATTCCATGCAGGAAAAGGGTCGGCTAGATTTTTCCAGCCGTTCATGCCTAAGGCCAACTCTTCATCGGTAAGTAGGCAAGTGTCAAACTGCGCAATTAAATCTGCTTGATTCATTTGTATGCCAATAAGTACTAGTTCTTGTTGTCTGTCACCAAACTCACCTTGCATTCGATTGTTGATGACAGTTAATTGCTCAACATCATCTGGCCAATAAACTTTAGGTGTTGCCGACCACCAAAACCCTGCAAGCTCGTTACGCGATATCGCGCCAGCTTGTGACCAAGTGCCACAATATTCAGGGCGTGTTGCAATCCAAAAATTGCCTTTTGAGCGAATGACTCCAGCCCATTCTTGCCCAAACCAATCATATAATCGTTGCGGATGAAAAGGCTTGCGTGCTCTATAAACAAAGCTACTAATGCCATATTCTTCTGTTTCTGGGGTATGTTCACCACGAAGCTCTTTTAGCCAACCTGGTGCATCTTGAGCGGCTTCAAAATCAAATAAGCCTGTGTTCATCACGCACGCTAGGTCTACCTTACCAAAACTACTGTGCACTATGTTTGCTCGCGGGTTTAAGCTTTTTAATATGCCTTCTAGTTGGCTTATTTCATCTGCTAACATTAAATCTGTTTTGTTAAGTACCAGCACATCACAAAATTCAATTTGCTCAATTAATAAATCTACCACAGTACGATTGTCATCCTCGCCCATTGTTTCGCCACGATCTGCAATAAAATCACGTGAGCCATAATCTCGTAAAAAATTATAGCCATCTACTATCGTAACCATAGTGTCTAAAACTGCAATATCAGAAAGACTCACTTCATTTTCATCTCTGAAGGTAAACGTTTCTGCCACTGGCAACGGCTCTGAAATGCCTGTAGACTCAATGAGTAAGTAATCAAAACGATTTTCTTTTGCCATGCGTTTAATTTCTATCAGTAAGTCTTCACGCAAAGTGCAGCAAATGCAACCATTGCTCATTTCTACTAACCTTTCTTCAGAGCGAGAGAGCTCCGCGCCGCCATTGCGCACTAGTTGTGCATCAATATTCACGTCAGACATATCATTGACTATTACTGCAACGCGTTTACCTTGACGGTTATTGAGGATGTGGTTTAAAAGGGTGGTTTTACCAGCGCCTAAAAAGCCTGACAGTACGGTAACTGGCAGTTTTTTGGTAATGATTGTTGTTGTATCAATACTTTGATTTAGCATGTTTATTTCCTAAATTTTTTATGTTTCATTAGCCAGAAAATTATCGCTCGCGGCGTTCGTGTCTTTCCTGCGCCTCTATGCACAGCCCAGCCGTAGTCGAGCAATTAGTCTTTTAATACCAATAGGCTCGCCAGTTTCTTCGCAATAACCAAAATCACCAACAGTGGTTTTTTTGTGTAGATTCAACTTTTTTAAGTAGCTTTCGCTTTCTGTCCCGTGAGTGAAGTTTGAGTATATTTTCAAATTTGAGTGAATGTGTCGTGGCAGTATGCATGATGTTAAGCGACTTGAGTTGCAACAACGTTGCATATTATATTTAGGGAGAAAAAAATGCAACAAAGTTGCAAATATATTTAAGTGTTTTAATGAATTATTTACGCCTGGCAATTGGGACAAATACCTTTTATATTTAGCTCAATAGAATCTACTGTAAAATGTTCAGGAATATTATGGTTGAGCTTAGGTTGAATGTCATCTAAGCAAAATATTTTCCCGCATGCGCTACATTGGAAATGTGCGTGTGAATGTTGGTTAAGTATTTGTTTTGGCGATTTATTTGGCAGTAGTGGTTGTTTAAATCGGTTGTTAGTTACATTGTTGATTTGAAAACGCCATGCTCTATCATCTCCAGCAACGCGGTGAATCAGTTGCTGCTGTAAAAGCCAATCCAACAC
>JBDNJL010000087.1:0-10174 GCA_041687795.1 Methylotenera sp. | reverse complement strand
AGCGGCACAAGCAAATGTAAGTTTAAATGCCACTACGCTAGAGAACGGTGAAGTGATAATCAAGGCGAATGTACAACTCACAAAGGCTAAAGATGCTAAATTTGCAAATATTTTTGTCGCAATTTATGAAAATAAATTGGTAAGCCAAATAAATGCTGGTGAAAATAATGGACGTGAATTAAAGCATGACTATGTAGTTCGAGCCTTATTAGGCGCTTACCAAATCAATAGTAAAAATGACTTTAGCAAAATCATTACCTTAAAGTCAGAATGGAAAGGCAGAAATGCTGGCGCAGTGATTTTTGTGCAAGATACGCGTAACGGTGAAATATTGCAGAGTTTACAATTGCCTTTTTGTGGCTAGATTTCATTTAGAAAAATGTGTCTGTAAAAAACCGTTAAGTTTTTTACATGAAAGGGCAAAACCGTTAAGTTTTTTATGTGAACAGGCAAACCGTTAAGTTTCTAAAGATATCTATTCTTTATATTTAATAATGAGCAGCGCATGGTCGCTAAATCTTTCTTCTATATAAACTGAAGTAGTTAAATGGTAGCTGCATTTTTTCACCTAAAAAAGCCATCCATAGTCACACAGAAAGGCCGCTACTTTAATTTATTACTATTGAAAACCTGAATGAGTAAAAGGTCCCAATAGATGCCAGTAAGGGAGCTACATAATCATCATGAATTACTCTTTATCTTATTTGAAGTATCGTCTAGCCGAGCATTTCTGGCGTGATTAGTGTGATCCCCTGAGGGGTTACATGAAATCGTTGTTGGTCGCTTGCTGGATTTATTCCCGCTGTGAAGTTGTCTGGAATTTTGCAGTGCATATCGACCACAACACCTTTTAATATGACGTGTTTACCAATCTCAACGTGCGGCAGGATGACTGAATCTTGTATCAGACTATGCTTGCCAACACGAACTTTGAGCGAGAGCAGTGATCGCTCAATGGTTGCGCCACTGATGATGCAGCCACCAGAGATCATAGAATCCATCGCGTGACCCCGCAGACTGTCGTCGTTGAAATTGAATTTTGCTGGAGGTAGCTGCGGTTGATGAGTGCGTATTGGCCAATCATCATCGTACAGGTTAAGATCTGATGTGATACGTACTAAGTCCATGTTCGCTCCCCAGTAGGCATCTACCGTGCCAACATCCCGCCAATAGGGTATATCACCCACCATGTTGACGCAGCTTTCTACAAAACGATGTGCGAATACACGATGATTTTTGACAAGTTTTGGAATAATGTCTTTGCCAAAATCATGACTGGAGTTTGGGTCATCATTGTCTAGCTTAAGTAGTTCGTAAAGAAAGCGTGCATTAAACACATAAATACCCATACTTACTAACGCGCGTTCAGCATTACTAGGAATAGGTATAGGTTTTTCTGGTTTTTCATTAAAATCAGTGATTTTGCCATGATTCGTTAACGCTCATCACACCAAAATCACTTGCGTTAGCAAGTGGCACCTCAACGCAGGCAACCGAGGCATCACCGCCTTTCATTATGTGGTCGGCAAGCATTTGGCTATAATCCATTTTATAAATATGGTCGCCGCCTAAAATTAATGCATATTCTGGCTGACTTTGCCCAATATGTGTTAAATTTTGGAAAACAGCATTTGCCGTGCCAGAGTAGACCCCACTATTTTCATGTTGCTGAGTTGGCAACACGTCCACAAATTCATCAAACTGATCGCCTAGAAAGTTCCAGCTGCGCTGTATGTGATGAATAATGCTATGCGCCATGTACTGCGTGACAACGCCGATACGACGTACACCTGAATTCACACAATTGCTAAGCGTAAAATCAATAATACGCAATTTTCCGCCAAATGGAATCACTGGCTTTGCACGCCAATCAGTCAATTGCATGAGTCGACTACCACGTCCTCCAGCAAGTATGATTGCATAAGTCTTTCTAGCAAGCGCGCCGCCATGGCGTCTCGCTGGGTTAGCATGAAGCTCGCTTTGCTCAACGCCTGCGGATACTTCGTAATGCTGACCCATTGCTTATCCTTCATTTGAATAAATGTTAGTGTAACGCTAATAATTATTTAATAAAAAAAGAATATGGTTGTTTAATAGATCAAAATAAACGAACTAAATCGAATTTAAAAGTTGGCGGCTTTGGTCAAACTTACCATTTCGGCTTTTTATAAAAAATAAAATTACCTCTGGCTGCTTTCATAATTAAAGGTGGGCTTTTTGAGGATAATACTCAGATAGTCAACTGGACAAAATACTTACTAATTTTTACTAGAGCTCCCAGTTATAGTCAATCATTAGAGGAGCGTGGTCACTAAAACGACTTTCTTTATAAACTGACGCTTGAATTGCACTTGCTGCAAGATTTCCTGTCGCCACTTGGTAGTCGATACGCCAGCCTACATTTTTTGCCCAAGCTTGACCGCGGTTACTCCACCATGTGTAGCATTCCTCAGTAGTACTCGGGTGTAATTTTCTATAAACATCTACCCATCCCACTTGGTTAAATAACTCAGTTAGCCAAGCACGTTCCTCTGGTAAAAAGCCAGAATTCTTTTTATTACCTTTATAGTTTTTTAAGTCAACTTCTTGGTGTGCAATATTCCAATCTCCACAAATGACGACTTCACGACCACTTGCAATGAGTGCTTGTAAATGTGGTAAAAAACGCGCCATAACACTAAATTTAAATGCTTGACGCTCTTCACCGCTTGAGCCGCTCGGCAAATAGAGTGAAATTATGCTGAGCTTTTGTCCATTTAAGTTATCAAACTGACATTCTAAATAGCGACCTTCAGCGTCAATATCAGTCATGTGATTTGTGATATAACCAAAGATAGGGTTGCCCAAGCCTTCAATGACTTTATTTGGTTTAACCTTACTATAAATGCCAACGCCGCTGTAACCTTTTTTTTCAGCATAATGAAAGTAGCCGAAGTAACCTTCAGGGTTAAGCATTTCCGGGCTTAAGTCCGCGGCTTGAGCTTTGATCTCTTGCATGCAAATAATGTCTGCTTGCTGAGTTTTTAGCCAACTAAATACACCTTTATTTGCTGCAGAACGTATGCCATTTAGGTTTAGCGATATAATCTTCAAAACTTAATTCCAATCTATTATTAAAACACGGCTATGATAACAAGCATGACAAAAAAGTTGAGTTCAGACCAGTCAAATCTTTTCACCCAAGAGTTTATCGCATTTGCCATTCAAAAAGAGGTATTACGCTTCGGGGAATTTAAAACGAAAGCTGGCAGGCTAAGCCCTTATTTTTTTAATGCGGGTCTATTTGATGACGGCGAAAGCTTGATGAAATTAGGCGAATTTTATGCCGCGGCCATAATTAAGTCGGGCATTGAGTTTGATATGCTGTTTGGCCCTGCTTATAAAGGAATTACATTAGTGGCAAGTATCGCGATTGCTTTTGCCAAAAATGGTCACAATGTCCCTTTTGCGTATAATCGCAAAGAGGCTAAGGATCATGGTGAGGGTGGTTTCATTGTGGGTAGCCCGTTAAGCGGTCAAGTTCTCATTATTGATGACGTTATTTCAGCAGGCACGTCAGTGCGCCAGTCGGTTGAGCTTATTAAAGCACAAGGCGCTACAGCATGCGGTGTGGCAATTGCCATCGATAGGCAAGAAAAAGGCCAAGGCGAATTGTCGGCTGTACAAGAGGTCGAAAAAAATAACCAGCTACCAGTTTGCGCGATTGCTAACTTACATGATTTGATGAAATTTATGCATGATAAACAAGATATGGCGCAATATTTGCATGCTGTTAAAGCATATAGCCAACAATATGGCGTAGATTAATCCGCAGAACTATTTTTAGGGGCTACAGAGGCTAAAAACGTTAAATGGAATACAAGCAGCATTATTTTGAATACATTTACAGGGCAAAAAAAACCTACCACCTAGTCCTAGAGGTAACGTTTGTTGCTTTATTCGGCATGGTTTTATTTTTAAGCTTTTTACAACAGGCCGCTGCAGACAGCTCAAAAATTGTTAAATGGAAAGATGATAAAGGCGTCACGCATTACGGCGATAAAATCCCTCCTCAATATGCCAATGGTGAAAACAGCCTAATCAATAAACAGGGCATCACTATTAAGCGTAATAAACCAGTTAGTTATCATGACCTAGCGCTAGAAGTCGCTGAGGCCGAGCAAAAAAAACATGACCATGCGCTTTTAAGTGCATTTACCAACGAAAATGAAATTGATTTGGCGCGTGACCGCAATTTACAGCTAGACCAAGTAACACTCGAAGGCTTGCATTTGCAAAAAACAAATAGCAATAAACATTTAAATGATTTGCAAAACTATGCAGCTAGTTTTAAGAAAAAGAAAAAACCACTACCTGCCGATTTAGCAAAAGATATAGCAAGTAACCAAGCCGTAATTGCCAAAATAAATCTACAAATTGTAGACCGCAAAGCAATAATAGATGCCACACGTAAACGTTTTAATGACGATAAAAAGCGTTACATAGCACTTAAGAACCACGCTAATGGAACAGGCCCTAAACCTGAGCCGCAGCTGGTTAGTGTGCCTTAATTTAAGCGGTCAGTTTTTTCTTCAAAACCTCGTTTACTTGAGTAGGGTTGGCCTTCCCTTTAGAGGCTTTCATTGCTTGACCTACTAGCGCATTAAATGCTTTTTCTTTACCAGCTTTAAATTCTTCTACCATTGTGGGGTTTGCAGCTAACACTTCGTCAATAATTACTCCAAGTGCACCAGAGTCAGATTCTTGTTTTAAGCCTTTGGTTGCAATAATCGCGTCTACATCTGCTTCGCCTAACCAAAGCGCATCAAACACTTGTTTAGCTGCGTTATTTGAAATAGTGTTGTCAGCAACGCGTTTTAGTAAAGTAGCCAATTGGGTAGGTGTTACTGGCGAGGTGTCAATGGTTAAATCTTCACTATTGAGTTTGGCTGATAACATGCCTTTTATCCAGTTAGCTACTATTTTAATTTTTTCGTTTACTTGTTGACCTGCATGAGCTAAGGCAGAAGGTATTTTTTCAGACGTTAAAGTGCCAACACCGCCAAACAAATTGCATCTAACTGTTTCATTAAAATAATCTGCAATTTGTTTGGATGACGTTAGGAAGCTCGCATCATCGTTAGAAAGCGCAAAATCTCTTTCAAAGCGCGCTTTCATAGCTTCTGGCAATTCGGGCAAGCTGGCTCTAATTTCGGCTTTGTAAGCTTCTGTAATTTCTAACGGCAATAAATCAGGGTCTGGAAAGTAGCGGTAATCGTTCGCTTCTTCTTTACTGCGCATGGCTTTTGTTTCGCCAATATCTGAATTAAACAATATGGTGGCTTGTTGAATTTTGCCACCATCTTCTAGCCTTTCAATTTGCCAACGCGTTTCATATTCTATCGCCTGTTGTATGAATTTAAACGAGTTTAAGTTTTTAATTTCACGGCGCGTGCCCAATTTATCAGTGCCTTTTGGGCGCACAGAAACGTTTACATCACACCTAAAGCTTCCCTCTTGCATATTGCCATCGCAAATACCTATCCATTGCACTAACTCATGTAATTTTTTGGCATACGCCACCGCTTCATTCGCAGAACGCATATCTGGCTCGGTTACAATTTCTAATAAAGGAGTGCCTGCACGGTTTAGGTCAATGCCGCTCATGCCTTCAACGGCGCCATGCACTGATTTACCAGCGTCTTCTTCTAAATGTGCGCGGGTAATATTAATTACTTTTTCATATGGCAGGTTTTTGCCAACTGCTGGCACTTGTATTGTGATTTTACCTTTGCCCACTACTGGTAGTTCAAACTGACTGATTTGGTAACCTTTTGGTAAATCAGGGTAAAAATAGTTTTTGCGTGAAAAAACCGAGCGCGGGGCTATTTCTGCATCAATACTTAACCCAAATTTAACCGCACATTTCACCGCTTCAGCATTTAGCACTGGCAACACACCTGGTAATGCGATGCTTACTTCACAAGCTTGCGTATTAGGTTCTGCCCCGTAAATAGTTGAGGCGCCACTAAACTGTTTAGTATTAGTTTTTAATTGTGTGTGGGTTTCTAGCCCAATAACGACTTCCCATTCCATCAATTCAATCCTTCTTGCTTCACTGAGTTTGGCATATCCAAATTTGGCATACGGATATGCCAATCCGTAACCAGTTGATATTGGTGTGCCACATTTAACATACGCGCTTCATCAAAGTAATTGCCAATAATTTGTAAGCCTACAGGCAATTTTTTGCCACCTGTGCTATCTAAAAATCCTGCTGGTACGCTCATGCCTGGTAAGCCTGCTAGATTGGTGGATATTGTGTAAATATCTTGCAAATACATTGCTACTGGGTCTTCTACTTTTTCCCCTGCTTTAAACGCAGTTGAAGGGGCAGCTGGCCCCATAATCACATCACATTTTTTAAACGCTTCGGTAAAGTCTTGGGCGATTAAGCGACGTATTTGTTGTGCTTTTAAGTAGTATGCATCGTAATAGCCAGCACTTAATACATAAGTACCAATTAAAATGCGACGTTTCACCTCTGCGCCAAAGCCCTCAGCACGGCTTTTGCAATACATATCCATTAAGTCGGTATAAGACTCGGTACGGTGACCATAACGCAAGCCATCGTAACGCGATAGATTGCTTGAAGCTTCCGCAGGTGCAAGCACGTAGTAGACAGGAATTGACAAACCAGTATTTGGTAATGAAATATCTACTACCTCAGCACCAAGTTTTTTATATTCAGCAATTGCTGTTTCAACTATCTTTGCTACGTTTGCATCTAATCCTTCAGCGAAAAACTCTTTAGGTAGCCCGATTTTTAATCCTGCAAGTGGGGTACTTTCCGATGATTTAATTAAATAGCGCGTGTAATCTTCTTTGTCGCGCATTAGGCTAGTCGAGTCCCGCTCATCAAAACCCGCCATTACGTTCATCATGAGCGCGCAGTCTTCTGCGCTTTTTGCCATTGGACCTGCTTGATCTAAGCTAGAAGCAAAAGCAATCATGCCGTAACGAGACACTACACCATAAGTTGGTTTTAAACCTGTAAAGCCGCACAGTGACGCGGGCTGGCGGATTGAACCGCCAGTGTCTGTGCCAGTTGCTGCTGCACATAGCCTAGCTGCAACTGCTGCTGCACTGCCGCCACTGCTACCGCCAGGAACGCGGTCAAAATCCCAAGGGTTTTTTACGCCACCAAAATAACTGGTTTCGTTAGACGAGCCCATGGCAAATTCATCCATATTGGTTTTGCCCAAATTCACTGCGCCAACGTTGTCAAACTGTGTGATTACATGCGCATCATATGGCGCTATAAAATTTGCCAGCATTTTTGAGCCGCAGGTAGTTTTCCAACCTTTAGCACAAAAGATATCTTTTTGCGCAAATGGAATGCCAGTTAAAGGTGATGCTTGATTATTAGCAATTAGAACATCCGCTTCTTTAGCTTGTGTGAATGTTTTGCTGGCGTCTAATGCAATATAAGCATTAATGCTAGGGTTGTATTCTGTAATCCGGCTTAAAAATGTTTGCGTGAGTTCAACGCTAGAAATTTTCTTCGCTTGGAGCATCTCGCCAAGCTGTTTAAGGCTACTATTTATCATTTTAAATTACGACTCAATTACTTTAGGTACAAGATATAAGCCGTTTGAAACTGCATGCTCTGTTGACCCATTGCCTAGCAAAGGCGCGATTTTTTGGAAAGCTTCGCGCTCATTGGTTTTAGTTACAACATCATCTCTCAAGCGTTGGCTTAAGTCTTGTGAATGTGACATAGGTATAATGCCTGAGGTTTCTACTGCTTGCATTTGTTCTATTAAATCCAATATGCCTGATAGCTTTGTCAGTGTCGCTTCTGCTTCACTTTCGCTGATTTCTAACCGCGCTAAATGCGCAATCTTTTTAATATCTTCGGTGCTAATTGCCATGCTATTAATCCAGAATTTTAATGTAATGATTACAGAAACTTTGTAGTTAGTACTTTAACTTTTTGCTACGACTCTTAATTTTAATCGAGTTTTAACAATGACACCTAAGTTTTAACCATCAATTTCAACAAGATGCTTAATTTTCAACAGTATATGCGGTATTATACTCTGATTTATTCGCACCTTAAATGACTTCAATAGGGCGTTATTACGATTTTGGTACAGGAAAAACATAATGTTTGGTTTTTTAAGTAGTTATTTTTCAAATGATCTTGCAATCGACCTAGGCACAGCAAATACGCTTATTTATGCACGCGGTCGTGGCATTGTTTTAGATGAACCTTCGGTAGTGGCTATTCGCCTAGAGGGTGGCCCAAATGGCAAGAAAATTTTATTAGCGGTTGGTACTGAAGCTAAGGGCATGTTGGGTCGCTCGCCTGCTAACATTCAAGCCATTCGGCCGATGAAAGATGGCGTGATTGCAGACTTTACTATTACTGAACAAATGCTCAAATATTTTATCCGCCGTGTGCATGATTCTCGCTGGTTTTCACCAAGCCCGCGCATTATTATTTGTGTCCCGGTTGGCTCAACACAAGTGGAACGTCGTGCTATTAAAGAGTCCGCTGAACGTGCTGGCGCTAAACAAGTATTCTTGATTGAAGAGCCAATGGCCGCTGCAATTGGAGCAGATATGCCCGTTGCAGAAGCAACAGGTTCTATGGTGGTGGATATTGGCGGCGGGACTACTGAAGTGGGTGTGATTTCACTTGGTGGCATTGTGTATGCAAAATCTGAACGTGTCGGCGGTGATAAATTTGACCAAGCGATTATTGACTATATTCGCCGCAATTACGGTATGCAAATTTCAGAGCCTACGGCAGAAAATATTAAAAAAAATATTGGCTCTGCATTCCCAGGATCAGCAGTCTTGGAGATGGAGGTTACTGGACGCAATTTGGCAGAAGGCTTACCACGTAAATTTACGATTTCAAGCAATGAAATTTTAGAAGCCTTAACTGAGCCATTAAACGCAATAGTTGGAGCAGTTAAGTCTGCTTTAGAGCAAACCCCGCCAGAGTTGGGTGCGGACATTGCCGAAAAAGGTATGGTACTTACTGGCGGTGGTGCGTTACTTCGTGATTTGGATAGATTGCTAGTGGAAGAGACTGGTTTACCTGTGATTGTGGCAGAAGATCCATTGACTTGCGTAGCGCGTGGTTGTGGGCGTGCTTTAGAGGAAATGGATAAATTAGGTAGCGTATTTGCACACGAATAGTTGACCAATAATTTTGGACGGAATTGCTGCTAAGATGTTTTGAGTAGTGCCTAACTAAAAAGCATTTAATTAAGTTACAGCAAATCGGGCCGTTAATACGGCCTAATTTTATATTTAACAATAAATGGTATGAAAAATTAATAGTGCGAAGTTACCATCAAAAGCTTGAGCAACAGCAAGCCCCCGCGTTTTTCGCACGCGGGCCTAGCCCATTTGCACGTTTAATGTTTTTTTCTGTTTTGTCTTTAGCTTTAATGGCAACGGACTCACGCCTACAATATTTAAGTAGTTTGCGTCAAAATTTAATCGCATTTGTACACCCTTTGCAAATGCTTGCTAACGCGCCTTCGCAGTTTTATCGCAATATGGGCGAATATTTCACAACGCATCATCATCTATTAAATGAAAACCAATCGCTTAATTTGCAGGTGCTAAGCCAAAATATTACTTTGCAACGCCTTAATACTTTATCGCTGGAAAATGAACATTTGCGCGAGCTTTTAGGCGCTAATAAAGCTTTAGTGCAGACGAGTTTACTTGCAGAAATTATGCATGTGGGTCGTGATCCGTTTACAAAAAAAGTAATTGTTAATCGAGGTGATGCTGATCAAATTTTAGCTGGTGTAGCGGTTGTAGATGATACAGGTGTGATTGGCCAAGTGACCCGCACGTATCCACTTAGTAGTGAGGTGACACTGATTACAGATAAATCTTTGGCGATTCCTGTACAAGTAGAGCGCAATGGTTTGCGCGCCATTGCTTTTGGACACGGGCGTGACAACACTTTGGATTTGCCTTATTTACCGACTAATGTAGATATTCGTCGCGGTGATACGTTAGTCACTTCAGGTATTGATGGCGTTTATCCCGCAGGTTTAGCGGTAGCTACTGTATCACAAATTGAAATTAAGCCAGACTCACCTTTTGCACGTATCGTTTGTGTGCCCAAAGGCGGTGTTGAAAATCACAGGCAAGTGCTATT
>JBDNJL010000012.1:0-2819 GCA_041687795.1 Methylotenera sp. | reverse complement strand
TTATGCTCAAACCCGCCAAAGTTGCGCATGCAGTCATTAAGCGCATCTTGCCCAGCGTGCCCAAAAGGCGTGTGGCCTAAATCGTGGGCTAGGGCGATTGCTTCGGTTAAATCTTCATGTAAATTTAAAGTCCGTGCGATGCCACGAGCGAGTTGCGCAACTTCTAAACTATGCGTAAGCCGAGTGCGGAATAAATCACCCTCGTGGTTTACAAATACTTGCGTTTTATATTCTAAGCGACGAAACGCAGTCGAGTGAATAATGCGGTCACGATCGCGCTGAAAAGCATTGCGCGTGCCCGAAGGGCTTTCCTCATGGTGCCTGCCTATGGTGTTGGCAGGGTTTGCGGCATAGCTTGCAAGGGTAAGATTCACCATGACGTAATTTAATTTAGCGCCAAAGTTTGCATAAGTTTATTAGTGTCATAATCGCTTGTAATAAACGATTGACCAATGCCTTTTTGTAGCACTAGTCTAATTTTGCCATTTTCAACTTTTTTATCTAAACCCATTAAATCTAGGTATTTATCAGCGCCTAATTTTGGCGCGTCTGTAGGTAGTTTTGCCGCAGTAAAAATATTGTGGATTCTATTGACTTGTTCTTGAGTTAACCAGCCAGAACGCAGTGATAAATCTGCCGCCATCATTGTGCCTGCGGCCACTGCTTCGCCATGCAACCATACACCGTAACCCATCGCGTTTTCTATGGCATGCCCGAAAGTATGGCCTAAATTTAGCAACGCGCGCTCACCTTGTTCATGCTCGTCGCGTGCGACTACCTCTGCTTTATTTTGGCAAGAACGATAAATGGCATCACTTAAAATGTGTTCGTCAAAAACCGTTAAGTCTTGCGACACTAGCTGCGATATATTGGTTTCTAGCCAATCAAAAAAGTCAGCATCGCGAATTAAACCGTATTTAATTACTTCCGCCATGCCTGCAGAAAACTCTCGTGGTGGAAGCGTTTGCAAAGTATCAATATCCGCTAATACCAATTGTGGCTGATAAAAAGCACCTATCATATTTTTACCAAGCGGGTGATTAATACCTGTTTTACCACCAACGGAAGAATCTACTTGTGAAAGCAAAGTGGTTGGAATTTGAATAAATGGCACACCACGCAAATAAGTCGCTGCTGCGTAACCCGTTAAATCACCAATAACGCCACCTCCAAGTGCAATGAGCGTAGTGCTACGTTCACAACGGTTTTGCAGTAATACGTCATAAATAGTGTTGAGCGTGTCGGCGTTTTTATAGGACTCGCCATCTGGCAGAATAATTGGTATTACCTTTATGCCCTGAGCTTGTAACGGTTGCGAGAGCTTTTCTAAATACAACGGTGCAACAGTGGTATTAGTGACAATTGCAACATGTTTACGTTTTAAGTGTGGCAATATTAGGCTGGCGTCAGAAATTAAATTTCTACCAATATGAATTGGATAGCTACGGTTGGCTAATTCTACTTTGAGTGTTTGCATTAAAAATATGGTTGCTTAATAGTGAGCTGGCTTACTTTTAGTTGGAAATTGAATTTTGTAAAAGTTGCTCAATTTGACGAGAAATGTCGTTGGCAGATTGTCTGCCCGTATCAACAATAAAATGCGCGAGTTCAGCGTAAATAGGGTCGCGCGCCAAATACAGCTGCTCTAGCTTTTGCCTTAAATCGCCACCTTGTAACAATGGACGTGATTTATCGTGACGAGTTCTTAACCATAAATCATGCACTTGTGCGCGTAAATAAACCACTTGGCCATTGTTCTTTAAGTGCGCTCTATTTTCCGCAAGCAAAACAGCACCACCGCCAGTCGCTAGTACAATATTATCTAGCTGGCTAAGTTCTTCAATCATCAATTTTTCACGCTTGCGAAAACCTTCTTCACCTTCAAGTTCAAATATTAACGGAATTTTCACCCCAGTGCGGACTTCAATTTCATGATCCGAATCATAAAATTGTTTGTTTAATTGCTTTGCAATTAAACGACCTATAGTGGTTTTTCCAGCACCCATTAGACCGACAAAAAAAATATTACCTGATTTCATAATATATACATTTTATGGTATTTCTTTATCACAAGCGCAAAATATTAAAACAAAATGCCCATCACACACTGCAATGGGCATTTTATCTCGTTGAGTACTGTTGCTTAAAACTAATTAAATATTTAACTAAATATAAGCTTTAGATAATTAGCGTAAACCTAGGCTGTCATCCATAATTTTTGGTGTAATGAAAATTAGCAATTCGGTTTTGTCAACTACCGTTAATTTGCGTCTAAATGCATTGCCAATTACTGGCAAATCACCAAAGAATGGTACTTTGTCTACATCATTACGGTCAGTTTGTTCATATATACCGCCAAGCACAGCTGTTTCGCCATTAGATACTAACACTTGCGTATTGACGCGCTGGGTTTCAATAGATGGCGTACCGTTTAAAATTTGCCCAACCCGGTCTTTTTTTACGTCAAGCAGCATAATAATTTTATCATCAGGTGTAATTTGAGGCGTTACCTCTAGGCTTAGCACAGCATTAACAAACGCTACGTTGGTTGCGCCACTACTACTAGCTTGCAAGTAAGGGATACGGGTACCTTGCTCGATAAGTGCTTTTTGTTGGTTTGCAGTAGTAACACGCGGGCTTGATACCACCTTACCTCTTAGGTCAGACTCAAGTGCCGACAACTCAAGATTAAGTAATAGACCTGCAGGTAATCTAAGTAAACTAAAAGCAAAGTTACCAAAAGAGTTTGCCACAGGTAAGTTTGACATTAAGTCCTGTCCAGCAGGTCGACCACCTATTGTTACGCTCTGAGAACTAGT
>JBDNJL010000086.1:0-5494 GCA_041687795.1 Methylotenera sp. | reverse complement strand
TCTATGAATACATTAACACCAGAAGCTTGGCATGCGAGAAATAAAACCTAGCAAATCAAACTGTAACAAATACTGCAAAAAACTTAACCGTTTTTTACAGACACATTTTACAAAAATTAAATTTTATTAAAATAAGCGAGTAATACCATGGATATACAAGCATTTATTAAAAATCAAGTCACGACAAATTCAGTTGTTCTGTACATGAAAGGCAACCCGAAGTTTCCACAATGTGGCTTTTCAAACTTAGCGACACAAATGCTAGATGCCTGCAACGCAAAATATGTTGCAGTAGATGTATTGGCAGACCAAGCAGTGCGTGAAGGTATTAAAAACTATGCAAATTGGCCAACCATTCCACAGCTCTATGTTAAAGGTGAGTTTGTCGGCGGTTCAGACATTATGCGCGCGATGTATGAAAGTGGTGAGTTACAAACATTGTTAAACAGCATTAATACTGACACGGCAAACTAATTGGATAAGTTAATCATACAAGGTGGCAATCGCCTGCATGGCGAAGTGACTATCTCTGGTGCTAAAAACGCTGCCTTGCCGATTTTATGCGCGTCATTGCTGGCTGAAACGCCTTTACACTTGAGTAGTGTTGCCGCACTTAAAGATATTGATACCATACTTAAACTGCTCGGTATGATGGGCGTTAAAGTAACGCGCGATGCTGATAAAGTGAATTTAGATGCGAGCGATGTCGCTTCTTTTGAGGCGACATATGAAATGGTGAAAACCATGCGCGCCTCTATTTTGGTATTAGGTCCTTTGTTGGCTCGTTTTGGCACGGCACGTGTGTCATTACCTGGTGGCTGCGCCATTGGTTCGCGCCCTGTGGATTTACACATCAAAGGCTTGCAAGCCATGGGCGCTGCGATTCACATTGCGCACGGTTATATTCAAGCTAGCACATTGCATTTACCCAACCGCCGCTTACAGGGCGCGCGATATTACATGGATTTGGTCACTGTTACGGGCACTGAAAACCTGATGATGGCAGCGAGCTTGGCAGAAGGTACAACCTTACTAGAGAACGCCGCTAAAGAACCTGAAGTGGTGGATTTGGCAAAATGTTTAATTAAAATGGGTGCAAAAATTACGGGTGCTGGCACCGATGTAATTACCATTGTTGGTGTCGATCGGCTTGCAGGTGCTGAGCATAATATTGTCTGCGATCGTATTGAAGCTGGCACTTATATGGTAGCCGCAGCGATGACGGGCGGTGAAGTGAAATTACTTAATGTGCAACCTAGTTTATTAGATGCAGTGATTGAAAAATTGCGTGACGCAGGAGCTGTTGTAACTAGTGATGCAGATACGATTACGGTAAAAAGTGATGGTAAGTTAAAAGCAGTGAATATACGTACTGCACCACATCCTGCTTTTCCAACGGATATGCAGGCGCAGTTTATGGCGCTTAATATCGTGGCAGATGGCGTTGCCAAAGTGACTGAAACAATTTTTGAAAACCGCTTTATGCATGTGCAAGAAATGCAACGCTTAGGTGCGGATATTAGTATTGACGGTAATACAGCGCTCGTTCAAGGAGTTGAGTTTTTAGATGGCGCCACTGTGATGGCCACTGATTTGCGCGCTTCAGCAAGTTTAGTGCTTGCTGGGTTGGTCGCGCGTGGCGAAACCGTGATTGAGCGTATTTATCACCTAGATCGCGGCTATGAAAATTTAGAGCAAAAATTAAATGCGTTAGGCGCAGATGTAAAACGTGTTAGTGCTTAGTGCGGTATAAAAATCGCGAAAAAAGCTAGACTTAAAAAAGTAAAATAGAAAATGATTACCATTGCATTATCAAAAGGTCGAATTTTTGAAGAAACTACGCCGCTACTTGCTGCGGCTGGTATTCACGCGTTAGAAGACCCTGAATCATCACGCAAATTAATCTTGGCCACCAATTGTGACGATGTCCGTTTGATTATTGTGCGTGCAACTGATGTGCCGACCTATGTGCAATACGGCGCCGCGGATTTAGGCATTGTAGGCAAAGATGTATTGGATGAACACGGCGGTGAAGGGTTGTATCAGCCGATTGATTTACAAATTGCCAAATGTAAAATGATGGTAGCCGTGCGTGAAGATTTTGACTATTTCGGCTCGATTCGAAGTGGTGCGCGCCTGAAAGTGGTGACTAAGTACGTTAAAACTGCGCGCGAACACTTTGCCGCAAAAGGCATGCATGTGGATTTAATTAAGTTATATGGCTCTATGGAATTAGGCCCATTGGTTGGTTTGGCAGATGTGATTGTAGATTTGGTTAGCACAGGCGGAACTTTACGCGCCAATAACCTCAAAGCAGTAGAAGAGGTTGGCGATATTAGTTCACGTTTAGTGGTGAATCAAGCGTCTCTCAAGCTGAACCGAAGCAAGCTTCAGCCGATTGTGGACGCGTTTGCATCTGCAATAGTGAAGTAAGCCAAGCGAGTAAAACTTTACCGATTTACCTTTAATTTAAATAAACCTAACCCTTTAACCATTAACATTAATAAACTTAACGTTTTGCCATTTAACATTAATAAACTTAACGTTTATTTATAGACACATTTTTTAAAGTATCAGGTTACAAATGAAAATTAGGCGTTTTTCTACCACCGATAGTGATTTTGAGAGCAATTTAAAAGCATTGCTCGCGTTTGAGTCTGCACAAGATGACAGCATAGATGTTGTTGTAGCAGATATTTTACGTGATGTGAAAAAGCGTGGCGACTCAGCCGTTCTTGAATACACCAATCGTTTTGATAAAGCTAATGCAAGTAGCATTGCTAGTTTAGAAGTAAGCCAAACAGAGCTGAAGGCGGCATTAGATAGTTTGCCAGATGCGCAACGCAGTGCATTACAAGCTGCTGCAGATCGTGTGCGTAGTTATCACGAAAAACAGCTTATTTCATCATGGAGTTACACAGAAGCTGACGGAACGTTGTTGGGTCAGCAAGTCACTTCACTAGACCGTGTAGGTTTATATGTGCCAGGAGGCAAAGCTGCATATCCGTCATCAGTCTTAATGAATGCGATTCCCGCCAAAGTAGCTGGTGTGCAAGAATTAATCATGGTGGTACCAACACCAAACGGTGAAAAAAATGCACTGGTGTTAGCTGCCGCTGCAATTGCAGGTGTTGATCGCGTATTTTGTATCGGTGGCGCGCAAGCAGTTGGCGCGCTTGCTTATGGCACAGAAACTGTGCCGCAAGTAGATAAAATTGTCGGTCCGGGTAATGCATATGTCGCTGCCGCTAAGCGCCGCGTATTCGGCATTGTTGGCATTGATATGGTCGCTGGACCCTCAGAAATTTTAGTGATTTGTGACGGCAAAACCAACCCAGATTGGGTGGCAATGGATTTATTTAGCCAAGCTGAACATGATGAACTAGCGCAAGCTATTTTGTTAAGCCCAGATGCTGAATTTTTAGATAAAGTCAGTGAAAGCATTCAAAAACTAGTAAAAGAGATGCCAAGAAAAGATATCATCACTACCTCTTTTCAAGACCGTGGCGCATTGATTTTGGTAAAAGATTTAGATGAAGCTGCAGAAATAAGCGACTATATTGCGCCAGAGCATTTAGAGTTATCACTAGATGAGCCCTTGGCTTTTAGCCAGAAAATTAAGCACGCAGGTGCGATTTTTATGGGTAGAAATACCTGTGAGGCTTTAGGCGACTACTGCGCTGGACCAAACCACGTATTGCCAACTTCGCGCACGGCAAGATTTTCATCACCACTGGGCGTATATGATTTTCAGAAGCGTTCGAGCTTAATTATGGTGTCAGAAGCTGGTGCGCAAACATTGGGGAAAATTGCCTCTACGCTTGCGCACGGCGAAGGGTTGCAAGCACACGCACGTAGTGCAGAATATCGCCTTAAATAAGCAATAAACATGAGGTTTTTGCTGTTTTAAGTAAAAACTTAACCACTTTAGTCTTTTTAAATTAAAAAAACTTAACGGTTTTTTACAGACACATTTTATGTAGTATTGGATACTTTCATGAGCCGTTTTTGGAGTGATGTTGTAAACAGGCTCACGCCTTACGTGCCAGGCGAGCAGCCAAAATTGGATAATTTGGTGAAGCTTAACACCAATGAAAATCCTTATGGTCCAAGTCCTAAGGTGCTCGAGGCGCTAAAGCTTGAGGCGACAGAGTCGCTACGTTTATACCCAGACCCTAACTCCGATGCGCTAAAATCTGCAATTGCGGTTACTTACCAACTTAATACAAGCCAAGTGTTTGTAGGTAATGGCTCCGATGAGGTATTGGCGCACGTTTTTAATGCGCTTTTTAAGCATCAAAATCCATTGCTGTTCCCTGATATTAGCTATAGTTTTTATCCTGTGTATTGCGGCTTGTATGATATTCATCATCAAACTATTCCACTCAATTCGTCTTTTGAAATTAATGTGGAAGATTATTTTCAGCCTAATGGCGGGATTATTTTTCCTAATCCAAATGCTCCTACTGGAATTCCATTAGCATTAGCAAAAATAGAGCAATTACTGCAAAAAAATACAGAATCTGTGGTGGTTATAGACGAGGCATATGTGGATTTTGGTACAGAATCTGCTGTCGGCTTAATTAATAAATATCCAAACTTATTAGTTACCCATACGCTGTCTAAAGCCCGATCTTTAGCGGGTCTGCGTGTGGGTTATGCACTCGGCCATCCAGATTTAATTGAAGCGCTAAGCCGTGTTAAAGATAGTTTCAATTCTTATCCAATTGACCGTTTTGCCTCGGCAGGCGCAATTGCCGCGATGCAGGATGTGGCATACTTTGAAAAAACACGCCAACAAGTCATTACAACACGAAATGCGCTAGTTCAAGATTTAACTGCACTAAATTTTGCAATTTTGCCATCAGGTGCAAATTTTATTTTTGCTAAACATCAAACAAAAGACGGCGCAGTGCTTACGCAAGCATTGCGTGAAAAGAATATCATTGTGCGGCACTTTAAAAAACCATCACGGGTTTCGCCTTACTTGCGCATTACGATTGGTACAGATGCGCAATCAACTTTGCTAATAAATGCAATAAAACAAATTCTGAATGCTACATAGGACGTAAAAGTACATAAATTAGCAGAAAAGTAGCGAAAAATTTGAACTTTTACGCAAACAACGGTTATTATTCAAACATGCGCTTAAACTGACTATAATGTTTAGTTGCACAATACAATAATTATTTTAAACTTATTTTTAATCTAAATAATTCATTAAATTGAATTATTTTTAGTTGGAGGATTTACCGTGGCACAAACCCAAATGGCATTAGACTCATTAGATTTCGACGCAACAGTTGCACTAGCAACCCAAGTGGCACCGCATGTAGATATTTTAGAAATCGGCACGCCATGCATTAAGCACAACGGTATTAAATTACTAGAAACATTACGCGCTAAATTCCCAAACAACAAAATTTTAGTTGACTTAAAAACAATGGATGCTGGCTTCTACGAAGCTGAGCCATTTTACAAAGCTGGTGCAGAT
>JBDNJL010000011.1:0-6203 GCA_041687795.1 Methylotenera sp. | reverse complement strand
TTATTGGGTAAATAGCCGCAACTGTAACCAGTAGTTACGTAAAACTGTAGCTTTTGTAAAGGCTTGTCGCTAGGTAAACTCATCACTCAATATTAGGCTAATTTTTTGGTTTTTAAAAATGTGTCTGTAAATAAACGTTAAGTTTATTTACCAAAAGAAGTAAAACGTTAAGTTTTTTGTTAGAAACTTAAAAAATTAATGTTTTATGGCCCTTTAACAAGATCTGACATACGATTTGCAAAATCGTCACGATTAATTTCAACAGCACCAAAACTTGCTAAATGATCTGTGTTCATTTGGCAATCTATCATACCAACGCCTTCTACTTTTAATTTTTGTACTAAGCTAACAAAGGCTATTTTTGAAGCATCTGTTTTATGGTGAAACATGCTTTCACCATAAAACATATTGCCAATTTTAATGCCGTAGCAACCTCCAACCAACGTATTATTTACCCAAGTTTCAGCGCAAATGGCATGACCTGCTTGGTGCATATTGCAATAGGCATCAATAATACTTTGCGTAATCCAAGTTCCAGCTTGGTATGTTCTGTTGGTTTGGCTGCATGCGGTAATTACCTCGCGAAACACAGTATTAAAACGTATTTCAAATTGCATTTTTTTTTGTGAGTTTTTAAGTGTTTTTTTGAGCGAAGCAGAAATTTTTAAATCGCTTGGAAATAACACCATGCGAGGATTTGGACTCCACCATAAAAGCGGGTCTCCTTCGCTAAACCATGGGAAAATACCGCGTTTATAAGCTTTTAAAAGTTGGGCTACAGATAAATCACCGCCAATCGCAATTAAGCCATCGGGTTCGGTAAGCGCGTCTTGCAAAGGTGGAAAATCACATTCAGCATCAATTGCTGCAACGCGCCCAGTGGGAAGTTGATAATAGTCTTTGCTCACAATTTGCGCTTTAATTCAAAAGAATTTAGTATAGGCCAATTTAATTTAGGAAACACTAATCAAACTACGATCATCCACAATGCCATCGTCGCCATCAGCAAATCTTCGATAACCGTTACTGTACTCATAGGCAGGTTAAATACTGCTCCCAAACATGCACAGCGAATTTTTTGTTTGTTTAATACTGCGCGAATGACGCCTAGGCTTGAAAACGCCATAACAAAAAAAGTGAGCCAGTTGGTTAGCGTAGGTTGCCAAGCAAGTAAATAAGCAATACCCAACCCAAGCTCAATAAACGGGTAAATGTAACCATACACTTTGACACGCATCGCCAGTAAATCATACATTGCATAGCTACTCGCAAAGCCTTTAATATCTAAGAGCTTGAAAAAAGAAAAGACTAAGAAAAATCCTGCCATAAAGTGCATCATAAAAGCTTCTGTTTCAAAGCTAGGCTTTTGCAATTGTGTAGATAGCGTGACCAATAAAATAAAAGCAAAAATAAGTAATAACGGATAATAAGTCGCTAGCCAGCTTTTTTCTGGCTTAGCATCGGCTTCAACTTTTAAATTAACTGTTTTCACAGTAGATTTTTCTACCACCTCTTGCAAAACATAATGGCCTACTTCTGCCAAAGCACCGTTTAGCGCATCAAGGTGTGCGCGCGTATTTGTAAGCTTTGCCTCTGGTGGAATTAGTGTTACTTCCACTGTATCAGCTAATTTTTCTAATGTTGTTTTAACCTTTGCTACGCAACCACCGCAAGTCATACCTGTCACACTGTACGTTATAGTCATTATTAATCCTTAAAGCGCGTCTCTGTTCATTAACATATTGGGCTAATGCGGTAAAAATGCAAATTTAATTTTGCATTTCATTTTTTTATAAAAAAAGCTTTTAAATCATATCATTAGCGCGTAAAATTCGCGCTCTTTACTGAGATACGTTGAAACTGTGGAACAATATTTAACCATGCTGGCTAAGCCGCTTCATACTTATCGTCCTTATTGGGCGAAACGGTTTGGTACTGCTCCTATTTTACCCATGACTCGCACTGAAATGGATGCGTTAGGATGGGATAGTTGCGATATTATTTTAGTCACTGGCGATGCGTATATTGATCACCCAAGTTTCGGTATGGCATTAGTCGGGCGCTTGCTTGAAAGTCAAGGGTTTAGAGTGGGCATTATCGCCCAGCCAGATTGGCAAAATGCTAACGCGTTTAAAGCCTTGGGCAAGCCGAATTTATATTTTGGTGTCACCTCTGGCAATATGGATAGCATGGTAAATCGTTACACAGCAGACCGTAAGATTCGTTCTGATGACGCCTACACGCCAGATGCTGCGCCGAACAAACGCCCTGATAGAGCCGTGCTAGTGTATAGCCAGCGTTGCCGCGAAGCTTATTCAGATGTACCGTTAATTGTAGGTAGTATTGAGGCGAGCTTGCGTCGTATTGCACATTACGATTACTGGAGCGATAAAGTACGCCGAAGTATTTTGGTAGATTCTAAAGCAGATATTTTGTTGTATGGTAATGCAGAGCGTGCGTTGGTAGAGTTAACGCATCGTATTGCAAAAGGTGAAAAAGTTGCGGATATTCAAGATATACGCGGTACGGCTTTTTTACGGAAAAAAATTCCAGTAGGGTGGGATGAAATTGAAAGCACCAAGCTAGACCGTCCGGGCACAATTGACAAAGCGATTGACCCTTATGAAATGGTTTCACCTTCAACATCTGGGGGCAAAGCAGATGCAAGTTGCGCAACACAAGTAGCCAATGCTAAACCAGCCTTGCCAGAAGGCACAAAACCCATTGAGATTCTTCGTAAACCAAAAGCAGATAGAAGTAAGCAAGTAGTGCGTTTGCCAGATTATGAAGCCGTTGCGCAAGACCCAGTACTTTATGCACATGCTTCGCGCGTATTGCATTTAGAGGCTAACCCAGGCAATGCGCGTGCGCTAGTGCAAAAGCATGGTGACCGTGAAGTATGGTTGAATCCACCACCGATTCCATTAACCACTAAAGAGATGGATTACGTATACGATATGCCGTATGCACGTAAGCCACATCCGCTATATAAAAACGCAAAAATTCCTGCGTGGGACATGATTCGTTTTAGCGTAAATATTATGCGCGGTTGTTTTGGTGGCTGTACATTTTGCAGTATTACCGAGCATGAAGGCCGTATTATTCAAAGTCGTAGCGAAGAGTCTATTTTGAAAGAAGTAGAAGAAATTCGCGACAAAGTGGAAGGCTTTACGGGAGTCATTTCAGATCTAGGAGGCCCAACCGCTAATATGTATCGTATTGCGTGTAAGAGCGAAAGCATCGAGAAAAACTGCCGAAAACTTTCTTGCGTGTATCCAAGTATTTGCGAAAACCTTAACACAGACCATAGCGCTTTAATTCAGCTCTATCGCAAAGCACGCGCGATTAAAGGCGTTAAAAAAATCTTAATTGGTTCAGGGTTACGTTACGACCTTGCCGTCAAATCACCAGAATATGTAAAAGAATTAGTGCAACATCATGTGGGCGGCTATTTAAAAATAGCGCCAGAACATAGCGAAGATAATGTGCTCAGTAAAATGATGAAACCCGGTATGGGCGCCTATGATGAATTTAAAGCGATGTTTGAAAAATTCAGCGCTGAAGCAGGTAAAAAGCAATATTTAATTCCATATTTTATTGCCGCGCACCCAGGCACGACCGATGAAGACATGCTTAATTTAGCGCTTTGGTTGAAAAAATACGACTTTAAATTAGACCAAGTGCAAACTTTTACGCCAACACCTATGGCAATGGCAACTGCCATGTATCACAGTGGAAAAAATCCGTTACGCAAAGTCACTGCAGATTCTGATGATGTGCCAATCCCCAAAGCAGGTAATGTGCGTAAATTGCATAAAGCCTTTATTCGTTTTCATGATCCTAATAACTGGCCAATGCTACGAGAAGCCCTTAAAAATATGGGCAGGGCAGATTTAATTGGTAACGGTAAGCAGCATTTAATTCCAGCATGGCAGCCGCTTTCAAGTAAGCCAATTACCACTATACGTGGCGAAAAGTTAGAGCGAACCAATAGACCTAGACGTGTGTCCGAAGAGTTGGGTAACGGTTTAAAAAGAAACGCACCTAAAAGAAAGTATTCATAACGCTTTATTTGCTGGCCTGTAAAAGGTTAATGATTTTATCTTCTAATCAAAAAACTTAACGGTTTTGCTCTTAATGTAAAAAACTTAACGGTTTTGCCCTTATTGTAAAAAACTTAACGGTTTTTTAAGGCCACATTTTTTTAAAAGGTCATCTATGTTCAATTATAAGTTCAATCGTATCGTGCGCTTTGTTGCTGTTTTAAGCTTACTTGCAATCAGTACCAGCGTTTTTGCCGAGCAGGGTTTGTTCTGGAAAGCAGAATCACCAACAGGCAAAACTACTTATTTATTCGGTACTATTCACACAGACGATAATCGTGTAACTAATTTTGCACCCAGCGTTAATGATGCAATTAACGCGAGCGATACTTTTATGATGGAAACGCTAGCGCCAAGTGATCCTAATGTTTTTAAATCAGAAGATGGTAGCTTGCAAGAAGTATTGACCGAAAAAGAGCTTGCACAAGTATCGCAACTGGCAGAATTTCATACAATGCATCGCGATGCGGCAATGTATATGAAGCCGTGGCTACTAGCGGTAGTGTTTGATTCACCAAGACCACTCACGCCCTTTGGGCAAGATAACTTGCTTATGACCAAGGCTCAAGAGCAAGGTAAAGAAATTATTGGTATTGAAGACACCGCAGAGCATTTTGGTGTGATGGATGGCTTTAGCCGCGATGAGCAATTAACGATGCTTCGCGCAGTGTTAAAGCGCACACAAAAAACTAAAGAGCGTGATTATGAAAGCTTAATGAGCGCATATTTAGCAGGCGATTCCGCGAAAATCAGTAGCCTTGATAAAAAAATAACAGGCGGAATGCTTCCAGCACCTATATGGGAAAAAATGCGTACTAAATTGATTGATGAGCGCAATGCGATAATGGCAGAGCGTGTCATTGCAGAAGGCACCGAGAAAAATGTATTTGTAGCGGTAGGCGCTTCACATTTGGCAGGTAAAAGTGGTTTGATTGCACAGCTTAAAAATGCAGGTTATAAAATGACTAGGCTCGTAAAATAGCTTGTAAAAGCATTAGCTTTCTGGGTTATTTATTTCATAAGTATTTGCAAGCTTTAAAATATAAGCCGCGAAGTCGCGGTCTTCACCTTGCAACAAGCGCGGTAACATTTCTCTAAAATCATCGCGCTCGCACCACTCTTGCATATAGTCATCCCATGATGCCCAGCGACGCAGTTGCTTGCCAACCATGTTATCCTCGTAGGCTAGCAAATAGGCGCGTTCAAAAAGTGAAATTAAAATTTCAAACATGACGTGAATACGCTCATGTTGCTCATCGGTAAATTCTGAAGTTTGTGAAACTTTGGATTGCGTGCGGAGTTTTAAATCTGGGTTTTGCATCACCAGTTTTAAAAAGTCGGTGTAGGCGTCAGATAAAAACTGATAAACCTCTTCTTCTTCGTTTTCACGTTCTTTTCGTTGCTGCCAAACAAAAGAGTATATTGCCAGTGGCAAGCCAAACACCGTAACCACGTAACTTAAAAGCTCCCAATGTTCTAGTTTAATCAATTAAAAACTTAGTTGATGCTTGTAGATTAATGTTTAGTGGCAGACTTTTCGGCATTAAAAAACTTTTCGGCTTCCTGCTCAATTGTTTCTATGGCTAGATCAAAGTCCATTGATTTATCAAAGAAGTATTTAACGCCTAAACTTTTGGCAAGACTTCTATATTGAGCGTGGGCGTGGTTAGTCAGCATCATAAAAATAGGTTGTTTAAAAGCGTAGTTATCATTTATCGCGTGTTTAACAACTTCAAAACCATTGCCTTGTTCAAGCTCAATATCTACCATTAACATGTCGAACTGCTGTTCGTTTAGTAGTTCAATTGCTTTACTTTGTGTAGTGGCAAATTCTGTAATTTGTAGGTGTTTTGACTCTGATAAAACTTCTACAATAGCGTCTCGGATAAGCGCCGAGTCTTCCACCAGTAAAACTTTCATTGGAGGATACCTCGTGTTGCTAAACTCTGTTTTTGTTCGTGTAATAAAACGGTCATATTGAGCACTATTAATTTACAACCTACGCATTGTAATGGATTTTTAAAGTTGTGAAAATCGGATTTTGTCTTACAAGCGCTTACAAATAAGTATGAAACTGCTTTAACTCACTAACTCATTTTT
>JBDNJL010000085.1:0-16104 GCA_041687795.1 Methylotenera sp. | reverse complement strand
GTGCTGGTGTTGTTGCTAAAATCATCGAATAGGTGAAGAGATAAAAAGTCTATTGAGTCATCAGTAAAATAATAGACAAACAAAACAAACCATCACGGGCGCATGAAAATGTGTCTGTGATATGTCGTTAAGTTTTAAAGTGTTAATAGAATCGTACTAACAACCCAGTGCGACTCTTAGTGAAGTGCATAGGCCAATAGCTCAATTGGTAGAGTATCGGTCTCCAAAACCGAGGGTTGGGGGTTCGAGACCCTCTTGGCCTGCCAAATTTGAAGTAAGTATAAAAATCAAACTTAATGCTCAAAAAGCTTAGGTTTGATTTTCTACTTATAGCAGTAAACGTGGTCACTATTTAGTAGGGTTTTACTTTAAGTACAATATGATCAACAAAATTAAATTATTAGCAGCATTTTTGTTACTTGTTGCGGGCATCGCTGGTTTTTATTTGCTAGCAGATAAACCGACAATAATTCGCATTTTTGCAGTATTAGCAGGTATTGGTGCTTCAATAGGTATGCTTTGGATTACGCCAGTCGGGCAGCAATCACTCACATTTATTGGCGAGGCTGTTGGCGAAGCGCGTAAAGTGGTATGGCCGACACGTAAAGAAACAATTCAAACGACGTTGGTTGTATTTGTGCTGGTCGTCATTATGGCTGCGTTTTTAGCGTTAGTCGATATTGGGTTTGCCTATATGGTGCAATGGTTAATGGGGCGGAGTGCTTAATGAGTATGAAATGGTACGCAGTCCAAGCTTTCTCTGGCATGGAAAAGTCAGTCAAAGTGGCACTTGAAGAGCGCATTGCGCGTTCAGACGTGCAAGATCAATTCGGTGATATTTTAGTGCCAGTTGAAGAAGTAATTGAAATGAAATCTGGCGTAAAGAAGATTACTGAGCGTAGATTGTATCCAGGCTACGTGTTGGTGCAAATGGCAATGTCTGATGACAGTTGGCATTTGGTAAAAAGTACGCCACGAGTAACAGCGTTCATTGGTGGTAGTGCGCAAAGACCTACGCCAATTAAAGATAAAGAAGTGGATATTATCCTTCAACGTATTGATGATAGTAAAAGTAACCCAGTACAAAAACTCAGCTTTGAAAAAAGTGAGTCTGTACGTGTTATTGATGGTCCATTTAAAGACTTTTCTGGCAATGTAGAAGATATCAACTACGAGAAAAGTAAATTGCGTGTATCAGTATCAATTTTTGGTCGTGCAACACCAGTTGAGCTTGATTTTAGTCAAGTTGAAAAAGAAGTTTAGTTGAAAATTGGTTTCAAGTATTAAATTATAAGTTATATTTTTTAACAGAGGAGCTTTAGCTTTGGCTGACACTAGCTGAAAATAAAGCGCTTGCACTCACTTTAGGAGCATTAAAATGGCAAAAAAAGTCATTGGCTATATTAAGTTGCAAATTCCAGCAGGTAAAGCCAACCCAAGTCCACCAGTCGGTCCAGCATTGGGTCAACGCGGTTTAAATATTATGGAGTTCTGTAAAGCGTTTAATGCTGCAACACAAGGTGTTGAGCCAGGTCTGCCAATTCCAGTGGTAATTACAGCGTTTGCCGATAAGAGCTTCACTTTTGTGATGAAAACGCCACCAGCGACGATTTTAATCAAAAAAGCAGCTAATATCACTAAGGGCTCACCAAAGCCGCATACTGACAAGGTTGGTAAAATTACACGTAAACAAGCTGAAGAAATTGCAACTACCAAAATGCCTGACTTAACAGCGTCAGATATGGATGCGGCAGTCCGGACCATTGCAGGTAGCGCGCGCAGTATGGGTATTGAAGTGGAGGGTGTATAACATGGCTGCATCAAAAAGAATTACTGCGTTACGCGCACAAATCGATCGTAACAAACTTTACCAAGTGTCTGAAGGTCTTACTATTGTAAAAACCAATGCCACTGCAAAATTCAATGAGTCAGTAGATGTTGTAATTAACTTAGGTATTGATGCACGTAAATCAGACCAGCTGGTACGTGGTGCCCTAGTGTTGCCTAACGGTACTGGCAAAACAACGCGAGTAGCGGTTTTTGCGCAAGGTGTGCAAGCTGAGGCGGCTAAAGCTGCTGGAGCTGACATTGTTGGTTTTGAAGATTTAGCTGAACAAGTTAAAGCGGGTGTCATGGATTTTGATATTGTTATTGCAACGCCAGACGCAATGCGTATTGTTGGTGCACTTGGTCAAATTTTAGGCCCACGTGGTTTAATGCCAAACCCAAAAGTAGGTACTGTAACGCCAGATGCTGCTACAGCGGTAAAAAACGCAAAAGCGGGTCAAGTGCAATATCGTACAGATAAAGGTGGCATTGTACATTGCACAATTGGTCGTGCATCTTTCACAGTTGAGCAATTACAAGGTAACTTGTTTGCATTGATAGAGGCGCTTAACAAAGCTAAGCCGACATCAAGCAAAGGTATTTATCTTAAAAAATTATCAGTATCTAGCACCATGGGTGCTGGAGTTCGTGTAGATCAAACAAGCTTAACGGCTTAATTAGTTTATTAAATGCATTGAAAAAAGTATTAAAAGAGTGATGTATTAAAAAATGGTAAGTGTAGCGATAAGCTGCGTTTAACAAAGGGCTTTGGGCTCGGATAAAAATAAATTTATTTTGATGCTGAAGTAAATTAAATATTAAACGAGGTTATCAAAGACCGTAGGTGCTGGAAACGGCTTAATGTCAATTAGTGTGACGTGGGTGAAAAAGCGAAGTGTGCTTTAACCTCTGCGTGGTGCTGACAAACCCTACGCAGATGGCGCACCCCTAAACTAAGAATTCGTAATGTTGTTTGGATTCTTTATGACAGGTCGCCGTGGGATAGTTTTTATAAGGCCAATTTGGTTTTATAAAAACTTGTTCTGTTGTATTTGTTTGTTTATGTAAAACTTTTTGCTAAGTATGAAAATATGTCTGTAAAAAACCGTTAAGTTTTTGTAGATAAAGCAAAATGGTTAAATCTAACTAAATAAGTGCTACGGATTATTTAACGGAAGGAGTGAATACTTTGAGTCTTAATCTTACAGAGAAAAAAGCAGTCGTTGCCGAAGTAAGCGCACAAGTTGCAGCTGCGCAAGCAATTGTTCTTGCTGAATATCGTGGTATGGGCGTAGCAGATATGACTGTGCTACGCGCAGAAGCGCGCAAATCTGGTGTATTTCTACGTGTATTGAAAAATACGCTGGTGCGTCGTGCAGTTGAAGGCACACCATTTGCAGCGCTAGCCAACGAAATGACAGGCCCATTGGTGTTCGGCATATCAGCTGACCCAGTTTCTGCAGCTAAAGTATTGAACAATTTTGCAAAAGCTAACGAAAAATTTGTAATTAAAGCTGGCGCGGTGCCAAATCAAGTAATGGATGTTGCTGGTGTTCAAGCCCTAGCATCTACATTAAGCCGCGAAGAATTGCTTGCTAAATTTGCGCGTACGCTCAACGAAGTGCCAACCAAGTTCGCTCGCGCACTTGCAGCAGTTCGTGATGCTAAAGAAGCGGCATAAACTAACTTACAGACAACATTATTAAATTTTAAGGAATATTCAAATGGCAATTTCAAATGCAGATATTTTAGACGCAGTAGGTAAGATGTCAGTGTTAGATTTAACTACTTTCATCAAAGAAATCGAAGAAAAATTCGGCGTATCGGCGGCGGCTGTAGCAGTAGCTGCTTCAGCCGGTAGCGCAGCTCCAGCCGCAGCGGCTGAGCAAACTGAATTCAACGTGATTCTTTTAACTGCTGGCGACCAAAAAGTTAGCGTTATTAAAGCAGTGCGTGAATTAACAGCATTAGGTTTAAAAGAAGCTAAAGACTTAGTTGACGGCGCTCCTAAAGCAATTAAAGAAGGCGTTTCAAAAGCTGACGCTGATGCAGCGTTGAAAAAGTTGATTGAAGCTGGCGCAACTGGCGAAATCAAATAATACATTAAGTATTTGATGGTTTGGGCTGACGGGTAACCGTCAGCCTTCGCCATTTCTAGCGGTCAGTAATGTAACAAAATGTAATTGCAAGTACGGTAATCTGTAGTAAGCCATCAGCTAACAATAACTGAGGTTAGAGGTGAAAATACTTACGTAATGGATGTAGTGCAAAAAAGTATTTTAATTTCTGCCCTTAAAAATATCTAGGAGATGCAATGAGCTATTCCTTCACCGAAAAAAAACGCCTTCGTAAAAGCTTCGCTAAACGCGAAAGCGTACAAGAAGTTCCATATTTGTTAGCAATGCAGTTAGAGTCTTATGCTGCGTTTTTGCAAGCAAACACTGCCCCAGATAAACGCACTGAAGATGGTTTGCAATCTACTTTCAGCTCAGTATTCCCAATCGTGAGTCATTCAGGCAATGCACGGTTAGATTACGTGAGTTATCAATTAGGTGCTGAGCCGTTCGACGTTAAAGAGTGTCAACAACGTGGTTTGACTTACGCAGCGCCGCTTCGCGTAAAAGTGCGTTTAACTATTATGGACAAAGAGGCTTCTAAGCCAACTGTGAAAGAAGTTAAAGAGCAAGAAGTCTATATGGGCGAATTGCCTTTGATGACTGAAAACGGCTCATTTGTGATTAACGGTACTGAGCGTGTCATTGTTTCACAACTGCACCGAAGCCCTGGCGTGTTCTTTGAACACGACCGTGGTAAAACACATAGTTCGGGTAAATTATTATTCTCAGCACGTATTATTCCTTATCGTGGTTCATGGTTAGACTTTGAGTTTGACCCTAAAGACTATTTGTATTTCCGTATCGATCGTCGTCGTAAAATGCCGGTAACTATTTTGCTTAAAGCATTAGGTTTTACACCAGAGCAAATTATCGCGACATTCTTTGATTTTGATACATTCCATGTGAATGCTAAAGGCATTCAATTCACTATCGTTCCAGAGCGTTTACGTGGTGAAATGGCTAAATTCGACATCGTCTCTAAAGACGGTGAAGTGATTGTTGCGAAAGACAAGCGCATTACCGTTAAGCATATTCGTGAAATGGAAAAAGCTGGCGTGAGCAAAATTGCTGTGCCACAAGGCTTTATTCTTGGCCGCGCAATTGCGAACAACATCGTGGATAAAGAAACTGGCGAGGTGGTAGCCAATGCCAATGATGAAATTACAGAAACATTATTAGAAAAATTAATCTCTGCGAATATCGATAGTATTAGCACTATTTATTCTAATGATTTAGACCACGGCGATTACATATCACAAACTTTACGCATTGATGAAATCCCCGACCAATATAGCGCGCGCGTTGCAATCTACCGCATGATGCGACCAGGTGAGCCGCCAACGGAAGATTCTGTAGAAGCGTTATTTAATGGCTTGTTCTTCAATGAAGATCGCTACGATTTATCACGCGTAGGTCGCATGAAGTTTAATCGTCGTGCGTTCCCTGAAAAAGCAGAAGAACGTCAATCTAATTGGATTAAACGCTTCTATGAAGAAAAAGGCGCACGTGGCGCTGAAGGTGCATACGTACTTTCTAACGACGATATTTTAGCAGTTATTTCGGTATTACTAGAGCTACGCAACGGCCGCGGTGAAATAGATGATATTGACCACTTAGGCAATCGTCGTATTCGTTCAGTGGGTGAATTAGCAGAAAACCAATTTCGCGCAGGTCTGGTTCGCGTAGAACGCGCTGTTAAAGAGCGTTTGTCACAAGCCGAATCAGACAACTTAATGCCGCATGATTTGATTAATGCTAAACCAGTTTCTAGCGCTATTCGTGAATTCTTTGGCTCAAGCCAATTGTCACAATTTATGGATCAAACCAATCCGTTGTCTGAAATTACGCATAAACGCCGTGTTTCAGCTTTAGGCCCTGGTGGTTTAACACGCGAGCGTGCAGGTTTTGAGGTGCGCGACGTACATACAACACATTACGGTCGTGTATGTCCAATTGAGACACCAGAAGGACCGAACATTGGCTTGATTAACTCATTAGCCTTGTACGCACGTACAAATGAGTATGGTTTCCTAGAAACACCATATCGCCGTGTTGAGGGTAATAAAGTGTCAGACACGATTGACTATTTGTCAGCGATTGAAGAGAGTCAGTACATGATTGCGCAAGCAAACACTGACCTAGATACAAAAAATATGTTTGTTGATGATTTAATCTCATCACGTCATCACAACGAATTTACGATGACACAACCAGAGCGCGTGCAATATATGGACGTTGCACCAGGTCAAATTGTATCTGTTGCGGCTTCATTAATTCCGTTCTTAGAACATGATGATGCGAACCGCGCATTGATGGGCGCAAACATGCAACGGCAAGCTGTGCCTTGTTTACGTGCTGAAAAAGCCGTTGTTGGTACAGGTATTGAACGTACTGTAGCAGTTGACTCTGGTACTACGGTACAAGCGCGCCGTGGTGGTACTGTTGATTACATTGACTCAGGTCGTATCGTGGTGCGTGTAAATGATGAAGAGGCAAAAGCGGGTGAAGTGGGTGTTGATATTTACAACTTAACTAAATACACACGTTCAAACCAAAACACTAACATTAACCAGCGTCCACTTGTCAAAGTTGGAGATAAGTTGTCTCGCGGTGACGTGATTGCGGATGGCGCCTCTACTGACATGGGTGAATTGGCCTTAGGTCAAAACATGCTTGTGGCGTTTATGCCATGGAACGGCTATAACTATGAGGATTCAATTTTAATCTCTGAACGCGTAGTGGCTGACGATCGTTACACTTCTATTCATATTGAAGAGTTATCAGTTGTTGCTCGTGATACCAAACTTGGTGCTGAAGAAATCACACAAGATATTTCAAACTTAAGCGAGCGCATGTTAGGTCGTTTAGATGAAACGGGAATTATCTATATTGGTGCTGAAGTTGAAGCGGGCGATGTGTTAGTAGGTAAAGTTACACCAAAAGGTGAAACTCAACTTACACCTGAAGAAAAACTTTTACGCGCGATTTTCGGCGAAAAAGCTTCGGATGTTAAAGACACTTCATTGCGTGTGCCATCAGGTATGAGCGGAACAGTAATTGATGTGCAAGTATTTACGCGTGAAGGTATTGACCGCGATGTACGTGCGCAACAAATTATTGATGACCAGCTTTCACATTACAAGCAAGACTTAGCTGACCAAATGCGTATTGTGGAAGACGATGCATTCGGCCGTATTCGTCGCTTAATTGAAGGTAAGGTCGCTACTGGCGGCCCTAATAAATTGAAAAAAGGCGAAACGCTTACAGCTGAATATTTAGAAGCTGTTGGTCGTTACGATTGGTTTGACATCCGTTTGTCAGATGAGGAAGCAGCGCGCCAGCTAGAACAGTTAAAAGACAGCTTAGCACAAGCGCGCGTTGAGTTTGATAGCCGTTTTGAAGAGAAAAAACGTAAATTAACACAAGGTGATGAGTTACCCCCTGGTGTGCAAAAAATGGTTAAAGTATATTTAGCTGTTAAACGTCGTATTCAACCAGGTGACAAAATGGCTGGTCGTCACGGTAATAAAGGTGTTATTTCAAAAATATGTCCAGTTGAAGATATGCCACACATGGCGGACGGTACGCCAGTAGATATCGTATTAAATCCACTAGGCGTTCCATCACGTATGAACATTGGTCAAATTTTAGAAACTCACTTGGGTTGGGCTGCTAAAGGTTTAGGACATCGAATTGGTGAAATGTTACGTACAGAGGCAAAAGTAGCTGATATACGTAAATTCTTAGACCAAATTTATAACGACAGCACTGGTAAGAGCGAAGATATTAAATCGTTCTCAGATGTTGAAGTGTTAGAGCTAGCTAAAAACTTGCAAGACGGCGTTCCATTTGCAACGCCAGTATTTGATGGTGCGGCAGAGTCTGATATTAAACAAATGCTAGATTTAGCATTCCCAGACAATGATCCACGCACAAAACAGCTGCAGTTCCATGCCGGTAAAACGCAAGTAACATTGTTTGATGGCCGCACTGGCGACGCGTTTGAACGCCCAGTCACTGTTGGCTATATGCACGTGTTGAAATTGCATCACTTGGTTGATGATAAAATGCATGCACGCTCAACAGGCCCTTACTCATTGGTTACACAACAGCCATTAGGCGGTAAAGCGCAATTTGGCGGTCAGCGTTTCGGGGAGATGGAGGTTTGGGCGCTTGAAGCTTATGGCGCTGCATATACCTTGCAAGAAATGCTGACGGTTAAGTCTGATGACGTAACTGGCCGCACAAAAGTATATGAAAACATTGTCAAAGGCGAACACAAAATTGATGCTGGTATGCCAGAATCATTTAATGTACTAGTGAAAGAAATTCGTTCACTTGCTATCGACATTGACCTAGACAGAAACTAAGGAGAACAGACTTGAAAGCTCTATTAGACTTATTTAAACAGGTAACGCAAGAAGAAGAGTTCGACGCAATTAAAATAGCGCTCGCTTCACCTGAAAAAATCCGATCATGGTCATACGGCGAAGTGAAAAAGCCGGAGACCATTAACTACCGTACTTTTAAACCAGAGCGCGATGGCTTGTTTTGCGCAAAAATCTTTGGCCCTATAAAAGATTACGAATGCTTATGCGGTAAATACAAACGTTTAAAACATCGTGGTGTTATTTGCGAAAAATGCGGCGTTGAGGTAACGCTTTCTAAAGTACGTCGCGAGCGCATGGGTCACATTGATCTAGCATCACCAGTTGCGCATATTTGGTTCTTAAAATCATTGCCAAGCCGTTTAGGTATGGTATTGGATATTGCTTTGCGCGATATTGAGCGTGTATTGTACTTTGAGGCATTCATTGTTGTAGATCCAGGCATGACGCCACTCACGCGAGGTCAATTGCTGACTGAAGATGACTATTTAGCAAAAGTAGAAGAATACGGTGATGAGTTTAATGCGGTAATGGGTGCTGAAGCTGTACGTGAACTATTACGTACGATGAACATTGAAAATGAAATTGTTCAATTACGTCAAGATTTAGGTGCTACTGGCTCTGAAGCAAAGATTAAAAAAATAGCTAAACGTTTAAAAGTATTGGAAGCTTTCCAAAAATCTGGCATCAAACCAGAGTGGATGATTCTGGAAATCCTGCCAGTATTGCCTCCAGAATTACGCCCATTAGTACCACTGGATGGCGGCCGTTTTGCAACATCAGATTTGAATGATTTATATCGTCGCGTGATTAATCGTAATAATCGTTTAAAACGCTTGCTAGAGTTAAAAGCACCAGAAATTATTGTACGTAACGAAAAACGTATGTTGCAAGAGGCAGTGGACTCACTACTAGACAATGGTCGTCGCGGTAAAGTAATGACTGGTGCTAACAAGCGCCCATTAAAATCATTAGCCGATATGATTAAAGGCAAGGGTGGACGCTTCCGTCAAAACTTACTAGGTAAGCGTGTAGATTACTCAGGTCGTTCAGTCATTGTGGTTGGTCCACAACTGAAATTGCATCAATGCGGATTACCTAAAAAAATGGCGTTGGAATTGTTCAAGCCGTTTATTTTCCATAAATTGGAAGTGTTAGGTTTAGCCACAACGATTAAAGCTGCAAAGAAAAAAGTTGAAGAAGAAGGCCCGGAAGTTTGGGACATCTTGGAAGACGTGATTCGTGAGCATCCAGTACTTTTAAACCGCGCACCTACATTGCATCGTTTGGGTATTCAAGCGTTTGAACCTATCTTAATTGAAGGTAAGGCCATTCAATTGCATCCGTTAGTTTGCGCGGCATTTAATGCCGACTTTGACGGTGACCAAATGGCGGTTCACGTTCCATTGAGCCTAGAGGCGCAAATGGAAGCACGTACTTTAATGTTGGCTTCAAATAACGTATTGTCACCAGCAAATGGTGAACCCATTATTGTGCCATCGCAAGATATCGTTCTTGGTCTTTACTATATGACTCGCGATAAAGTGGCTGCGCGTGGTGAAGGCATGCGCTTTGCAGACGTGAAAGAAGTGCAGCGCGTATATGATCAAAATTTAATTGATTTACACGCAAAAATTACAGTACGTATTAAAGAATATGATTTAGATTTAGACGGCGTTAAAACCGAAAAAACTACGCGTTATGAAACAACGGTTGGCCGTGCTTTGTTATCAGATATCCTGCCAGCAGGTTTGCCATTTAGCACCATTGATAAAGCGTTGAAAAAGAAAGAAATTTCAAAACTTATTAATGCTAGCTTCCGTAAAGTAGGCATTCGTGAAACAGTCATTTTTGCTGATAAGTTGATGTACACAGGTTACTCATATGCAACTAAAGCCGGCATTTCGATTTCTATTAACGATATGTTGGTGCCGCCAGAAAAAGAGCAACTCATTGCTGCGGCTGAAAGTGAAGTAAAAGAAATTGAAGACCAATATGTTTCAGGTTTAGTGACGCAAGGTGAGCGCTACAATAAAGTGGTCGACATTTGGGGTCGTGCAGGCGACAAAGTGGCTGATGCCATGATGAAGCAGCTGCGTGAAGAGCCAGTGCTCGATGCTAATGGCGTGCAAACTAAAGATGTCAATGGTAAACCAATGAAGCAAGAGTCATTTAACGCTATTTATATGATGGCGGACTCTGGTGCGCGTGGCTCAGCAGCACAAGTTCGTCAGTTAGCAGGTATGCGTGGTTTGATGGCTAAACCAGATGGTTCAATTATTGAGACGCCGATTAAAGCTAACTTCCGTGATGGCTTAAACGTGTTGCAATACTTTATTTCAACCCACGGAGCGCGCAAAGGCTTAGCTGATACTGCATTGAAAACAGCAAACTCTGGATATTTAACCCGTCGTTTAGTTGACGTAACGCAAGATTTGGTGGTAACAGAGCATGATTGCGGCACCACAGATGGTTTGGTAACAAAAGCATTGGTTAAAGGTGGTGAAGTTGTAGAACCGTTGCATGATCGTATTTTAGGCCGGACTACTGCCTTAGATGTAGTCAACCCTGAAACACAAACAGTCATTTACCCAGCGGGTACATTACTTGGGGAGGATGAAGTTGAATATATTGACGCGCTTGGTATTGATGAAGTGAAAGTACGTACAGCCTTAACTTGCGACACGCGCTATGGTATTTGTGCCAAGTGTTACGGACGCGATTTAGGTCGTGGCAAACTTATTAGTATGGGTGAGGCTGTGGGTGTCATTGCAGCTCAATCCATTGGTGAGCCTGGTACACAACTTACTATGCGTACGTTCCACATTGGTGGAGCAGTATCGCGTGCGGCTTCTGTAAGCTCTGTAGAAGGTAAATCTAACGGCGTACTTAATTACACTTCAACAATGCGCTATGTAACTAATGCGCGAAATGAGCAAGTAGTAATTTCGCGTAATGGTGAAGTTATTATTGCGGATGAAAATGGTCGCGAGCGTGAGCGTCATAAAGTACCTTACGGTGCTACCTTACAAATTACCGATGGTAAAACTATAAAAGCTGGTGTGGCAATTGCTACATGGGATCCGCATACACGCCCAATTGTCACTGAATATGCAGGCTTTATTAAGTTTGAGAACGTAGAAGAAGGTATTACCGTTGCTAAACAAATCGATGACGTAACAGGTTTGTCGTCATTGGTGGTGATTGATCCTAAACAACGCGCTGGTCAAACAAAAGGTTTGCGTCCGCAAGTTAAGTTGCTCGATGCCAATGGCGCTGAAGTAAAACTTACTGGTAGTGATTTATCTGTCAATGTGACGTTCCAACTAGGTTGTATTATCACCGTGAAAGACGGCCAAGAAGTTGGTGTGGGTGAAGTAATTGCACGTATCCCGCAAGAGTCATCTAAAACACGCGACATTACTGGTGGTTTGCCACGCGTTGCTTAGCTATTTGAAGCGCGCTCACCTAAAGATGCCGGTATGCTGGCAGAAGAGACGGGTACTATCTCATTCGGTAAAGATACTAAAGGTAAACAGCGTTTAGTGATTACTGACTTAGATGGCATTGCTAGCGAATTCTTGATTCCTAAAGATAAGCACGTGACAGCGCATGATGGCCAAGTGGTAACTAAAGGTGAAAGTATTGTGGACGGCCCAGCTGACCCACAAGATATTTTACGTTTACAAGGTCGTGAGGCTTTGGCTCGTTATATTATTGATGAAGTGCAAGACGTGTATCGCTTGCAAGGCGTTAAGATTAACGATAAACACATTGAAGTTATTGTGCGTCAAATGCTACGTCGCGTTCGTGTAACAGATTCTGGCGATACAAGCTTTATTATGGGTGAGCAAGTGGAGCGTGCAGATTTACTCGCGCAAAACGAGAAAGTGGTAGCAGAAAATAAACGCCCAGCTGAATTTGAATATGTATTGCTTGGTATTACTAAAGCATCACTCTCAACTGATTCGTTTATTTCAGCAGCTTCATTCCAAGAAACAACGCGCGTATTAACTGAAGCAGCAATTTTAGGTAAACGTGATGAGTTACGCGGTCTAAAAGAAAACGTGATTGTCGGTAGGTTGATTCCTGCAGGTACTGGCTTGGCTTACCACGAAAGTCGTAAACGCACATTTGCAGCTAAAAACGCGCCAGCAAGTCGAATCTTTGCAGAAGAAGTAACCGCAGATTCTGAGGTTTCGGAAGTTGCAGTTGTAAACGATATAGCAGCAGAATAAAATCAGTCTATGATAAGGCTTGACAATAAAAGTCAGGCTAAATAGAATGTTGGGTTTTTCAGGATAGCCTTATTGTCAATAATTGACTCTAAGGCATCATAGTTTATTTTACTGTTATTTAAAGTTGTGAAAACTTAACGGTTTTTTACAGACACATTTAAAGAACATAATTAGAGGTTACAGGCAATGCCAACCATCAATCAGTTAGTACGTAAACCACGCGTTAAAGTGGTCGTGAAAAGCAAAGTGCCTGCACTTGAAGCTTGTCCGCAAAAGCGTGGTGTATGTACTCGTGTTTACACAACAACACCTAAAAAGCCAAACTCAGCATTGCGTAAAGTGGCTAAAGTCCGTTTAACCAATGGTTACGAAGTGATTAGCTACATCGGCGGTGAAGGCCATAACTTACAAGAGCATAGCGTGGTTTTACTGCGTGGTGGTCGTGTAAAAGATTTGCCAGGTGTGCGTTACCACATGGTGCGCGGTAGTTTAGATACTGCAGGTGTTAAAGATCGCAAACAATCACGTTCTAAATACGGGGCTAAACGTCCTAAAGAAGGTAAAGCGGCTAAGTAATTAGCTGTTTATTGAGAATTTTAAACAAAGCGGCTGAATTAAGCCTTGCTAATGCATTCGCTAGCAAAATATTGAGTTAAGAATAGAGAAAATTATGCCAAGACGTAGAGAAGTTCCTAAACGCCACATTCTTCCAGATCCAAAATTTGGCAGCCAAGAGGTTTCAAAATTTGTAAACGTGTTAATGACAGGCGGTAAAAAATCTGTTGCAGAGCGCATTTTATACGGTGCATTTGACCAAGTGACTAGCAAAACTAGCAAAGACGCTTTAGAGGTGTTTACTTTAGCCTTAACAAACCTACGTCCATTGGTTGAGGTTAAAAGCCGCCGCGTAGGTGGTGCTAACTATCAAGTACCAGTTGAAGTGCGTCCAAGCCGTCGCAGTGCATTGGCAATGCGTTGGTTGCGTGATGCAGCGCGCAAGCGTGGTGAAAAATCAATGGGCTTGCGTTTAGCCGCTGAATTGGTTGAGGCTTCTGAGGGGCGTGGTTCAGCAATGAAAAAGCGTGAAGAAGTTCACCGTATGGCAGAAGCGAATAAAGCATTCTCGCACTTTAGATTCTAATCGTAATAAATTAGTTGTGTGTAATATTACTTAAACAAGGTTTAGGTAATATTGATGTGATGAGAATTAAACCGCTCTTTAAGAATTTAAGATTGAATTGACAAGCAAAGGTAAAGTATCGTGGCTCGTATAACCCCTATTGAACGCTATCGTAATATTGGTATTTCTGCGCATATTGACGCAGGTAAAACGACAACTACAGAACGTATTTTGTTTTATACGGGTGTGAATCATAAAATCGGCGAAGTGCATAATGGCGCCGCCACAATGGATTGGATGGAGCAAGAGCAAGAGCGCGGGATTACTATTACTTCTGCTGCCACGACGTGTTTTTGGAAAGGTATGGCTGGTCAGTTCGATCAACATCGTATCAATATTATTGATACACCTGGTCACGTTGACTTTACGATTGAAGTAGAGCGTTCAATGCGTGTACTTGATGGCGCATGCATGGTGTATTGTGCTGTTGGTGGTGTACAACCACAATCTGAAACTGTTTGGCGTCAAGCAAACAAATATAAAGTGCCGCGTTTAGCGTTCGTGAATAAGATGGACCGCGCTGGTGCTAACTTCTTTAAAGTGTACGACCAAATGCGTGCACGTCTAAAAGCGAATCCAATTCCTCTGCAAGTACCAATCGGTGCGGAAGATAAATTTGAAGGCGTTGTCGATTTAATCAAAATGAAAGCAATTTATTGGGATGAAGCTTCTCAAGGCATGAAATTTGATTACCGTGAAATCCCAGCTGATTTAAAAGCAGAGTGTGATAAATGGCGTGAAAATATGGTGGAAGCAGCTGCTGAAGCCAATGAGGAACTGATGAACAAATACCTTGAAGAAGGTAATTTGTCAGAAGAAGATATTATGGCTGGTTTACGTATTCGTACAATTGCTTTTGAGATTGTACCAATGGTGTGTGGTTCGGCCTTTAAAAACAAAGGCGTGCAGGCGATGTTGGATAAAGTGGTTGAGTTAATGCCAGCACCAACAGATATCCCGCCAACACGTGCTGAAGATGAAGATGGAAATGAGATTTTCTTAAAGGCTTCTGATGATGAAAAATTTTCAGCATTAGCATTTAAGATTATGACGGACCCATTTGTCGGTCAATTGATTTTCTTCCGTGTTTACTCAGGAGTAATCAATGCAGGTGATACAGTTTATAACCCAATTAAAGGTAAAAAAGAACGTATCGGCCGTATCGTGCAAATGCACGCCAATACTCGTGAGCCTTTAACTGAAGTACGTGCAGGCGACATTGCCGCTGCGATTGGTTTAAAAGAGGCAACTACGGGTGACACATTATGTGCAGTGAATGAAGAAATCATTCTTGAGCGTATGATATTCCCTGAGCCTGTTATTCACGTAGCAGTTGAGCCAAAAACTAAAGCCGACCAAGAAAAAATGGGCGTTGCTTTAAATCGCTTAGCTCAGGAAGACCCTTCCTTCCGTGTTAAAACGGATGAGGAAACCAACCAAACTATTATTTCTGGCATGGGTGAGTTACATCTTGAGATTTTAGTAGATCGTATGCGTCGTGAGTTTAGCGTTGAGGCTAACGTTGGTGCGCCACAAGTAGCATATCGCGAAGCTATTAAAAAATCGGTTGAGGTTGAGGGTAAATTCGTTAAACAATCCGGCGGTAAAGGCCAGTATGGTCATGTGTGGTTAAAAGTTGAGCCAAACGAGCAAGGTAAAGGTTTCGAGTTTATTGATCAAATTAAAGGCGGAACTGTGCCACGTGAATTTATTCCTGCAGTTGAAAAAGGCTTACGTGAAACAATTCCAGCTGGTGTTTTGGCTGGGTTCCCAGTAGTTGACGTAAAAGTTACATTGTTCGATGGTTCGTACCATGATGTTGACTCGAATGAAAATGCATTTAAAATGGCTGCTTCTATTGGCTTTAAAGATGGTATGCGTAAAGCTGATCCAATCTTGCTCGAGCCAATGATGGCGGTTGAAATTGAAACACCAGAAGACTATATGGGCGACATTATGGGTGACTTGTCATCACGTCGTGGCATTATTCAAGGCATGGAAGACAATGCAACAGGTAAGGTAATTCGTGCAGAAGTGCCGTTGGCAGAGATGTTCGGTTACTCAACGACTGTTCGTTCGCTATCACAAGGTCGTGCAAGTTACAGCATGGAATTTAAGCACTACACAGAAGCACCTAGAAACGTGGCTGATGCCATCATTAACAAAAAATAGTATTGAAAAATACATATCATTTTAAATAGATTAGTTTAGATAAAAGGAAATAATAATGGCAAAAGGCAAATTTGAACGTACCAAGCCGCACGTGAACGTAGGCACTATTGGCCACGTTGACCACGGTAAAACGACATTAACAGCAGCGATCACGACGATTCTTTCAAAGAAATTCGGCGGCG
>JBDNJL010000084.1:0-3111 GCA_041687795.1 Methylotenera sp. | reverse complement strand
GTTAAGTTTTTACTCAAAACTTAAATATAGTCATAAAAAAACCACCGCGAGGGTGGTTTTTTATTATTTGGTGGAGATGGGGGGAATCGAACCCCCGTCCGCAAATCCTCCACAGACAGTTCTACATACTTAGCCTTGTTGTTTAATTTAATCTACACCTCACCAACAGACAAGCAGTGTGTAAACGAGCTACCTTAAGGTTAATTTTACGTTAAGTAACCCAACGTAAAACGTATCCCGTGTATATGACGCTGCGTATGGGTTACCCCAATCCAACCCACGGGAGAGCTGGTGTAGCGACTAACAGGATTAAGCTGCTAGTGAGTAAGTTTCGTCGTTTGCGACTATACTTGTTTCAGTTGTATTTACGAGGTAGCTGAGCCTCGGTATGCCCTGCGCTGCTTTGTAACCCACGTCGAAACCGGGTCATCCCCAAACAGAAATTGAATTATACGCTTTATTTGCCACAGGTTTCAGATTAGCTAAAAATGTGTCTGTAAAAAACGGTTAAGTTTTTTACAGATTAATGGCAAAACGGTTAAGTTTTTTACAAATTAAACGGTAAAACGGTTAAGTTTTTCGCTAATTTAGCTTTCTCAAATCATTAGCACAGTATCTATTATTTGCATTATGCGGTGGGTTTCGCATAGCGCTTTAATGATTTTTTGGTAGTGCAAAATATCTTCAAAATTTAACACGCGCCCTTTGCGGTCTTTTAGCCACTTTTGTGCGGGTTGGTAGCCACCAATATAAAAATCCCACGCTACTTGTGGTACGCCATCAAAATATTGGGTAGTGTTAATCCACACTTTATTTACTTCATAACGTGGCTTATCCACTGTGTTATTGCCACTTGCAGGGTAAGAAGTGTGTAAGTCTTTAAAGCTTGTGCTCTCAAGCAAATGGGTTTGCCTTAATTCGCCACCCAATGCCACCAACTGCCAAAACTTAAGCGCATCGGTTGGATAAGGTACGCGCGGAAAATCAATTTTTAAAAACTCCTTGTAAGTTTCACGGTATGTTGGGCTGTGTAACACCGCATAGATATAATCGAGTAAATCAATGGGTGCAAAAGTGTTGGCTTCAGTCGTTTTTTCAAAGGTAAAGGTTAAAGCTAAACCTGTGGCAATTTGATGCAAAATAGTTGGGTTTAAGTTGGGGGTGCGCGTAGTTTCGGCAAGTAATCCGACGTTGTCAAGGTTGCAATATAGGGGAAATACAGACATTGAATCGGCAGCGGAATCTAAAACGTGCCTATCTGAAATAGTATCGGATATAAAAATATATCCTGTACTTAGTTGTCTATTTTTTGATGTTATTTGTAACGCGAGATTTTCTTTAGTAAAAGCCAAGTGCTTCATAGTTTTATATCTTGCGCGCTGTAGCTTCGTTTTATCAAAAACTATAAATCTCCTATCAAATGGTCTATAAAGGTATTCTTGAGCATACATTTCACTAGAATATTTAACTAAATTAGAGTCATTGCCTGTAGCTATACCAACATTATTGATTTGAAATAACTCATTAACTTTAAAACCATATAGGTATTCTTCAATGTTCTTGAAGTTCTTTAATAAAAAATAGTATTCAGGCGCTGAATATTCAATATTAGCCCATTGCAAGCTTGCTAAAGTTTCACCATGCAAGGCTCGATATTTATCTTCACGTTTACCATACAAACTATGGTGAAATACTCGTCCTAAAGCACCTTTAGCTTTCTTTCCCGTTTTTATAAAGAGGTTAATACTCACGCCTTGCATGATGTCAAATACGTTTTCGTCTTTACTACCATCGGGTGCGGTTTCTTTTTTCTTAGCGTTGCCGTGCAAATCTAAAATATAAATTTCATCAAAAGTTTCTAGCAAGTTTTTACGCATTTGGCGGTGAATAATGCCATCAATAAAGCTGTTATTGCTAATGTAAGCGAGTATGCCCTCGCCTCTTTTATCGATAAAGTGTTGCCCAAAGCGTATGAATTTAATGTAATCGTCTGATAACGGTTGAATGTTGCGTTCATTCAGGTCTTTTTTATAATCTACTAGTAGCTTTTGTATCCACTCGCTTTTATTGCTACTGCTCACTGAATAAGGCGGGTTGCCCATCACTACCATCACGGGTGCATCGCGCTTAATGTGATTCGCTTCATTCGCCTCGCTACTTAACCAACTGGCAAATAATGTGCCTGTGTCTGGGTGGTGTTCTTCTAGGCTATTGGTCAGGTAAATATGAAAGCGCTCGCTTGCATCGTCTGATTTATAGCCTGTTTCTGTGAGTAGCATATCGAGCTTTAAATGCGCCATGGCATAGCTGGTCATCAGTAACTCAAAGCCATTTAAGCGTGGGATTAAATGCTCTTTTACATAGCTAGGCCATGCGCCTTGGATATTGGAAAAGTTATTTTCATAAATATGCTCTACGGTTTTAGCTAAAAACGTACCTGTGCCCGTTGCTGGGTCTAAAATTTGTACGCGATGCACTTCTTTAGTTTGTTTAACTAATTTACCTTTGCTTGCAGGGGTAGCGGCTTCAATGGTTATTTGCGTTTTGCTGGTATCGGCTAGGCCTTGTGGCAAATTAAAATGACTTTTTAAAATATCATCTACCGCACGGACGATAAAATTAACCACGGGTTCTGGTGTGTACCAAACACCACGCGCTTTTTTAAGCTTGGGGTCATACTGACCTAAAAAGGTTTCATAAAAATGCACAATTGGGTCTTGTTGGCGCGTGCTACGCCCAAAGTTTTGCATGATTTGTACAACATCAGTAGCTAAAAACACTTGCACCAATTCTTCAACAATCCATAGCAAGCGGTTGCCTACGGTGTCGTCTAAACTATAACCCGCTAGGCTTTGAAAAAGCTTGCGTAAAAATGGGTTGCTTTTGGGTATTAATATCGCGGCTTCTTCACGCGAAAATGTTTTGAGTGTTGGGTCGTGATACCTCGCGGCAAATAAGCCATAAGCAATGGTTTGCGCGTAAATATCGGCAAAGCTATCGTTAGTGATATCGTGAATTAAAATATTTTTAAAAGCTTCACGCTGGGCTTGTAAATCAGTTCGCGGTAAGTTGTTGTTCGCTTCATTAATATCATCATCATCTAAAGCATTT
>JBDNJL010000083.1:0-3121 GCA_041687795.1 Methylotenera sp. | reverse complement strand
CTACTTGCTTGGTGGTTATTAAAAGAAGCTATTACGTTGCGAGTGATTATAGGCGCGGTGCTTATTCTGGCGGGCTTAGCGGTAATTGCTAAGAAATAAACTTAACGTTTTGACTCTCTAACATAAATAAACTTAACGTTTATTTATAGACACATTTTTAAAGTTTGTTTTTAATGCTCAAGGCGCACAGCGCAAGTTTGGCGCATCATTTACTACCTCGCCACTTTCATTAATCCATGCAATCGTTTTTACTCTTTCATCTGCATTACAAGCATTAACATAGCCAATCGCACCCTTAGTTTTTTGCACAAAGCGTATGACCGCTTCAACTGAGTTAACGATGTGCGGCGGCGATACGCCATGGAAGTATAGGCCGTTCCAGTAGTCGCTTTGTTCAGTAGGTGTGCTACCCAAAATTGTACGGGAAAATAACACACGAAATGGATGATTGCTGGGCAAATTTACTGGGCGTATGCGTTTACCGTTCGCCCAGTACTCTTTTTTACGCCAGTAAATTAAGTTGAGCTCTGCTTCTGAAATACTGTCTTTAGGCGCATCATTAGCCACAATAATTGCCAAGCTCATACTGTTCGTAGTTTTATCTGTCGCGCTAGCAAAAGGCATAAACGCAGCCAAAACGCCACATACAATTATGCTTGCTATTATTCGCTTCAAGCGCATTAAAACAATACCGCAAATGAAGCTAAAAAGCCACGTGGCGACTCTGGTTGGTCGCCACTGCCCCCTGTAAACTCAAGCTTTAATAATTTGGCGGGTTTTATGAGCCATGTAGCACCTATTAACCATCGTTCTGTGCGTTTTTCAGCGGGTCGGTTCAAATACTCAAGCCGCGCAATGCCATACCAATTATTTAAATAAGGTAATGGCACAGCAGTTTGTAAATACGCGCCACTGCCACCATCTTTATTGCTTGAATCCCAACGCTGAAAAGCCTCGCCTAAAAATTCTATGTTTTTGTAATGTGAAATAAAGTCGACACCCAGTAAACGGTAACTGGCGTTTGCGATGTTTAAGTTAGGAATACTTCTTTCAGTAAACGATAAAAGATTTACGCCTACATTAAAGCTTTGACCAAAGGCAAAGCGAGCGCCTTTTACGTCTTTAAACTTAATTTCATCCCTATCTTCTATTTGGTCTTGCAACGTTTCGATAAAAACGGTGTATTCAAAAGGTTTGCCAGCAACGGGGAATGCACCAAGTGCCATGACACCATTGGTAGACATTGGAAATAAACGGCTGGTTGCGAGTGGACGCGTGCTTGTCCATACAAGTGGCGAGGCGTGAAGTTGGTTCCAGCGGCCCGTAGGTGTTAAAAAACGCCCGCCCCGAAAGTTAATTTTTTCAGAAAAATTATAGTCCACATACAAGCGTTCTAAATCTACTAAACTTCGCTTAGTGTTTAATTGATCTTCATCATTCCATGTCAGTGGGGTTTCAAATTCTAGCTCACCAAAAAACCTGAATCGACTGTCATTTTCCCAAGTTAAAATTAAGCTAAATTCATTAATAGCAATTTCATTATTACCTTTTCTAGGGATAGTAATACCAGCACTACTGTAGCCACCTAAATGAAAGCCTTTAAAAATACCGCCGTTTGTAAACTTATCTTTACTTGGCTCTTGGTAATTTAGCGCATCGTCAGCTAGCCCCTCAATCTCTAAAACCTCATAAGAAATGGGTTGCGTTTCATCCGCAAAAGCCACCTTGCACAGTGTAGCTAGCAGGGCTACACTGACAATACTTATTTGCCTAATTAAACACATGAAATCTCCCCATTTGGTAGTTCTACCCGCGATTTTTTTTATCAGCAACTACTTATAAAATGCTAGCTATTAAGTCATTTTTTGCTAAAGCGTTACGTTATTGGCGCGCTTTTATAAATCGCTTATCCGTTAAACAATTATTGTTACTTAGCTTTTTGTTAACAGCTCTATTGCCTATGCTTATTGTTACATGGCTCTCATTTTACCAAGCGCGCTACCTTGAGTGAAGAAATCACGCGAGATATGCAAACCCGCGCCACGGCAGCTTTTGCTGAAATTGACAACATGATGTTTGAACGACTGCAAAATGTAGTGTCTTGGAGTCGACTAGAGGTCATGCACGAAGTAGTGATAGCGGACGTAGATAAACGACTTTCAAACTTTTTAAATGAATTAAAAACTAGCTATCGCGGCTTATATCAAGACCTATATGTGGTTAATCTACAAAATAATGTGGTGTCGGCTAGCAATGCCGCCCCAATAGGCGAAACGTTTGGTCATTCAGGCTTTAGTGATGTAGAGCCTAGGCAACAAATTCAATTTTCTGGGCGCAAAATACGTATTTATAAAGTGTCATCATTAGCAACAACACAATCATTTTTGCCAATTGCGGTGGATATTTTAGACGGCGACCAACAAAAAATTGGTACTTTATGGGCAATGTTTAGTTGGTCGGCAATTCAAAATATTTTAAAAAATACGCAAAACAAAGCTAGTGTAGCGGCCTTGTTAGACGCACAAAATCCAGGTACAAAAAGTGAAGTCATCGCAAATACAGAAGATTGGCAAACAGTACTTGAAAGCCATCAAATATCTGCGCGTTCACAAGACTTTGGTTTGCAAACCAAGCCTATTTTTAATTGGCAGGTAGTGATTGCTCAGCAGCGGTCCGTAGCGATGGCACCAGTTGCACATATGGGCTATACATTTTTATTTTTATTAATAGCAACAGCCTTATTTGCAACGCTGTTAGCTAAGCCTTTATCTAGCAATATTACCAAGCCATTGGCGCGACTTACTGATTACGCAAACCGTTTTATGCGCTCATCACAAGTAAGTTTGCCTGTGGTTGAAGGTCCAACTGAAGTTCGCGCGATGTCTGACGCGTTTGGCAAAATGGTCGATGATTTAACGCTATCAAAAGAAAACTTAACACGTGCGGCAAAGTTGGCGGTAGCTGGTGAAATGGCTGCTGCTATGAGCCATGAAGTACGCACACCTTTGGGTATACTGCGCTCATCTGCACAGGTGCTAGCGCGTGAAAAAAACTTAAGTGCTGAAGCAGCAGAAGTTGTTGGTTTTATTAATACGGAAACCGAAAGGTTAAATAAACTAGT
>JBDNJL010000010.1:0-3514 GCA_041687795.1 Methylotenera sp. | reverse complement strand
GTGCGCTACTACGAGTTACAAAGCTCAATGCAAACCACCACACTAGAATTTATGCGCGCCTATATTGATACATTGCGCTTTCGTGAGCTGACTCAGTATGCAAAAGATAATTATATAGTTCATAAACAATTATTTGATCGTATTCAAGAGCGTGTAAATGCGGGTATTGCCAGAAAAGTAGATTTAGAACAAGCAACAGGTCGTTTGGCGTTGGCTGAGGCTAATTTATTAACAGAAACAACTAATTTACATGACGTAACAGCTCGTTTACAACGGTTATATGGAGAGCTGCCACCTCAAACCTTAGAAGCACCTACTTTTTATAACGCGGGTGTAGAACCTACCGCTGCAGAAGCTCTAAAAGTGGCTTATCACCAAAACCCAGATTTACTTTCAACGATTGAAGATATAGAAGCTAATAAAAATGAAATTAAAGCTAGGGAAGCTCGTTATTTACCTAGATTCGATTTGCAGGCGCGTAAGAACTTGGGTACCAGCTCAGAAGGTCGTGATAGTACCGCAGCAGCAGATATTTTAGAGTTAACCATGAATTTTAATTTGTTTAACGGATTTTCTGATAAAAACTTAGTGAAACAAACCGCACAAAAACTAAATGGTGCACATGATATGCGTGATAAAGCATGCGTGGATACGCGTCAATTAGTCGTGATTGCTTACAACGATATTCGCCAGCTAACTGAGCAGTTGAACTATCGCGCACAACACAAAAACTCTATTGAAAACGCGCGTGAAGCTTATCGCAAGCAATTTGATATTGGCCAACGTACTTTGCTAGATTTACTTGACACTGAAAACGAGTACTTTCAAGCAAAACGAAGCCACACCAATGCGCAATATGATATTCAAGCTGCTTATGCTAGAACTTATGCAGCTCAAGGCGAGCTGCTGAATAAAATTGGCACAAATCGCCAAGGTTTGCCCGATATTCAGCGACAAGCATATTTAGATAGCGAAAATGTTTGCCAAGCCTTTGCGCCAATACAAATGGAAATTGATAAGGAAGCGTTGCTAGCGAACGCTAAACCACTAAACTCTACAATACTTTCTTTAGGCAAGCCTTTGCTTGCAACTGGCGCAACTGAGCTTAAAGAAGCTACTTGCAGCGTACCCGAAGTGACAAATCGTGTGAATGATTGGGCAACGGCATGGCGCAAAAAGGACGCTGATAATTACTTAAAATTTTACGCAGATAAATTTACGCCAGAAGGCATTTTGAGCAAAGCTGATTGGGAAAAACAACGCCGCGAGCGCCTAAGTGCCAACGGTAAAGTTGGCCTTAAACTTAACGATTTGGTAGTGACTTGCGATGGTGACAAAGCGAACGCTAAATTTAACCAAGACTATAACTTAACAACTTTTAAAATTAAAAAAACGGCAGATACGAGTTGTGAAGTGTGTAATTTAACGCGTATTCCAGTCACGTTATATTCCGATAAGGTGAATAAAGAACTGCAGTTTGAGCGTGTAAGTAACCAATGGAAAATTGTTAGAGAGCTAGTCGCAAATTAATTTAAGGCTAGTTTTTTAAATAACCATAATTAATTATTTTTATAGAAAAGCACACTGCCTATTTTAGGGTAGTGTGCTTTTTTATTAGTCAATATAGTTAAGCTAAATTAGCGCGTAACAAATATATGAAAAATCTCTTAAAGTTTGCTGAAAGTTGCTCTATAAGTGTTAGAATACGCACCGTTGTTTGATGCAGCAATTCACATCCGCCCGGGTGGTGAAATTGGTAGACACAAGAGACTTAAAATCTCTCGCCTTATGGGTGTGCCGGTTCGACTCCGGCTCCGGGCACCAATGCGAAAAAACCACTTAGCTAGCTAGGTGGTTTTTTTCTTTAAAATATTCCGTAAAAATGAATCATTGTTTATTACTAAGTTTGAATTCACTGATGCTAAAGCAGGCTAGGCTCGTAAAGTACCGCGTGACTGGTTTTAGTTTTAAGCGCTATAAAAAACTTAACCACTTTTTACAGACACATTTTATTTTTAGCTGGTAAAAACCCAAAGCAAACACGTTCTGAGTGCTAGATCACTATACTAATGAGGTATTTAGAAATATGACTGCGCTTGCTGTAGAGGCGATTTATTCATGGAAGTATCAAACACTTTTGCTTGATTTTTACCACTGCGTTTAGCCAAATACATTGCCATATCTGCATTAATTAATAGTAACTTTTCATCTTTTCCATGCTGAGGATAGATAGCGATACCTATACTGGTTGAAACTTGCAGGTCAATTTGATTGGAGGTGTTAAATTTGTTATCCCCAGCAATATTGACTAGCAAATTTGATTTATTCACTTTTATTGGCTTGCCAATCGCTTCTAAAATTTTATTCGCTACTAAAACTGCATCTTTTTCATCATCAATAATCGGCAGTAGTATCACAAATTCATCGCCACCCATTCTGGCAACTGTGTCAGATTCGCGGACGCAAGCAACCAAACGCTTAGCCGTATGTTTGAGTACATCGTCACCCACCGCGTGGCCATAAAGATCATTAACTTCTTTAAACTGGTCTAGGTCAATAAACATCACAGCGAGCATATTTTTTTTGCGTTTAGCATAAGCAAGCGCTAATTTAAATCTATCGTTAAATAAAGTCCGATTTGGTAAATTACATAAGCTATCAAAATGTGCTAAGTTTTCTAGGCGGCTCTCTAACAGCTTGCGATCAGTTATATCAGCATGCGTACCCACCATGCGCAACGCTTTTCCGTGTTTATCACGCTTCACTATCATGCCGCGCGACAATACCCACTTAACACTTTTATCCTTACAAATCACTCTATGCTCATGCACGTATTTATCTGTTTTACCAGATAAGTAATCGTTAACTGCTTGCCGCATTGAGCTTAAATCTTCAGGATGGACAAGGTTATTCCATTTTTCACGATAAGTATCAATATCATCATCGTTAAAGCCAAACATTTCTTTATATTGAACTGACAGTTGAGCGCTATCGGTGAGAATATCCCAGGCCCATACACCATCACCAGCACCTTCATGTGCGAACTTCCAAAGCTCTTCAGAAGCTTTTAGCTTAGAAGCGTAAAAAAGCGTACCTACAAATAAAATAAGTAGTAGCAAGGCTACTGCACCTAACTCGATAAAATGGAATGTGTAATTGAGCATAATATGGCTATTTACTAGCGCTAGTTTTAATCACATTTAAGTCATCAATAATTTGTTGCGAATGGTTAGAAGTATCAACGCTTTTGTAAATTTTGGCAATTTTCCCATTTGGGGTAATTAAAAAAGTATAGCGTTTAGCAATTTTAAATACATAAAAATTAGTCAGCGCATGATAACTTGCTGCTACATGACCATTTACATCGGCTAATAATGGAAAAGGTAAATTGTATTTTTTTGCAAAATCATTATGCGAATGACTGTTATCTAAACTTACGCCTACCACTTTTGCGCCTAGTTTTTCAAGTTCTGCCATATCATCTCTAAAGTGGCATGCTTCTTTTGTACAACCT
>JBDNJL010000009.1:0-4002 GCA_041687795.1 Methylotenera sp. | reverse complement strand
TCTAGCCAAAAATGTGTGCGCGCTGGCGGCAAACATAACGACCTTGAAAATGTAGGCTACACCGCACGCCACCATACTTTTTTTGAAATGCTTGGCAACTTTAGTTTTGGTGATTATTTTAAGCAAGACGCCATTGCCTACGCATGGGAATTATTGACTGAAGTATTCAAACTACCGAAAGATAAACTTACCGTTACGGTGTATGCCGATGACGATGAAGCATATGATATTTGGACTAAAAAGATAGGTGTGCCAGTCGAGCGTGTGATTCGCATTGGTGATAACAAAGGTGCACGCTACGCTTCGGATAACTTTTGGATGATGGGCGATACTGGCCCATGCGGTCCATGTACTGAAATATTTTACGATCATGGCGAACAACATTTTGGCGGCCCGCCAGGTAGCCCAGATGAAGATGGTGACCGCTTTATTGAAATTTGGAATAACGTATTTATGCAATTTAACCGCGATGAAGCGGGTGTAATGCACAAACTACCAAAACCAAGCGTAGATACTGGCATGGGCTTAGAGCGTATTGCAGCCGTGTTGCAACACGTGCATGCCAATTACGAAATTGATATTTTCACCACATTAATTTCAGCCGCCGCGCGTGAAACCAAAACAACAGATTTAAACAGCCCAAGCTTAAAAGTACTAGCAGACCACATTCGCGCCTGTAGTTTTTTAATCGCAGATGGCGTAATTGCAGGCAATGAAGGGCGAGGTTATGTATTACGCCGCATCATTCGTCGGGCAGTTCGTCATGGTTACAAACTTGGCGTGCGTCATACGTTTTTCTACAAAATTGTGCCAGATTTAGTTAAAGAAATGGGCAATGCCTACCCTGAACTGGTAAGCAATAAAACGCGCATTATGGATGTGCTAAAACAGGAAGAAGAACGCTTCTTTGCAACAATTGAAAGCGGCATGTATATACTTGAACGTGAAATTTCTATTGAAACCTTTGCTATCAGATGGCTAGAAAAGAAAAATAATTGGAAAATATTTGGTCTTGATATCAAAACCACTGGGGGTTCATGTGATATTGATGGATCATTTAGTGCAAATGGTAGAAAAGCAGCAGCTGAAGTTGTTGATATTAAAAGTCTTGATCAGAAAAAGCTAGATCGTATATATCAAGCTGTCTATACCATCAAGGAAAAACAAAGCCAATCTCACTATTCAGAAATGGCTATTGTAATCATTAAAGAAGCCAGCGAACAAATCCCAGACTCGATTAAATCATTAGTAAGTGGTGCTGATTTCCCAATTAAATTACATGAAGTAACAATATCTGAATTAAATTCATTAATGATTTTGGATGGAAATGTCGCTTTTATATTACACGATAGGTACGGATTCCCGCTCGACTTAACTGCAGATATATGTAGAGAATGCTCTGTTAAAGTTGACAGTATAGGTTTTGATGCAAATATGGCACGCCAAAAAGTCCAAGCGCGCGATGCTGGTAAATTTAAAATGGCAATAAATCTTGAGTATGACGGGGTTGCTACCGTCTTCAATGGTTATGGCGCGTTAGAAACGCAAGCCACAGTCACCGCCCTTTACAAAGAAGGTGTCTGTGTAAATGCGTTAAGTGAAGGCGAGCAAGGCATTGTAGTGCTTGATAGCACGCCTTTTTATGCAGAATCTGGCGGCCAAATTGGTGACTGCGGTGAACTACGTGCGGCTAACGGTATTTTTGCGGTTGAAGATACACAAAAAATTCAAGCCAGCGTATTTGGTCATCACGGTATTTTAAAAACAGGCTCACTGAATGTGGGTGAAAAAATTACTGCAAAAGTAGATTTGCAAGCGCGCACAGATACCATGCGCAACCACTCGGCTACCCATTTAATGCATAAAGCACTGCGTGAAACATTAGGCGAGCATGTGCAACAAAAAGGTTCGCTGGTCGATACCGACAAAACACGCTTTGACTTTGTGCATAACGCACCTATGACAGACGTCCAAATTAGGCAAGTTGAGCACCTTGTTAATGCTGAGATTTTAGCCAATGTTGCAACTGAAGTACGTGTGATGGATATTGAGTCTGCCCAAAAAACTGGTGCAATGATGTTGTTTGGCGAAAAGTATGGTGACGAAGTGCGTGTACTTGATATTGGTAGCTCACGCGAGCTTTGTGGTGGAACGCACGTGAGTCGCACTGGTGATATTGGGCTATTTAAAATTATAGGCGAATCTGGCGTGGCGGCTGGTATTCGTCGTGTTGAAGCGACGACTGGCGAAGGCGCGCTAAAACTTGTTAATACACAACAAAATTTACTCAATACTGTAGCTAGCGAACTTAAATCTCCTACTAACGAGCTACCAGTAAAAATTAGCCAATTACTTGATAATGTGAAATCGTTAGAGAAAGAATTAGCGCGATTAAAATCCAAAATGGCATCATCACAAGGCGACGACCTTGCACAGCAAGCTATAGACATTAATGGTGTAAAAGTCCTTGCGGTGGTGCTTGAAGGCGCAGATTCAAACACCTTGCGCGAAACTATGGATAAACTAAAAGATAAATTAAAATCTGCCGCTATTGTGTTAGCTAGCACAAATGATGGCAAAGTAATTCTCGCTGCTGGCGTTACGGCAGATTTAATTACAAAAATTAAAGCAGGCGATTTAGTAAATTATGTGGCAAGCCAAGTGGGTGGAAAAGGCGGAGGCAAGCCAGATATGGCAATGGCTGGTGGCACAGATGCAAGCCAATTGCCAAAAGCACTCGCTAGCGTGAATGATTGGGTAGCATCAAAAGTTTAATTTTATTAACGTTGTTCATTTTAGGTGTTAAATAAAGAGTTAAAAATGGCATTAATTGTACAAAAATACGGTGGCACCTCAGTTGCAAATCCTGACAGAATTCGAAATGTTGCAAGACGCGTCGCGCGTTACAAAGCGATGGGCCATCAAGTAGTGGTGGTAGTCTCTGCAATGTCTGGAGAAACTAATCGCTTAATTAGCTTAGCTAAAGAATTGATGACCGACCCTGATCCGCGCGAGTTAGATATGATGGTTTCAACTGGTGAACAAGTGACAATTGCCATGACCGCACTGGCTTTAATTGAACTAGGTATTAAAGCAAAAAGCTACACAGGCGCACAGGTAAAAATTCTCACAAATGATGCACATACCAAAGCGCGCATTATTGGTATTGATCAACAAAACTTAAGGGCGGATTTGGACGCGGGTTATGTGTGCGTGGTAGCCGGCTTTCAAGGTGTGGATGAGAACGGCAATATTACGACTTTAGGCAGAGGTGGGTCTGATATTACAGGTGTAGCGCTTGCAGCGGCACTTGGGGCAGAAGAATGCCAAATTTATACAGATGTAGACGGCGTTTACACTACAGACCCGCGCGTAGTGCCAGAAGCTCGCCGCTTAAAATCAATCACATTCGAAGAAATGCTAGAACTTGCTTCACAAGGTTCTAAAGTTTTGCAAATACGCTCAGTAGAGTTTGCAGGTAAATATAAGGTAAAGCTACGTGTGCTCTCAAGCTTTGAAGAAGATGGCGACGGCACACTTATTACGTTTGAAGAGGAAAGCAAGGACAACAATATGGAAAATCCAATTATTTCAGGCATTGCATTTAATCGCGACGAAGCAAAGGTTACTGTTTTAGGCGTACCAGACCGCCCAGGTATTGCATACCAGATTCTCGGCCCTATTGCGGATGCCAATATTGATGTCGATATGATTATTCAAAACGTGGCAGCTGATGGCACTACGGACTTTACTTTTACAGTCAATAAATCTGAGTTAAATAAAGCACTAGCTATTTTAAAAGATAAAGTACAAGGCCATATTGGCGCGCGTGAAATAAGTGGCGATGACAAAATTGCAAAAGTTTCAGTAGTTGGCGTAGGTATGCGCTCACATGTAGGCATTGCCAGTCAAATGTTCCGCACATTAGCAGAAGAAGGTATTAATATTCAAATGATTTCAACCAGCGAAATTAAAATTGCTGTTGTGATTGATGAAAAATAT
>JBDNJL010000082.1:0-7126 GCA_041687795.1 Methylotenera sp. | reverse complement strand
TAGGGTGAAACGTTAAGTTTATTTATGTTAAAAAGGTAAAACGTTAAGTGTACTGTTTTGATAAAGGCAAAGCTGTTAAGTTTTACCTTAACAGCTTTTGTGGCACAAAATACATATTGTGCTGAACTTTATGTTTTCAAGAGCAATAATTTTAAGCGTGATTGTTCAAGTCTTATTATTCAAGCTTTATTTTTCAAGCAAACTGCGTAACATCCAACTAGTTTTTTCATGCAACTGTAGACGTTGTGTAAGCAAATCTTTTGTCGCTTCATCTGCAGCTGCATCGGCCGCCGGAAAAACACTACGTGCAGTGCGACAAACCGCCTCGTGTCCTAGCACTAGCTCTTTAATCATATCTTGTGCGTTTGGCACATCATCTGATTCTTTTATGCTTGATAGTTTTACAAACTCTTTGTAAGTACCGGGTGCATAAACATCTAACGAACGAATACGTTCAGCTACAACGTCGACGGCTAGTGCTAACTCTGTGTAATGCCCCTCAAACATTAAATGCAATGTGTTGAACATCGGGCCAGTAACATTCCAGTGAAAATAATGCGTTTTCAAGTAAAGCGTATAAGTGTCTGCTAAGAGATGTGATAAACCTTTTGCAATCGTTTTGCGGTCTTTTTCTTTAATGCCTATATCCATGTTTTTCTCCTAAGGTTATTTAATATGTAGGCTAAATTAAATTGTCTCTAATTTCTAGATTAAATGATTCTAGGGTTAGTTCATATTGTATTCGCTACGTTGTGAGTTTGATACTGCTATAATTAAATCGAATAGATTATTGATTAGAACTAATGTTCAAATTTACTTTAAAGATACGTTTTACAGTAGCGGCTAATGCTTAAAATTACATAGGATTATTCTTACATTGTTTTTTAAAAAATCTACACCGATAAACGCTCGTCGCGAAGTGCCGAATGTTCACACTAAAACGCATATCATTGGCGCTAAGCTGATTAGAGAAGCATGGTGGCTAGCTTTAGTGCTGGTTGGCATTTATCTCACAGTGATATTGTTCACATATCATCGCGAAGACACTTCTTGGTCACACATGGCGGCAGAAAACGCACAAATTCATAACGCAGGCGGTAGCGTAGGCGCTTGGGTGTCAGACATGATGCTCTATTTGTTCGGCTTTTCTGCTTGGTGGTGGGTGGTGCTTGCGTTTTATAGTATGTGGCTGGTTTATCATAAATTAGAAGCCGTAAAGCTATCGCTAGATGATAATCCTGCGAATGACATTGAAACAAAATTCCTACGTTACAACTTCGTTGGCTTTGTATTGCTTTTAGCGGCTTCTTGCGCTTTGGAAGCAGGGCATATTGTTAAGTTAGCAGCAGATTTACAGTTACAAGGTGGGATGCTCGGTACGTCGGTTGATGGTTTGTTACGCGATATGTTTGGCTATATAGGTTCTAGCATGCTGTTATTGGTGATAATGGTAGTAGGTTTTAGCCTATTCACTGGCTGGTCGTGGATTATGATTGCTGAAAAACTAGGCGCAATTATCATAACGAATTACCAATTTGTATTAATGAAATGGCACGACTGGCAAGATAGAAAAGTTGGCAAAGTCGTTGAAACTGAGCGTAAAGAATATGTGGAAAGTGAGCGCAAACGCACTGTCAATCGCGAGCCTGTAATTATAGAAACACCAGCATTAGAAATCGTTAAAAGTGAACGCGTGCTAAAAGAAAAACAAGCGCCATTGTTTGAAACGCATCCTGATACTTTATTGCCGCCAATTCACTTGCTAGATCTGCCATCAGGCGTGATAGAAATGCAGTCTGCTGAAACGCTAGATTTTATCTCGCGTTTGATTGAAAGAAAATTAAACGATTTTGGTATTGAAGTAAAAGTGCTTACTGCTCAACCTGGCCCAGTCATTACGCGCTACGAGCTTGAACCTTCTGCAGGTGTAAAAGGTAGCCAAGTCACTAATTTGGTAAAAGATTTAGCGCGCGCATTATCAGTGGTTAGCGTGCGTGTGGTGGAAACAATTCCAGGTAAAACTTGCATGGGTTTAGAAATTCCAAACCCTAAGCGCCAAGTGGTATATTTGTCCGAGATTATGGGTAGCCAAGCCTACGCTGACGTCAATTCACCTTTAACGATTTCACTTGGCAAAGACATTGCGGGTAAACCTGCCGTGGCGGATTTAGCCAAAATGCCGCACGTGCTAGTGGCGGGTACTACTGGTTCTGGTAAATCTGTCGCAATTAACGCGTTGATTTTAAGCTTGCTTTATAAAGCAGACGCTAGCCAAGTGCGCATGATTTTGATTGACCCAAAAATGCTAGAGCTTTCAGTGTATGAAGGTATTCCACATTTATTAGCACCTGTAGTGACAGATATGCGCCAAGCTGCAAACGCGCTTAATTGGTGCGTTGCCGAAATGGAGAGACGTTACAAACTCATGTCTATGCTTGGCGTGCGTAATTTAGCGGGCTATAACCAAAAAATTAAAGAGGCGGAAAAAGCAGGTGAAAAAATTCCACATCCTTTTAGCATTACACCCGATGATCCTGAACCGTTGATTGAAATGCCGTTGATCGTAGTGGTGATTGATGAGTTAGCAGATTTAATGATGGTAGTTGGCAAAAAGGTAGAAGAGCTTATTGCGCGTTTGGCGCAAAAAGCACGTGCGTCTGGTATTCATTTGGTGTTAGCAACGCAACGTCCATCAGTAGATGTAATTACAGGTTTAATCAAAGCTAACATTCCCACGCGAGTGTCATTTCAAGTCTCTAGCAAAATTGATTCGCGAACTATACTAGACCAAATGGGCGCTGAAGCGTTGTTAGGTCAAGGTGATATGCTTTATATGCCACCTGGCACTGGTTACCCAGTGCGCATTCACGGCGCTTTCGTGTCGGACCAAGAAGTGCATAAAGTCGTGAATTATTTAAAAGCACAAGGCGAGCCAAATTATATTGAGGGTATTTTAAGTAACGAAGCAGAAGAGGGCGGTGCTGATTTTGGCGGTTTGCCAAGTAGCACTAATAGTGAAGTTGACCCGCTGTATGACGAGGCAGTGGCGATTGTACTCAAAACCCGCCGAGCAAGTATTTCTGCCGTGCAACGCCAATTGCGTATTGGTTACAATCGTGCGGCACGCTTAATTGAAGATATGGAACGCGCGGGTTTAGTGTCTGCCATGCAAACTAATGGCAATCGAGAAGTGCTCGCACCGCACCACGAAGCTTAGCATTAGAAATATGTCTGTAAATAACTGTTAAGTTGTTTACCATTAATGGGTATAACCGTTAAGTTATTTACCAATAAAGGGTATAGCCGTTAGGTTATTTGTCTTAGCCACTAAATTTAATATCCAAAAAGGTTTAAATGATTTTAATCAAATCAATCAAGCAAGCACTGTTCGCAACTTTATTCACATTGCCAATCACTGTGATGGCGGACGGTATTGCAAGCTTGAAAGCTTTTTATACAGACACAAAAACCATGCGCGCAGATTTCAGCCAAGTTGTCACTGACAAGCAAGGTAGAAAAGTGCAAGAAGTGCAAGGTGTAATGCAGCTTAAACGCCCTAACAAATTTAGATGGGATTACAACAAACCTTTTGAGCAGCAAATTATTAGCGATGGCAAACAAATTTGGCTCTATGACACAGAGTTAGCCCAAGTAACAGTGCGTGGCATTAGTAAAGCACTGGGTTCTAGCCCTGCAGCACTGTTAGCAGGTGGTGAAAGCTTAGAAAAAAACTTTAAATTAATGGATACCGCTAGAAAAGATAATTTGGAGTGGGTAAGTGCCTTACCTTTAGAACCTGACTCAGGCTTTGAGAAAATATTTTTAGGTTTTAGTGACAGTCAACTGCAAAAAATGGAATTGACCGACAGTTTTGGCCACAATACGAGCATTATATTTTCTAACTTAGCTCAAAATAACTCGATTTCAGACGGTATTTTTGTCTTTAAAGTACCCAAAGGTGTAGATCTGATTGGCGAGTGAACTCTCAGATTATTCACAGTTAATTTTAAGTGATTTATTGTTGTAAAATAAATACATAGGGCACTTTATGATATGACTCAACGCATTGGCATCATAAAGTATTTTACTAATCTTTAAATTTTATGTAAAGTATTGTTGAGGGATAAAAAGGACAATTCATTCATGTATGCTTCATCGTTTAGACCATTCATTAAGTATTTGCTTGCTTGTTTACTAATTGCTTTGCCATCTATTGCTTTCTCAGCAGATGGAGATGCTGTTGCAAAGGCAAAAAGCTTAATAAAAACTGGAGATTATAAAGCTGCTTATGTACTACTAGAGCCATTAGAAGCTGATTTAGCTGGTAATGTTGAATATGATATGTTACTAGGTATTTCTGGCGTTGAAGCGGGTGAAACTTCACGTGGGATTTTTGCTCTAGAACGTGTGCTAGATGCCCAGCCAAACAATATTGAAGCGCGTGTTTTAATTGCCAAAGGTTACTTTAAGTCTGGTGAAGACGAAAATGCGAAAAAAGAATTTAATAATGTTTTGGATCAAAAACCAAATTCTGATCTTGCAAAAATAATTGAAACAAACCTACTTAGTATTGACAAAGCCACTGGTCAAGCAACTTTATTTGGAGCTTACTTAGATTTTGGTGTTGGTCACGATAGCAACATCAATAGTGCAACTTCTGCTGAAGCCGTTGGTATTTCTATTAACAATAGTCCTCTGGTGCCTTTTACTTTAACAGCGGCATCAAGGCAACAGTCTAGCAATTTCTTCAATGCCGCTGGCGGCTTGTCAGTGCGCGTGCCTATTAATAAAAGTGTGTCCGCATTTGGCTCTCTTGCAGGCAGTAGTAAAGTGAACTGGAACGAAAGTATGTTTGACTACAGCTCACTAGATTACAGTGTAGGCTTGAGTGCTAAGCATAATATCGATACCTACACAGCCTCAGTGCAAGGCGGTAGTTTTGCGGTAGATGGAGAAACTTTTAGAGAGGCAATTGGAGTAAATGGTCAATGGCAGCGTAATTTAGACGATAAGAACCAAGCGAGCATATTTGGACAATTGGCTAAGTATGAATATCAAGGTGCAAATGATGTTCGTGATGCCAAGCGCTATGTAGCGGGTGGTGCTTGGAGTCATAGTTTCGAGGGTGATAAAGCTAAAGTAACCTATTTGAGTCTTTATGCAGGAAAAGAAAATACTGATAAATCTGCTTTTGATTTTTTAAGTTACGATTTGTACGGTATTCGCACAGGCGGGCAAATGGCAATTAACTACAAATTAGTGGCTTTTGCTGGTTTGAGTTATGAGTTCCGTAATTATGACCGTACAGATCCAGCTTTTAGGATTGCACGTGAAGATAAACAATATGATTTTAATATTGGCTTGCGTTATTTGCCAGGTCATAACTTCACAATTAAACCCCAGCTTAGTTACATAGATAACCGATCAAATAATAATATATTTGAATTTGATCGTTATATTTTATCGTTAAATATTCGTAAAGACTTTAATTGGTAAAGTTCTTGTTTGATATTATCTAGTGCGAATAAAAATAGAGGATTCATCATGAAAACTGAACAATATATCTATCTAAATCGGAAAGCAGTGCTTGCTGCAATGCTATCAGCCACCTTTCCTGTAGGAGTTTATGCGGCAGCTGGCAAGGTTCAATTTGCATCGGGTGGGGCGACGGTGAAAAATGCGGACGGCGTTTTAACAGCACTTTCTAAAGGCATGGACATTAATCAAGGCGACACAATTTTAACTGGCGCAGGTCGTGCTCAAGTTAAATTTACTGACGGCGGATATATGTCTTTTCAACCAAATACGCAATTTAAAGTTGAAGAGTATAACTATAACGGCACACAAGACGGCACTGAAAAAGGATTTTTTAAACTTGTAGAAGGCGGCTTACGTGCCATCACTGGCTTAGTAGGTCGAAATAATAGACCGGCATACCGTATGTCTACCCCGGTGGCTACTATCGGTATTCGTGGATCATATTTTCTGGCAGAATTTAAAGAAAAGCTTAAAACACATGTTGGTCAAGGCTCAATTTTTGTCTTTAATGATCAAGGCAACATTATTCTATTTCAAGGTCAAGGCGCAGTTGTTGAGCCTGGAGCAGCACCAAGTTATAGCGATGAGCAGTTAACGCTTGGTGCTAAAGGGCCTGAAGGCGGACAGCCGAGCGAGACACAGCAACAGCAGCTAGCAAACAGTGACAATAATAATGTGTTTAAAGTGAGTGAACAATACAACGAAGCGGGTGTATCTACTAGCGTTACCAATGCTAACGGAATTTCAGCTGTTATAGCGAATTTAAACGGTATTAACGCAGAGGGTATCTATCTTTTAGATCCTAATGTTGTTAATACAGGTACTAATGGCTTTTACAATACCGCGCTTGTAGGTGGTAATCAAAATATCGGCAGTGTTTTGTCTGCTAACTTTGAAAGTTATGTATTAACGGGAATAATCAAAACAGAATCTACCCAAATTGGTAATCCTAGTACCTTTATGAATAATTTTTCAGTTTCAGGCGCGATTTTACCCAGCGGCTCTTTTGGTGCTTCGGGCAGTGATAGCTACGGAGGAATTTGTTATGGTACATGCACTCTCAACCTAGTTGGTGCATTTGCTGGTGCGCAAGCAGAGCGGGCAGGTATCAACTATACTATTAATGGTGCTTCAGGAGGGCTAATTAATGGAAGTGCAGGCTTTATTGCAAACCCGCCTCCTGCACCAAGTGGTTTTGGTTTTGGTAATTGAGTTAGGGTAAAACTTAACTTAAGATAATCGTGTGTTTAATTTACCCGCATGCATGCCAACCACTTTGCAAAGGTTGGCATTGTTTTTTAAAGCGTTAATAATTTCAATGGCTTCATCTGGTTTTTGAAAAATAAACCCGTTAATACCATGTTGAATGAGCTCACTTGCGCCTATGTCTTGATGGCAAACTACAGGTAAACCAGAAAGCATGGCTTCAACCACAACAAATCCATAGGCTTCTTTTACTGTACTAGGCACACGATAATAAAAACAATCTAAGCTATTGTAAAACTGTGGGGTTTCACTTTGCGTAATCACTGGCAATAAGGATATATTGTTTTGCTCTAGCGTGCCGAAATGAGCACTTAACCAAGGC
>JBDNJL010000081.1:0-27492 GCA_041687795.1 Methylotenera sp. | reverse complement strand
CTGCTTTAGATAATAAACAAGTGAGTATGCAGCCTTTGTTGCTGCCAGTAAGTTTTAATGCAGATAGGTTAGAAGTGGCGACTGTGAATGAGGCAATAGCCAGTCATGACAATAGTTTGCAACAGTTAGGCTTTGATATTGCTGTATTATCACCCAGCACTTTAGCTGTGCGCGCCATACCCGCAATGCTTCAAAATGCAAATGCGGTGACCTTGGCACGCGATGTATTGCGCGACCTTCGCGATTATGGGACCAGTCGCGCGCTCACCGAGCGTAGAAATGAATTGTTAGGCACCATGGCTTGCCATGCCGCCGTGCGTGCTAATCGTAGCCTGAGCATTCCAGAAATGAATGCCTTGCTACGCGACATGGAAGCAACCGAACGTTCAGGCCAGTGTAATCACGGCCGCCCAACTTGGTTTCAAGTAAGTATGGGTGATTTGGATAAGATGTTTATGCGGGGTAAGTAAGTATTAATGCGAAAGTTTACGTTTAACATATCGCCAAACTGCACTTTCTGGTTGCACAACACCATCTACAATATAACGCAATGTCATTGTATTATTAAGTAATAAGCCTACTGCGCTTTTAGCGTTTGACGTACCACAAAATAATAGACTGTCGCCAATCTCTAGTCTGCAAGCGACAGATGGTATCAGCGTCATTCGCTGATTTCTAACAAGTAAAAGTGGCACAAGATTTAATGGCTTATTTCTATTTACTGGGTCTTGCATTAAATGTTGCAAAGTTAGCGGTATCGTTTCGCGAATTAATTCAGACACCGCAGCCGCAGATTGGTCATGAACATTCACAACCCAAGTTTCTGGAACGGTTTCGCCAACCACACTGACCAATTGACTAATCAAGTTGTTTGCCCACTCATTAGTTTGACTTCTCGCTTGCGTTAAAAACTGAGCTAATAAGGGCGTTACCATGTGCGCTAAACACTCATGCGCAATAATATCTGTGGGTTGCATGGTGATGTCAGCGTCAAACTGCTTAAATAAGACATTGTTATGACGCTTATTTTTACGTATGACCAAAAATAATGCCGGGTTAAGCTCGTAAGCCGTCATAACAATTGAAAGATTGTTAATATCGTTATCTGTGCCGGCCACTATGGCATTAGCATCCATAATGCCCGCTTCTAGCAAGGTTTTTGCTTCTGTACCGCTACCTAATACGCAGTTTTGACAGTCCGTCAATTCAGGCATCGCTTCAACAATAGTAATGCTCAAATGCTCACGTTCTAAATTCTGCACCACAGATTTACCAAAACGCCCATACCCACACACAACCCAACGTCCTCGAGGTGGGTTTATAGGTGGAGGAAGCGTTTCGCCCGGAACGCTTGTAAGCCATTGATGCAATAAATACGTGCCCAGCGCATGCACGCGCATGGCAAGCTGCTCACCAAATAAAGCGTATGGGTTAATGATATGGTCAGTACCGAAAGAGGCCATATTTGCGCTAATATCATCACGCTCTGCCCGCGCAAAAACAGCAACATTAGGGCGCATCAGCTTGACTGCCACTGCAATCGCTAAATTAACATCATCGTTATCAGTTAAGGCCACAACGCCACTACAAAAAGGGTTGTGAACACCAGCGTGCACTAGATTCTCGGGTAATTTGGCATCACCGCACAAGTATGGAATTACACTAACCGTATCAGTAAGTTCAAGCTCATTTAAGCGCTCTTGTTGAGACTCTATCACGACCACACGCAGACCTTTTTGGATTAGTGCTTTGGCAAGCAAGCTTGCCGATTCGCCATAGCTGCACAAGATATAAAATGGTTCTTGAATTTGGCACACCACCCGGCTAAATCGAATGGTGGTAATGGCTTGGCGTAAACTGGTGTCTTGTATTAAGGCAATTATTTTACCAACAGCATAAAACCATGGAATCACAGTAAAATAGATTGAAAAAGTAGTCCACAAGCGCTGTGCCTGACTGAATGCATAGGGCACTTCGCCGTAGCCTATAGTAGTTGCGGTGTAGCTAATAACGTAAAACGCCTGAAAGATACTCATATACCAGCGGTTACCGTTTGGGTCTTCACCAGGCATGAGCGTGAGGCCCATAGTCGCTACGGAAAAGCTCACAATGATGAGTATAAGCGGGGCTCTTAAACGCCTTAGAATTAAAAAAAGTATGCTATTCATATGAAAAATTAAGGAATGTGAGTAATTGCAAAGCCATTACTTAACGGTTTTTTACAAGCATATTTGGATAAATTCAAATAAAAAATACTATCGGCGTTGGCTAATGGTTTCTGAAATGAGCAAAATAACAGATACGAAATTTGCCATTAAGGCGCCACCAGACAGCGATACAATGTACACAGACAAACTTGCAGGATCCATTTTTCCATCTAAAGCTGCCCATAAAATTGCTGCAGTAATGAGTTGTAAATCAGCTGCTAGGCTGGTGGATAGCAAAATCGCACCCACGTGTGTGCGATCGCCAAATTTAAGCACTGTAGCGATTAAACTGACAATAATTGCTGCATAAAGCTCGTATACGTGATGATGTGCAGGATTATCAATATTGCCTAAAAAAAAGCCAAAGTTTAATGTCATCGCTAACACAATAAAAAAGCCGAATACCACTTTTTCTAAGTTCATAATGTAAAATTAACCTTCTTGATTAAATACGTTGAGCTTGGAATGTAACGTTTTACTCACAACAATTAACAGTATTATATCTATTTAAAACTAGTGACAAATAATTTTTTTCGTATGCTACCAGTGTGATGTTGATAACCATTATTAAATGAATAAGCCACCTTTACCTTCTGCAATTTTCCTAATGGGACCAACCGCCAGCGGAAAAACTGGCGCTGCTGTTGCGCTTATTTCAAAACTCCCTGTCGAAATAATTAGCGTAGATTCTGCTTTGGTATTTCGCGACATGAATATTGGCACAGCCAAACCCGACGAGGTTACTTTGGCACAAGCACCGCATCATTTGATTAATATTATTGATCCAACAGTTGCATATTCTGCAGCTAGTTTTAGATCTGATGCCTTGCGAATAATGGTAGAAATTACCTCTAGAGGAAAAATTCCATTATTAGTCGGCGGGACAATGTTGTACTTTAAGGCACTAGAGGATGGTTTGAGTGGCTTGCCAGAAGCTAACCTAGAAGTGCGAACGATATTAGATGGGCAAGCGTCGCAAATTGGCTGGCCCGCAATGCATGCAAAGTTAGCGAATATTGACCCAGAAACTGCCGCGAGATTAAAACCGAACGATACTCAGCGTATTCAGCGCGCCTTAGAAGTGCACGCTATTAGTGGTGAGACTATGACAAACTTGTTTGCCAAGCAGACAAAAGAGGTTTTACCTTATAAATTACTTAAAATTGCCCTATTACCTAGTGACCGTCAAGTGTTGCATAAGCGTATAGAGCGGCGTTTTGAACAAATGTTACAAGATGGTTTTGTAGATGAAGTAAAAGCTTTACGGCTTAAATACCCAAGCTTAAGTAACGACGCAACATCTATGCGCTGCGTGGGTTATCGACAAGCTTTAGAACATTTGGCTGGAGAGTATGATGTTGAAGAGTTGCGCGATAGAGGTATTTTTGCCACTCGCCAATTAGCAAAGCGGCAGCTTACTTGGTTGCGTGGTATGAGCAATGTAGTTGAGCTAGACTGTTTAAATCCTGAGCTTAATAATTTAGTGTTTGAGAACATTAACCAATTTATTAAAAGCTAGTCATCATCAATAGATTTTATAAAGACAAAACTAGTGTTTCAATACGTTTAGTCGCTTCTACACACTCATCTAAGCTCGCGACTAGCGCTAGCCTTACAAAATTTACACCTGGGTTAATGCCATGCGCTTCACGCGCTAATAAGCTACCTGGCAATACAGTCACATTAAAGTCACGGTATAAACGGAGTGCAAATTCAGTATCTGAAATAGGTGTTTTCAGCCATAAATAAAATGCAGCATCAGGCATTTCTACTGTTAAAGTATTACTTAATAATGCGGTAACGGTGTTGAATTTCTCTGCATAAAGTCTGCGGTTTTCAGTCACATGCGCCTCGTCATTCCATGCGGTAATACTTGCTGCTTGAACAACTGGATTCATTGCACAACCGTGGTAAGTGCGGTAAAGGGTGAATGACTCAATAATACTTTCATCGCCAGCCACAAAGCCAGAGCGCATACCGGGTACATTCGAGCGTTTTGAAAGTGAGCTAAAAATAACTAAATTATTATAGGGCCTGTCTAACTGATGGCGACCTAACAAATGTGCGGCTTGCAATGCACCCAATGGCGGCGCTGCTTCATCAAAATAGATTTCTGAATAACATTCATCTGCGGCAATTACAAAATCATATTTGTCAGATAATGCAAATACTTCTTTCCATTGTTCCAAACTCATTACCTTGCCAGAAGGGTTGCCTGGGCTGCATAAATATAACAACTGAGTGCGTTCAAATATATCTGTTGGCACGCTAGAAAAATCCATTACATGGCCATTTTCAGGTGTGGTGTTTAAAAAATAGGGTGTAGCGCCTGCCAAAAAAGCGGCACCTTCGTATATTTGGTAAAAAGGGTTGGGTGAAATTACAATTGGATTTTCTTTACCCCCGTTAATAATTACTTGCGCGAACGCAAACAGTGCTTCGCGACTGCCAGTCACCGGGAGAATAGCCTTTTCTGGATCTAGTGCTGGCAAGTCATAACGGCGTGAAATCCAATGAGAAATTGCTAGTCTTAACGCTATTACACCTGCAGTCGTGGGATAATTAGCGAGCCCTGATAGATTATCCACAACAGCATCTTTAATAATTTGTGGCGTTGTGTGCTTAGGTTCACCAATTGATAAATTAATGGATAAATAAGCCGCATTTGGCGTAATACCTTTAAATAAATCGCGAAGGCGTTGAAAAGGGTAAGGCTGGAGTAAATTTAAATTTGGATTCATATGAGCATTATAGAGAGCATAGATTAGAGTGAGCAATAGTCAAGACAAAAATACGTTTGCAGTGTTCGGCTTACTTTTTGGTGCGCTTTGCTGGGGTATTATTTGGTACCCATATCGTTTAATGAATGACGCAGGTGTTTCTGGAATTGCTTCAAGTTTTTATACCTACTGTATTGCCGTATTAATTGCAGGGGTTTTTTGCTTTAGGCATTGGCGTGGCGCTTTTAAGTTGCCTCTGAGTGTTGTGTGGCTTTGCATTGTTGCAGGGTGGACAAACCTAAGTTATGTGCTTGCAGTGATTGACGGCGAAATCATGCGAGTGATGCTATTGTTTTATTTATCACCACTTTGGACATTGATTTTGGCGCACTTTTGGTTAAAAGAGAAAACACATTTTGCAGGATATGTAGCAATTGTTATTTCACTCTTCGGCGCCTTTGTGATGCTGTATGACCCTAATATTAGCCCATTACCTTTGCCACAAAACAGCGCAGAATGGCTTGCATTATCAGCTGGCATAGGGTTTTCGTTAACAAATGTGATTACGCGTAAAGCGACTTATTTAAGTTTACGCGCTAAGTCTTTTGCTGTGTGGTTTGGTGTAATTGGCATGGCATTATTGATGATGCCAGTTTCTAAAATATTAAATTTGCATGAACCACTGCCGAGTATTGATTTTTTTAGTGGTACACAATGGTTAATTATGATTGCAATTGCTTTATTACTCATTACCGCTACTTTTTTAGTACAATACGGTGTAACGAAAGTCACGGCTACACGCGCATCTGTGCTATTTTTATTTGAGCTTATTGTTGCCGCAATTGCTAGCTATTATCTAGCTAATGAAACCATGCAAATCAACGACTGGATTGGTGGTAGTTTAATTGTATTTGCTGGTTTACTTGCTAATTATGGTTATCAGCAAGACGCTAAATAAAAATGTGTCTGTAAAAAACGGTTAAGTATTTTTTACATTTAAGGGCAAAACCGTTAAATGTTTTTACACTAAACAGTGTAAAACTGTTAAGTTTATATTCAGTACAATTTAGCTTCCCAAACCACTCACACCCCTTTTTCCTTCAGCTGCAAAACGGATTTTGAGTGACAAATCATTGCGAGAATCAGCGTTAGAAAGCGCGTTTTCCTCATCAATTTTCCCGTTGCTAAATAATCTAAATAAAGATTGGTCGAAAGTACTCATGCCAATATCATTGTTATCCGCCATGATTTCCTTCATGTCAGACATTTTTTGTTTTGCAATTAATTCAGCCATGTACGGCGTATTAACTAACACCTCAATCGCAGCTACACGCTTGCTTTGTTTACCAGGAACTAAGCGTTGCGAAATAATTGCTACTAAATTCATCGACATAGCGAGCAGCAAACCAACCTTAGCTTCTTCTGGAAAAAATGAGATCACACGTTCTAACGCTTGGTTGGCGTTATTTGCATGCAGCGTAGCCAAACATAAATGGCCAGTTTCTGCATAGGCTAGTGCATTTTTCATACCGTCTATATCGCGTATTTCGCCAATTAAAATCACATCTGGCGCTTGGCGCATGGCATTTTTTAAACCATTTTCAAAAGACAGCGTATCAATGCCAACTTCACGTTGATCCACTACTGATTTTTTATGGTTGTGTACAAATTCAATCGGGTCTTCTAAGGTTAAAATATGCCCTGTAGTAGTTGAATTGCGATGGTCTATCATCGCAGCGAGCGAGGTTGACTTACCCGAACCAGTTGCGCCTACCATTAAAATTAAGCCACGTTTACGATTGACTAACTCTTTTAAAATTGGTGGCAACCCTAGAGTTTCAAAGGATGGAATTTCAGTTTTAATGTTGCGAATCACCATGCCGACTTCACCACGCTGCTTAAAAACGTTTATCCGAAAGCGTCCAATATCTTTTCTACCAATTGCAAAGTTACATTCAAGCATAGTTTCAAACTCGGTAATTTGTGCTGGGCTCATAATGCTATAAGCAATTTCTTTAATCATACCTGGCACCATTACTTGTGCGTTAATCGGCAAAGTATCACCTTCCACTTCAATATGAATTGATGTGCCAGTGCTGAAAAACAAATCTGAACCACCTTTATCCAACATAAATTTTAAAATTGGGGTGATATCGATAGCGGCCATTTATAAATCCTAAAAATTAACTAGAAAACTTTTGTGACTTTAGCATAAATTATTAATCATAAATGATGCCTTTTAAATTAAGCTTGAGTCACCATTGTTTTGTATATTGCTTCGAGTGATTTAGCAAAAGCGTTGGTATTAAATAATATGCCTTGTGCTTTATTGGCTATTAACTTTTCCTTAAGCGTTAATAGCTTTTCAGGTTGCAAAGCGAGCCCTAGTGCTTCTTCCTCGTATTCTTTTAAATGATAAGTAATGAGTTCTGGCAAGTCGAGCGCTGTTAATAAGCTGCCAGCCACGCGTGCGCTAAAAGTATCACCCACACAAGTGAGCACTGGTAAACCCATCCATAAAGCGTCGCTACAAGTGGTGTGTGCGTTGTAGGGCAGAGTGTCTAAAAATAAGTCCGCATGAACGTGACGCGCAAGATGGTCTGCAATGCTCACCCGAGGAGCAAAAATAAGCTTGCTTGGATTAACACCCTGTAAGTTTGCGGCTTTAATTAAATTATCTTTCGCCCATTGGTTGCAATCCAACAACCACAGCACGCTATTGGGCACTTTGTTTATTAATTTCAGCCACAGGTTAAAAACCTCTGGCGTGATTTTAAACGTCTGATTGAAGCAGCAAAATACAAAAACATTTTCGGGTAAATGACAGCTTGCACGGGTTGGCGTTTTGCCGATAGGTCGCTTGCGATCATTGGGCTGATAACAGGGAAGTAGGGCAAGTTTTTCAGCGTAGTCATTGGCAGAATAAGCCGGCGTAATAAAGCTGTCGCTCAGTATATAATCAAACAAAGGTACATTATTATAGCTACCCATACTGCCAGCAAAGCCTAACCAGCTTACGTTTATTGGTGCAGGTTTCAGTGCTGCTATGCCACTACGACTGGTTTGGGTAAAGCCAGTTAAATCTACCAAAATATCAATTCCACAGCTATTTATTTTTTTGGCCGCATCAATTTCGGACAAGGTGCGAATATCGTAAAACTGATTAAAAGCTTTTTCTAAACGTAATCTAGCAGGTGTTTTATCATTCACGCCATAAGAAAAACCAATAATTTCAAATTGTGTTTTGTCATGTAATTCTAATAATTCACTGACTAAAAATGCTAGTGGATGCAACCTAAAATCAGCCGATAGGTAGCCAATTTTAATTCTTTTATTCGCGGACTTTTTGTATTGAAAATCTAAAGTTTTGCGCTGCTCAATCAATGTTGAATAACGATTTTTTATCCAATTATCCGCGCATAATTTTTGCTCTGCTGGGCTAGTATTTGGCATTGCTAAAAATGCAAAAGGTGAAATTTGCGCTTCAGGAATATGATTCACCCAATTACGAATTATATTTATTTGCTCTTCTAAGCCATTCCAATCGCAAATATGTTGTTTTTGATGCACCAAATGTACTGCCGCATGATGGAGCTTCGGGTTAATTTGTAAGGCTTTTTCGTAACTTTTAATAGCTAAATCTAACTGACCTAACTCACGTTGTACATTACCTAGATTATTGTAAGCGTCTGCGTCATTTGACGAAAGGGCTAACGAATTTTGATAGCTTTTAGCTGCATTGGCAGGTTTGCCAAGCTCGCGTTGTGCGTTACCTAAGTTGTAATGTAGCGCAGCATCTTGCGCGTTAAATTGTAATGCTTCTTCAAAACATGCTTCTGCTTGCGCATAATTGCCAACGGCATGTGCTTGATTACCAAGCGAACTTAAACAATAACAAAGTGCCTCGCGAATATCATCACGGCTAGATTTTACTCTGAGCACACGGCGGTAGTAACCAGCAGCCTCTTCAAAACGCGCGAGTTCTAATAAAGTGTTACCTAAATTAAGTTGTACCTCTAAATCTTTAGGCTGTAATAAAATAGCTTGATGAAAGCTTTTTAGCGCAGCGTCAGCCTGCTTATTTGCATGCAATGCTAAGCCATGATTATTTAAAAAATCTACATTTCTAGGTTGGGATTCAAGCGCATTTGTAATGAATGTGACTGCCTCATTAAATTCGCCTAACTGATAATGCACAAGCCCTAGCATATGGTTCGCATCAGCATCATTTGGTGCGATTAAGATGACTTGCTGATAAAGCGTTTTTGCTGCAATTAAATCACTATTGTGATGTAAAGTACGCGCTTGTTGATAAAGAGATTGGGCGTTTTGCGTCATGGCGTTAGTGTAACGATTACTATGGGTAATATGAAGACCTCAGCATAAAGCACTTTGTGCTAACCATATTAAAATTATAAAAATGTGTCTGTAAAAAAGCGTTAAGTTTTTTTGTCTATAATGACTAATAAGTTAAGTTTCAACTGTGTTGAATACTCAAACATCAGTTATTCTACAATTTAGGTTAAAGTTTAGGATTTAACATGAATGATAAAAAAGCGCCCGATACTTCAGCTGATAGCAATGTAGAACTTATACAAACATTGCTTATTGAAGTGCGTAGGATAGCAGATGCGCTAGTGTTGCATACACAAGCAGATATGACGGAAAGCTTTGTGGATGCGCTAGCTTATCATTGGCAACCAGCCGAAAGACGAAAAGCTGGCTATTTAAAGCCAATAGCAACGCCTAGCGTAATCGCGTATGAGGATTTAAAAAATATTGACGCGCAGCTTGAAGTGGTCCGACGCAATACGCAAAGATTTTTAGATGGGTTTCCGGCAAATAATATATTACTCACTGGAGCGCGAGGTACTGGAAAGTCATCGCTGGTGAAAGCTAGTTTAAATGCTTTTGGTCATCAAGGTTTGCGCTTAATTGAAATTGATAAAGAGCACTTGGTGGACTTGCCTGCAATTATGGCGCTCATTAGCGCGCGGAAAGAAAAGTATATTCTTTTTTGCGATGACTTAACCTTTGAAGCAGGCGAGGTTGGTTATAAGCGCCTAAAAACAGCACTTGATGGCTCGCTTTCTGGCCAATCGCAAAACTTACTAATTTATGCAACTTCAAATCGCAGACATATCTTACCTGAACAAGCCTTTGACAATATATATTTAAAAAATAGCGATGGTGAGTTGCACCCTGGCGATACGATTGAAGAAAAAGTATCGTTATCTGAGCGCTTTGGAATTTGGCTGCATTTTTACGGCTTTTCTCAAAACGAATACTTAAAAGCCGTCGCTGTTTGGATGGCTAAATATGGTTTTTCAGAGACGCAAATTGCCGAAGCTGAAAAAGAGGCAATTTTATGGTCAAGAACACGCGGTGCAATTTCTGGGCGCATAGCTTCACAGTTTGCAAAAGATTATGCGGGACGCTTTGAACGCTATTAATCTAAAAAGACTTGCTGAACAATTAAACAGTTAACTTTTGTGCGAGCGCCTTAAAACCTAACTCTCGAAGTATAAATCGGCTAGGTTGTAGCGCATTTAATAAGAGGTTTGGTAAATAACTTTGCAAGGTTTCAGTGTTTTTTGTAATAGAACTTGCAATCACTTCTGCACAAATTGGCGCACTTAAAAAACCTTTTGCCCCATGCCCCACATTGACATATAAGCCAGTTAGCCAAGGAAGATTTTCAACTGCATTGTTATAAAAAAACTTGCCATTTTTAAGCGTATTTGCATCTAAAAGCAATCCTGCAGCTGGCAAGTAATCTGCCGTTTGGCAACGCCATGCTACTCGACCAGAGGCTATATTTTTTTGTAAGCTTTCATATAACGGCATCGACATTTTTTTAAGCTTCTGCAAGTTACTTTCATGGTCCCCAGTGCGTAATTCAGTTGTATTATCTTGTTTACTAAATGTTGCACCTAGGTAGTGTAAGCGATTGATTGCAGGCGTGATATAACCATCACCACATACAATTGTGCGTAGATTTTCTGAAGATGCAATGCTATTGAGATAGGTCAGTTGACCACGGCTTGCAATTAACGGAAGGTGTGCTGTTTGGATTAATTTCCCAGCGTCATTAGCGTTGGCTATGACTATATTTTCTGCTTCTGCAACATGGTTTGAAAGGTTATTTGCATGCACTTGCCATGCATTGTCCGAAGTTCGCTTAAGTTGTAAAGCTTGCGTATTAGTGATGACTTTTATATTCGGATGTGCTGCCATAATATTACACAACTGAGCCAAATTTACACCCCCAGCTTGCGGAAAATACAATCCTGAGTGACTTATTTGAGTGCCAGCGATTTGGCTTAGTTGTTCTGCATTTAGTTGCTGATACTGCAACGCTGAGTTGATGTAAGCCTCAGCTAGTTTATTTTGTTTCAGTTCTAGTTTTTGGTTAATTGCGAGCTGCACTACACCGCAAGCTAGATATTGACTGTGCTCAAACCCGAGCATGCTTAGCCAATTTAAGGTGTATAAGTAACCATGAATATTTAAAGCTTCTAATGCGGTATTTTGCCCAGTTAAGCGCGGATATAGCACCGCGAACGGGTTGCCAGAAGCTTCTGTAGCAAGCGAAGTATGACGTTCAATCAGTGTGACATTGATGTTTTTTATTGCCAATGCATACGCTGTGGCACAGCCAGCAATGCCCCCACCAATAACTATTGCAGTTTGTGCGCTCATGAATTACTGCCTAGAAAAAAACCAGACAACATTTCACGTTTTTTACCAAACCCAGTTTTTTTATTAACGCTGAAACCTACTGTATTTAAACCACGCTTAACCGCACCTGCGCTAGTAAATGTTGCAAAAGTTGTACTGTTATTTGAAAGCCTAGCCATTTGCTTAAAAAGAGCTTCACTCCACATGTCAGGATTTTTGGAAGGTGCAAAACCGTCTAAAAACCATGCATTTGCAGGACTTGAAATTTTACTTAAACACGTGTTTGCATCGCCAATGATTAGATTTAACGTGACACGGCCATTAAATAAAGTGACTGAAGTTTTTTTGGTGATAGTCTGCAGATATTGCGCTAATAGCGCTTGAGAGAAATATTCTAAGTTAGGCCAAGCTTGCAAAGCAATGGTCATGTCTTGTAATGAAAGTGGATACTTTTCTGCGCTGATAAACTGCAAAGTGGCTTGTTCTGGCGCCAAACTTAACCACTTTTCACAGACACATAAAAAATTTAAGCCTGTGCCAAACCCAGTTTCAATAATCGTAAAATTCTTCGCGTTTAGATTTTTCCAGCGATTGATTAAATCGTTGCCTTGCAAGAACACATAGTCTGTTTCTGCTAAGCCATCATCGCTAGAAAAATAAACATCTTGAAATTGGGTTGAGTAGGGTTGACCAGCTCGCCATTCAATCATACAGGTGCAGCACTTTAAGCTTAAACCAGCGTAGCACGGCGATTATCAGGTTTAGCCAACAGCAAATGAACATCGCCCAAAGCGCGCTCAGCAAAACCGCCTTCGCAATAACACAAGTAAAATTCCCACATTTTGATAAACTCTTCTGAATAACCAAGTTTGCGTACTTCGTTAATATTAGCAAAAAAGTTTTCTCGCCACATTCGTAGTGTAGTTGCGTAATGCGGACCGATGTCTTCTAAGTCAAATAAACGTAAGTCTGATACTTTAGTGATACTGCTTAGCATTGCAGTATTTGATGGAATACACGAACCAGGGAAAATATAGCGTTGAATGAAATCAACTGAATTTTTAGCGCTTTCAAAACGTTGGTCGGTGATGGTAATGGCTTGAATGCACGCTAAACCGTCAGGTTTTAAGAGCTTACTGACTTTTGCGAAATAGGTACCATAATATTGGTGGCCTACAGCTTCTATCATTTCAATAGACACTAATTTATCAAACGTTCCAGTTAAATGGCGATAATCTTCTAATAAAAGCGTTATTTTATCTTGCAGGCCAGCAGAAATTACGCGCGATTTTGCAAGCTCGTATTGTTGAGTTGAAATGGTTGTTGTTGTCACTTTGCAGCCGTAATTGTTCACGGCATATATCGCAAAGCCGCCCCAGCCAGTTCCAATTTCCAGCACATGATCGCTTGGTTTTAAGTCTAATTTATTACAAATTGTTTCGAGCTTTAGCTCGGATGCTGCCTGTAATGTTTTAGTTTTTTGGGTAAAAATCGCACTGGAATACATCATGGTTGGGTCTAAAAATAGCGCAAACATTTCATTGCCTAAATCATAATGCGCGGCAATATTTTTACGGCTACCTTCTGTGGTATTGCTGTTTAGCCAATGCAATACCTTCATCAGTGGCTTAGTTAGCCATTGATAACCACCTTCTAAAGAATCCATGACGGATTGGTTGACGCTCATAAGCCGAATAACATTGGTTAAATTATCTGCGCTCCAGTAACCTAACATATACGCTTCACCTGCGCCAATGCTGCCGCCGAATGCTATCTCGCCATAGAATCGCTCATCATATACTGTAATCGTGGCTTCTATGCAGCTTTTACTCAGCTGGCCAAACATGTGTTTGCTTTCGCCATCTATTAAGGTTAGTACGCCAAAATGTGTCTGTTGCAAACGGTTAAGTATTTGCTTTTTAGCAAATTCAGCCACCCATTTTGAGCGGCTTTTCTGTTTTAGGTTAACAGTGAGTGTTTCTTGCGAGGTCAAATTATTCATGACGAGTGCTCTTAGTGCTTACGAGGATGGATGTGCGTTTAAAGGCACACGTTTTAACCATAGTTGCAATGCTTGCCAATAAATGGCGAACACCACTTTAATTGTCATGAATGGGTATTTCAACAATGTGATATTGAGTGTTTTTGTTGAAATAGCCTGGCGTTGCAAAGTAAGTGTTGCATCAAACATTTTATGGTTTGAGTTATCCGTTGCATTTTGTATATTTTGCATATAAACGCTTATTTTTTCAGTGGGTTCTGAAAAGCGCCAATCGTAGCGAATATCCATCGGCATGAATGGTGAAACATGAAAATTTTTATGAAGATTAAAGCTGTATTGCGGATTTTTGACTGCGTGGCTTTTAACAGCAGTGCAATCATGCACATAAGCAAAATCTTCGCCCCAAGGTGTGTTGGTAATGTGCGTGACGATGGCTACTAAAGTACTGTTATCAGTTGCGTAACAATAATAGAAGCTCACAGGATTAAAACAATGCCCAAAGTAACGCATATTGGTAAGCACGCAGATTTTACCTTGTGGCTTTTTGCCAGTTTCAGCGAATACTTTATTTAGTATGGCTAGTTTAAGCGGCTCTTCAGCATGACCAAAGTAATCTGCGCGTTTAAAATAAGCTAAGTTTGGCGTTAAATAAGACCAAAAATTGGATTTATCAAACAAGCTCGTAATTTCGTCCAAATCTAAATACATCATAAATATGCGATATTGAAAATGATGTAGTTTGGGTAAAAAACGACGATGTTGGACTAAGCCTGTGTAAATTGCGCTATTCAAACTTTGCAGCTTCAAAATGTTTTAATGCCTCTAACGCACTTACAACGCCATCTTCATGAAAACCATTGCGCCAATATGCGCCTGCAAAACCAGTTCGATTAACGCCACTAATTTCTGCGTGACGCGCTTGCGCAGACGCACCTGCTAGCGTGTAAATAGGATGCGTGTATTTAATACGTTTAAATACTTTGGCTGGGTTGATAAAATCGGTGTGATTTAAGGTGACTAATAATGGCTCGTTTGAATGTAAATTTTGCAATATATTCATGTTATAAGTCACCGCCACACGGTCTAAGGGCTGTTCGGTGACATGATAGTTCCAAGCCGCCCAAGCAAGCTTGCGTTTAGGCATTAATGAAACATCGTGATGCAAATAAATCATATTTTCTTGGTACGGAATTGCACCTAAAATTTCAGACTCTTGGTCAGTTTTATCGCTGAGTAATTTTAAGGCTTGATCGCTATGGCAAGCAAAAAATACGTAATCAAACTTTTCTTCTTCACTAAATAATGGTTTTATCCGCACTGAAGTTTTTAATCTTCGTACGCTTTCAATAGGGATATTTAATCGTATTTTATGTATAAAACTTTCTGTTAGCGCATTAACATAACTTGCAGAGCCACCAGTAATGGTTCGCCATTCTGGGCGATTATTAACTGTAAGCATGCCGTGATTATGAAAAAAACGTACAAAAAAGCGTGCTGGAAAATCAAGCATTTGCTTAGCTTCAGTTGACCAAATGGCTGAGCCCATTGGAATAATATAATGGTTTATGAACTGTTGGCTGTAATTGCCTTGGCTTAAGTAGTCACCTAGTTTTATTTCATTACCATCGTTTAATAATTCAAGCGCTTGTTTATTAAAGCGTAAAATATCTCGAATCATCCGATGGAATGAAAACTTAAATATATTGCTGCGCTGTGCAAATAAGCTATTTAAATTAGTGCCGTTGTATTCCAAGCCTGTTTTTTCATTGAGAACACTAAAGCTCATTTGGCTTGTTTGCCAAGCGACTTTTAGCTCGTCCAAAAGCGCAATAAAGTGAGGGTAGGTGCGGTCGTTAAATACAATAAATCCAGTATCTACATTGTAGTTTAAACCTTCATGCGTAATGCTGTGAGTATGCGTATGCCCACCAATATGACTATTAGCCTCAAAAACTGTTATGTCATGTTGTTTGTTTAAATGGTAAGCAAGTACATTGCCAGCAATGCCGCTACCGATAATGGCGATTTTCAAGCGATTTCTTTCAATAATTTTTCTTAGGAATGATTTTAAGTCTTAAACCAATTTAATGGTTTTTTTACATCATTTTTGTTTTGTCAGAATCTTTCTAGATTCTCGAATTGCGACTGGTACAGTGCGTAAATCCCAAATTAAGCCAAGTGCGGCGAGCATTTTCAAACCGTAATAGGTTAAATCAATCTCCCACCAATAAAAACCTTGTCTCGCAGAGCCCGGGAAATGATGATGATTGTTATGCCAACCTTCACCCATTGTGACAATGGCAATCCATAAATTATTACGGCTTTGGTCTGTAGTTGCATAGCGGCGCTTGCCCCAAACGTGCGCTAATGAATTCACTGTGAAAGTGGCGTGATATAGAGCTACCGTTGATATTGCAAAACCCCATGCCAAAAGTTGCAAGCCATTTGTACCGATAGAGGGGTGCGCACTCTCTAGCCAATAGCCTAAGCCATAGATCGCTATAGCAAGTATGGTGGGTACAATAACATCGTAACGGTCTAGCCAGCGTAGCTCAGCAAATCTAGCCAATTCTTTAACACGGTCTGTTTGTGTTGCAAAGTGTTTAGTAGATAAAAACCAGCCAATATGACTCCACAAAAAACCATGTTGTACAGGTGAGTGCGCATCACTAACTGCGTCAGAATTTACATGATGGTGCCTATGATGTGAAGCCCACCATAGCGGGCCGCGCTGCACGGCTGACGCACCAAATAAAGCGATAATAAATTGAAAAAATCGTGAGGTGTGGAAAGCTTTGTGTGAAAAATAACGATGATAAAAGCCAGTCACCGCAAACATGCGAACTGCATATAGTCCAATTGCAAAGCCAAGCGCAAACCAACTAAAACCTACCCAAAACACGCTAAAGCAGGCTAAATGAATGCCAATAAATGGCACCACGCGCACCCAGTCAATTTCGCTCCAGTTACTTGGCTGTGTATCAAAATCTGCATGTAACGTATTGGCGTCTTTAATTGTTGCTTCATTATCAAACCATTTAATGATTTTTTTGAACATATAGACCTAGATGAAAAATACTTTTTATATCAATTAAGCAACATGCTTACAGACTTAAAGGAAACACTTAACTTTTAGCTTTATAAGTGAACAAACTTAACGCTATTTTACAGACACATTTTACTCACTCACTGTGTTATGCGGTACTTTGCGTAATTTATTGGTGTCATAACCTAAGCCCGCCACAAACTCCTTGAGTTTTGTGTAATCTGCAACACTCATATTTGGGTTGCGCGCCATAATCCAAACATAATCGCGAGCATTTCTAGCAATAACAGTTTGAGTGTAATTCGGGTCTAAATATGCAATGCGAAAGTCGGCTTTGATGGGCCAAATAAATTGCATTCCCCAGAGCGCGTTACCCGTATTTTCAATGACAAATCCGCGTGGACGATAAGTTTTAAATTTACCGTCAAAGTTGCCTTTGTTGAAGGTGAATGTAGTTGCAATGGTTCCATCAGCCTCAAGCTTATAATTTTCAATTGCGTTATAAGCTTCAGTTTCAATCGCTGTAGGAATAGCAGCAATTACGTACCAATCCCCCATAAATTTAGGCAAATCAACCTGCGGTACCGTTGCAATTGATGGCAAGTTATTGGTTGCACAGGCCGATAAAATACTAGTTAATATTGACATGATTAAAAGTCTTTTTATAAGTTTCATGATGATAGAAACATCCCTTTAATATATATTTAAATCAATAAGTTGAGACTAAAATTTAAAGTATTTTATTGAATTATTTTAGTTTGTAATTCACGATATAACCTTCTGGCGTCATAGATTTTAATGCCACCCAATCGTTGGACTCCGTTGTGTACCATAAGTCTATTTTTAGTTTTGGTTTGCCATCTAGACTACCATCTAGTTTGTAGTGAGTGGTCTCAGTTTTTTTTCCTTTTACATCTATAGTTTCAACCCCAATTATAGTGATTTTTGACTCTAACCATTCTGCGTTTTGCGGGTTTAATAGCTTAGTTTGTTCGAGAATTTTTGGGTTCCAATAGGCAAATGTCATGCTACAAGCAGGTAATTTTTGTAAAGTTTTACCGTTTTCAACTACAAAATTGTTGTCTACTAACTTGCCAGTGACGTCGGTTGTTTCTTTATTCTCAACGCTGTGGGCAGTAAGACCGCTGAGGCAATTGCCTTGCCATTTTTCTACCGCTTTGTGATCATATTTGTATGCGTTAATAAATAATACTTTTACATTAAATTTGGCAATACTTGTGAGTTGATTTGCATCATTTAAACTAAAAGTATGCTGTCCCATCTTGCTTTTATCTAGGTAAACATCAAACGTCCAATCTTTTGCTATTGCTATCTGTGACAATAAACTTAAACCAATTGATACAGCTATCAAGCTAGTTTTTTTATGGACAGTTGCTTTAATGATTGTGATTAAAAGTGACTTCATTAATTTAAGTGTCCTTGTGATTTATACGCAACAAATTAGTCATAGTTATTTTTTACATTGTTGCTTTAGCTTTAGTATTGCCAGGAATAAACGCATTCGTACGTTTAATGTAGCTAGCATAAGCAGGGCGACGCTCTGCAATATCTTTTTCTAGCAACGCAACACCGCTCACTTTAAGCAGTAATAAGGTCATTAAGAGTGGCGAGAGAACCGTCCACCAAGCGCCACCGCCAACCGCAATAAGATAAAAACCCCACCATACACAACATTCACCAAAGTAGTTTGGATGACGACTAAAGTGCCATACGCCTGTATCGAGCACTTTGCCCTTATTTTTTGGATCGCCTTTAAATTTAGCAAGTTGCCAATCTGCAATAGCTTCCCACGTAAAGCCATATAAAAATAATAATGCACCTAATAAATCCCAATGGTTAAGCGCTAAAAGTTCTGGCGTAACGCTAGATTCAATGGCGCCAAACAAAGGCATTGAAATTATCCATGCCAAGACTGCTTGCAAGCCAAACACAATGTAAATACTGGTGAGCCAAAAATGTGGCGCATTATTTTTACGCATAGCTGCGTAACGATGGTCTTCATGTGGATTCCAGTTGCGCCAGGTTAAATATGCACAAAGCCTTACCGCCCAGAGTGTAACTAGTACCAATACCAATATTGTACGCGGTGTAAGCGCGTAAAAAAACAATGTGTATGTATAGGCAGACATGCCTAAAAATAAGCCCCACATGCTGTCTACATGCGTCACGTTGTCGCGCCCTAGACTCACTAACCAGCCGATTAAGGCGAATAAACTAATTGCCATTAAACCAGACGCGTATATTTGCCAATGAATCATTTAAGTAAATCCTTTAAAGCATTTTTTTAGTTTTTATAACCATCAAATTTACTAGAAATTATCAAAAGCAATGGTGTGATAACCGCCCAACCGATTGATAACGCAACATAGCTAGCAGTGTCATTTAAAGTGACTGCATCAAGGCGCATTGCAGCCATGTAAGCCAAAGGCCCACCAACTGCGCCAAAAATAATGGCGATTAAATATTTTTCGTGCATCCATCTCAAGCTAACATTTAAGCTTGTAGTAAAGCCTGCCCAAAGCGCCAAAATCCACGTAGGGACTAACAAGCTGTTCAGGTTATTTTCACCCCAACCATGATGCGCATAATCAATTAAATGTGTAGACAGCATGCTTTGGTCAAACGTTGCACCAATGACTAAAGCAATGCAAAGTAATTTAAGTTCTGCACGGTAATTTTTTGCGTGGTAAAGATGCCATGCAATGGCTGATAAGGTCGCTAATAAACCGATAGATGGATAGCCATTGGCTGCGCCAAGCACACAGGCAAACCACGCAAGCTGAAACAGTACAAAGTTAATGACGACTTTAGGATTCATTTATATTTGAAAAAATGTGTCTGTAAATAACCGTTAAGTATATTGATTTAAAAGAAAAAATTAAGTTATTTTTAATTAATTCTTATAACATTTAATTTTTAAACTCAAAAGACTATTTTGCAGGTCGTTCAAACTGGTAGTGCGTTACCCACCATTCTTGACCGTTATCATAGCCAAACAGCTCTGCACAAGCCATGTAAAAAATACGCCAACGATTGCGCCATTTAGTGGTGTCGCGTTCACCATAAGTATTTTCTAAAATTTGCGTAATCTCATTTTGTGCAGCATCCATGTTAGCGAGCCAAGCATTTGCAGTTTTTTCGTAATGTGTGCCATCCCAGCGCCAGCGTTGTTTAAGCTTTAGTTTCTCTTGAAAACGCAGCGGTAAATCATCGCTAGGCATCATGCCGCCAGAAAAGAAAAACTCACTCATCCAATCATCATCTCCTTGCACTTCGAACGCGTACGGAGTTGAGCGATGTACAAAAATATGCATAAAAAACTTACCGCTTGGCACTAGCCAATCATGCACTTTTCCATAGAGTAATTGGTGGTTGCGCATGTGTTCAAACATTTCGACCGATACCACGCGGTCAAATTGTTTATTGTCATCTGGTGTGTGAGCAAGCTCTAGCGCGTTAAAGTTGTTCATATCACAGGTAATAATCGTTACGTTATTTAAGCCGCGTTCTTTAGCAGTTTGCATAATATATTCACGTTGTGAGTTTGAATTTGAAACGCCAGTAATTTTGCTGTTTGGGTAGTGCGTAGCCATCCAAAGTGTCAGCGAACCCCAACCACAACCTAGTTCTAAAATATGCTGACCGTCCTGTAAATCTGCATGCTCAGCACTTAATTGCAGTGCGTTCGCTTCAGCCTCATCTAAAGATTTGGTATCTGCCAGCCAAAAACAACTGCTATATTTTCGATGTTTACCTAAACATAAATGAAAAAAATTGGCTGGCACTTCATAATGCTGTTCATTGGCAAGCTCTGGCACTAAAGCAATTGGTGCTAAGTTCATAGCTGTTATAAAATCGGTTTCAATTTGCGCGCCTGCTTCACAATTGTTAGCGCAAATTTCATTTAAACGTGCTTGTGATAATTGACGAATACCTTGGCGAATAATGGAGTCAGGTACTAAGCCTTTTTCTGCCAATTGAATGGCTAAACTTGTTAATTGCATTACAACCCTTTAAAGCGTTTTAAATTTTTTTATGTAAATCTACGTTCATTTAAATTTATATAGCAAAATGCCTACTAGCTTACTATTTGGCGAGTGTCATTTTAGTTATAGGTTAACGATTAAGAAGCCATGCATCAGTAATTAACAACTTGATTCGGCGATTGCTATCTTCTTATCTCAATGTTGGGCTAGCCTGCCAAATTATACTTTAACCAATTTTGTCTGGTTGTAGCAAGCAAAGTTCAAAAGAATCGCCTCTAGCGGTTTTTAAAACGTGATTGATGTGATTATAGTGGAATTGTTATTTTGCTTGGACTTTGATACTAACCTAAAAATTTAACGTTAAACGTCCATCAGAAAAATGTGTCTGTAAAAAACCGTTAAGTATTTTTAATTCAAATAGTAAAACAGTTAGATTTTCAATTTGAGGCTTATGCAAGTAACAAAATTCAAGTGATGGCATTAATTAAATACGAAATTATAGATTTAATATAAAAAACTATACAACCCTGTATAGTTTTTGTTTTGATTTTGGTGTTTAATATTGTTTTGATTCATCAATTTCAGGTTAAATGAAATGCAAACGACAAACAAACTACTCGCAATTATAGTGACAACCGCTTTAGTTGCTTGCTCAAGCGTGCCAAATCACAAATTTAGCGCACAAAAAGAATGGCCAAGTTTTGGTGGTGATTTCACAAATCAGCGTTTATCGCCATTAACGCAAATCAATCAGCAAAATGTTAAAAATTTGGATTTAGCTTGGCAGTTTAACAGCGGCGTTTCTGCAACTTTTCAGGCAACACCGATTGTAAAAGGTGGGGTGATGTACGTTGCACTACCTTTTAACCATGTTGTGGCGCTAGACGCAAAAACGGGTAAAGAATTGTGGCGTTACAGTCATACGCGCCGCGAAAACTGGAAAATGTGTTGTGGCCCTGCCAATAGAGGTGTAGCTGTGAGTGATGGCACAGTTTTTATTGGTACTGTAGATGCGCGCTTAGTGGCGCTTGATGCCAAATCAGGTGCAAAACTTTGGGACATTGATGTTGCCGATGATACAGCGCTGACTGAAGAAACCAGCGCGCTTAGTAAGACCGATAGCAAAAGCCAAAAAGAAAGATATGGTGGCACAGGCGTAGGTATTGCTATGGCGCCAGTGGTATTTAAAGGTAAAGTTATTTTAGGCGTAACAGGCGTTGGCTATGGCATGCATTTAGATAAACCAACCGCAGATGCACCACTTGGTGCAGTGGTGGGAGTAGACGGTCGTTATGGGCGACCAGGCTTTTTAGCCGCATACGATATTAAGACGGGTAAGCGTGTATGGCAGTTTGATACCATTCCTGCATCAGGCTGGGAGGGCGTGTTTACAGAAACGACATCAGATGGCATTTCCCTCAACCGAGATATAGCTGCCGAAAAAGCCGATCTTGTGAATAATAAAGAAGCTTGGCGCTACGGTGGCGGCTCAGCTTGGAGTACGCCAGCAATTGATACTGCAAGCAATACTTTGTTTTTTGGCACTGGTAATCCATCACCGCAAATGAACGATACTTCTCGTCCTGGTGATAACTTATATACCGTTTCACTTGTGGCAGTGGATATTAATACAGGCAAACTCAAATGGTATTACCAGCAAGTGCCGCACGATGTTTGGGGCTACGATGTAGCTAGCCCGCCAGTGCTGTTTAACTATATGCAAGGCGGCAAAACGATTCCGGCCGTCGGTCAGGCTGGTAAAACAGGTTGGTACTATGTCAATGACAGGGCAACTGGTAAGTTGTTAATGAAGTCTGAGGCATTTGTGCCGCAAAAAAACTTATTCGCTAGGGCCACCAAAGAAGGCACCGTACTTTATCCAGGTATTTTAGGTGGCGCTAATTGGAGCCCAACAGCGTTAGATGAAGCGCATCAAGTCACTTTTGTGGCTGGTATTCATGCGGCAATTAAATATACTTTGGTGAATGAGCCTGCTAAAGATGGCGCGCCAGCGATTCGTTATGCTAAATCTGAGCCAACTAAAGATCCGCGCTGGGGTTTGTTATCTGCCATTAATTTAACAACTGGCAAATTAAACTGGCAGGTTAAAACTGAGCAACCACTTATTGGCGGTTTATTAGCCACTAAGGCAGGTTTGGTTTTTATGGGTGAGGGCAATGGTAACTTTAACGCTTATAACAGTAATACGGGTAACTTATTATGGCAAGCAAAAGTCGAGGCTGGCGTCAATGCACCGCCGATTAGTTATGAAATAGACGGTGTGCAATACGTGGCTGTAGCCGCAGGGGGCAACTCAATTTTTGGTTACACAGCTGGCGACAGTGTGGTGGTATACGCGTTAAAAGATAAGATTAAACATTAGCTTTGTACTTTAAGTTTTGTATTTTAGTTTAATATTTAAATCTTAATATTTAACTTTTATTTTGGTGTTTAATTTTTAACGTTAAAACTACCGTAGCTAATAACAAAGTGACGCTATTAGCTACCACAATCGGCGTGTTGGAAATAAGTAAACCATAAATAAGCCAGCACGCGACTCCTAGGCTGAAAAGGCTATACATAGGTAACGAAATGCCAGATAAATCACGGGTTTTCCAAGAGTGGTAGGCTTGGGGCGCAAACGCGGCAGTGGTTAAAAAAGCGGCAAAATAGCCAATAAAGTCATCTAGCATGTATTTATAGCTTTCAATAATAAAAAATTAACAAACTAGCTATTTAGCTAAATAAACTTAACGGTTTTTTATAGACACATTTTTCTTTGTTACTAATCGCTTTGTTATATTTACTAGAACCAGCGCAAGAATTCCAGCCAAAATGCCAAATAAGCCATCAAGCAAAGTTGGCGTGACAGCCCTTAAAAAACCATTATCTAAGGCGCTGGTAGCTTCTGCGATAAAATGATGTATCAAGGGTATACCGTGCGTTAAAATTGCGCCACCGACCAAGAACATAGCCACAGTTCCAATCACTGACAAACCTTTCATTATGTAAGGCGCTAACGCTAGTATTGCAAAGCCAAGTTTACGTTTAAGCTGAGCAAATAATTCCTTACCTTTGCTTTTTGATAAATATAAACCACCGTCATCAAACTTAACAATCCCTGCCACTAAGCCATAAACGCCCACAGTCATAATAGCGGCAATACCAACAAGCACCATTACCTGCTTGCTAAAGGCTGCAGTAGCAACAGTGCCTAAAGTAATGACAATAATTTCTGCAGATAGCACAAAATCGGTGCGTATTGCGCCTTTAACTTTTTCTTTTTCAGAGTTTTTAACTGTAGACCCTTCGTCTTGACCAATAAGCTTTTTAGGCATTTGATGATTTACTTCTTCACGATGAAAATACTGGTGATATAATTTTTCCACACCTTCAAAACATAAAAATAAACCGCCCAACATCAGTAATGGCGTGACAGCCCAGGGTGCAAAGGCGCTAATAAGTAAAGCCGTAGGCACTAAAATCACTTTATTGATCACGGACCCTTTAGCCACTGCCCAGACTACTGGCAGCTCTCTATCAGCACTTACGCCAGCCACCTGCTGTGCATTGAGCGCTAAATCATCACCGAGCACACCCGCAGTTTTTTTTGCCGCAACTTTTGTCATGACAGAAACATCGTCAAGAATCGTTGCAATATCATCAATCAGCGTTAAAAGGCTCGCACCTGCCATATTAGTTTTTCCTAAATTAAAATGTAAGACGAATTCTTAAGCGACATATAATAACGAAAATTTCTATAAGCTTATTTACAAGATTATAGGTGATGCATCATGGATGTTAAAGACAGTAACGGGCAAATATTAGTAGCAGGCGACTCTGTACAAATTATTAAGGATTTAAAAGTGAAGAGCAGTTCAATTATGCTTAAAAGAGGCACTGTGATTAAAAATATACGCTTAAATGATAACGAAGACGAGATCGAATGCAATGCAGATAAATTAAAAGGCTTAGTGCTTAAAACAGAGTTTTTGAAAAAAGTGTAATTAAAATAATAGGTAACAAAAAAGCCAGCAACTTAATTTTTAAAGTATGCTGGCTTTTTTGATAGGACTTATTATTTAGTAAGTACGTTTTCTAGGCGTGTAGGTATTGTTGCTTGCCTCAATATGTCTAAAAGTAATGCGACCATTATTAACATCATAAGGAGATAGCTCTAACGTGACCTTATCACCCGCCAAAATGCGAATATGGTTTTTCTTCATTTTCCCGCCAGTGTACGCCACAAGGATGTGTCCGTTATCAAGCTTCACACGGTAACGCGAATCAGGAAGAATTTCCATCACTACGCCACTCATTTCAATTAGTTCTTCTTTAGCCAAGTTTTAATCCAAAATATAAAGTTGCAATTTAATCAATTTGCATTAGCTCACCAGTGCAATAATTTTTAGTTAATATTGATAGTAAGTAAATCAAAAACATGCCGCATATTAGACCTGTTGTTGTAGTTTTGCAATAAATCAGTTGCTTTTTAGCAATAGTGTGCATTATTCACAAAAAATTAAACTTTACTCAAAATAAAGCTTGACAGTAATTTAATAACTCTATAAAAAGCTATATCAAGGTGTTTGGCTTTTATATTGATGGTCTATCAGATTATTTGTTTGTAAATTCAAACTTTCAGGGCGCCTCCCTATTTAAAGTATGGAATAAGATATGGCAACAGGTTTAGTAAAATGGTTTAATGATTCTAAAGGTTTTGGTTTCATTACTCCTGACGCAGGTGGTGACGATTTATTCGCACATTTCTCAGCAATCGTAGATAGCGGTTACAAAAGTTTGAAAGAAAACGATCGCGTTACTTTCGACGTAACTGATGGACCTAAAGGCAAACAAGCTTCAAACATTCAAAAAGCTTAATTAGTTAAGAATCCAAGAAGAATGACCCTTATTAGGGTCATTTTTTTATCTATAAAATAGTTATAATGTTGAACTTTTAGTTTATTTACCTGTAAAGTTGCAACTTAGTCGTAGACCAATATGACTAAATACAAATAAATATAATTAAAAGAGCTTATGCAGGCTAAATATACATTAAGCAGTATTACACAGGCTTTTATCGCAACGCGCTCACATACATTGTCACTTGCTGCTCCGCTCTCTGAAGCTGACATGCAGATTCAAAGCGATGATTTTGTTAGTCCTAGCAAATGGCATTTAGCCCACACTACTTGGTTTTTCGAAGAGTTTATCTTGAAAAACCTTGAGTTTAACCCTACAGGCTTCCATTCTTTATTTTCAGAGCCTTATCGTTTTTTATTTAATTCATATTACGAAACGATTGGGGCGCGTTTACCACAAAAAAACCGTGGTTTAATTAGCCGTCCAAGTTTGCAAGAGATATTAAATTATCGTCAAGTGGTTGATAAGGCAATATTGGCGCTGATTGAACAAGGCTTAAGTGATGCATTGGTGAGTTTGATTGTGCTAGGTATTCATCATGAGCAGCAGCATCAAGAGCTTTTTTTAACGGACATTTTGTTTAACTTATCGCATAACCCACTTAAACCTGAGTACCAATCTCACTTTTTTAGTAAAAAAACTTTAGTTGCGCCTATAAAAAATAGTTTTTCTAACTTTAAAGCTGGCTTAGTGAGTATTGGTCATGCTCATGATGACTTTTGTTTTGATAATGAATTGCCACAGCATCAAGTGTTTATCGCACCGTTTAAATTTGCAGATGGGTTGGTGACTAACGCGGATTGGTTAAATTTTATTGAAGATGGCGGCTATAACAACCCATTGTTATGGCTTGCAGACGGCTGGAAAACTGTACAAGCATCGCAATGGCAAATGCCGCTTTACTGGCAAAAAAGTGCTGACTCACTGGGTGGGTATGACCGCTACAGCTTAGATGGTTTGCAGCCGCTTAACTTAAGCGAGCCAGTATGCCATATTAGTTTTTTTGAAGCAGATGCTTATGCGAGGTGGTGTGGCAAGCGTTTGCCGACTGAAGCGGAATGGGAGTTTGCTGCTGCAAGTAAAATGCCAAAGATTCTTCAATTATATAGCGAGCGCTGGCAATGGACAGCAAGCCCCTACATTGCCTACCCTGGTTTTAAACCCACGGCTGATGCTGTAGGCGAATACAACGGAAAATTTATGAATGGGCAGTATGTGTTGCGCGGTTCTTCTTTTGCAACCGCAGAAGGTCACGCGCGAGTCACTTATCGTAACTTTTTTTATCCACATCAACGTTGGCAATTTACCAGCTTGCGACTTGCAGAATAGAACTGAAATTTATATGAACCTACCAGTTAGCCAGTTTTCTCTATCTAGCACGCATAAAAATGCCCCACATTTGTCAAATTTAGCTTTTTTAAAAGATGTATTACATGGTTTGAATCAAGTTCAAAAAGTGATTCCATGTAAATGGTTTTATGATGAAGTTGGCTCGACATTATTTGAGGAAATTACCCAAACACCTGAGTATTATCCAACTAGGGTAGAAACACGTTTGCTTAAAAACGTAGTAGCTGAAATTACAGAGATTATTCCAGAATTAACTACTGTCATCGAGCCTGGAAGCGGTGCTAGCATTAAAACGCGCTTATTGTTAAGCTCTCAACCGCATTTAAAAACTTATGTCCCTATAGATATTTCGGCTGAATTTTTAAATGATATTGCGCGTCAGCTAAAGCAAGATTATCCACATCTAAGTATTACACCTTTTGTTGCTGACTTTACTTTGCCATTAAGTCAATTTACACTAAAAAGTCACAACAGAACCATGGTATTTTTCCCTGGCTCTACAATCGGCAATTTTTCGCCTGAAGAAGCGTCGGGTTTACTTAAAAACTTTCATCAT
>JBDNJL010000080.1:0-10788 GCA_041687795.1 Methylotenera sp. | reverse complement strand
GTAAAAATATGCTGATATTAGAATTTAGCGTAGCAAATTTATGAGTTTGTTAGGCTATTTTGCATATATTTAAGACTTTTTGAGACTGTAAATCAGTTCGACAGGATCATCAAGTTATTGATTTAAAATAGTAAACTAATTTTCACGATATTCTGGGGGACAAGGGGGTCGCAAGTTCGAATCTTGCCGTTCCGACCAATATATCAAGCAGCCATTCTCAAGAAAAAGTTTTATAATTAGCTGACATTAATAAAATATTTAGCCAATTTAAATCTTACATCAATCTGTGAAATCATCATGCAACTTTCTAATTTTCAATTAAAAACTATACAAAGTAAGCCGTTTAACGATCAAAAGCCTGGTACTTCAGGTTTGCGAAAAAAAGTTAACGTGTTTCAACAGACACATTATTTAGAAAATTTTGTGCAAAGTATTTTTGATACCTTGTTTGAAGCTGATAGCATTTCACAAGCACCACAAAATGCAACGCTAACAATAGGTGGTGATGGCCGTTATTATAATCGCCATGCAATTCAAACCATTATTCAAATGGCTGCAGCGAATGGTTTTTCGAAAGTGATTGTGGGGCAGGCGGGCATTTTATCTACACCTGCAGCATCACATGTGATTCGTAAATACCAAACATTTGGCGGTATGATTTTATCTGCTAGCCACAATCAGGGAGGTATTAATGGTGATTTTGGTATTAAGTACAACATCGGTAATGGCGGTTCTGCCCCAGAAAAAATTACTGACGTTGTGTTTGCTAAAAGCAAAACCATTCACCAATATTACACATGTGATTTACCCGTAATTGATTTAGACACAATAGGCGATACGTATTTTAAAAATGCGAATAATCAACAAAATTTTACTGTGCAAGTGATTGATGCGGTCAAAGATTATGCAGATTTAATGCAAGATTTATTCGATTTTTCAGCGATTAAAAATTTGTTGTCTAGCGGTTTCAAAATGAAGTTTGATGCGATGCACGCTGTTACTGGTCCTTACGCGCGCGAAATTTTTATCAAACGCCTAGGTGCTGCTGAAGACAGCATTATGAACTGTGTTCCTTCTGAGGATTTTGCGGGCGGTCATCCAGACCCTAATTTAACGTATGCAGAAGAGTTAGTTGCCATTATGTATGCCGGTGAAAGTGCGCCAGATTTTGGTGCAGCGTCTGACGGCGATGGCGACCGCAACATGATTTTGGGCAAAAACTTTTTTGTAACGCCATCAGATAGTTTGGCGGTATTGGCGGCTAACGCAACGTTAATTCCTGCTTATAAAACAGGAATTGCAGGCGTAGCGCGCTCTATGCCAACCAGCGGTGCGGTAGATAGAGTAGCGGCTGCGCTAAATATTCCATGCTTTGAAACGCCCACTGGTTGGAAGTTTTTTGGCAATTTGATGGATGCGGGAAAAGTAACGCTATGTGGGGAAGAAAGCTTTGGCACCAGCTCAAGTCATGTGCGCGAAAAAGACGGGTTATGGGCAGTTTTGTTTTGGCTCAATATTTTGGCAGAGCAATTTAAGCGTACAAGTTTATTGCCGTCCGTTGAGCAGATGTTAATGACACATTGGGCACAGTTTGGTCGAAATGTGTATTCGCGCCATGATTATGAAGAAATTCCTACAGATGCCGCCAATGAAGTCATTGCGCATATTAACGCACAATTTACCGCTTTACCCGGCCAAGTGTTTGGCAGATACACTGTAAAAACTTGTGATAATTTTAGTTATCACGATGTAATAGATGGTTCTGTGAGCCATAATCAAGGCATCCGCATTTTATTTGTAGATGGCTCGCGGATAGTGTTTCGCTTATCTGGCACAGGGACACAAGGTGCAACTTTACGCATTTACTTAGAAGCATTTGAACCTGAGGTGCGAAAGCATGGTTTAGATGCACAAGTGGCACTGGCAGAAATGATAGCGATTGCTTTAGAGATTTCACAACTTAAAGCGCGAACTGGCCGTGAAAAGCCTACTGTGATTACTTAAGAGAGTTTTTTAAATAAGATGCAATTAGCAAAAATGTGTCTGTAAAAAAGCGTTAAGTATTTTAGAAATTAACGCTTACTCATACACTTGTTTAATCGTCATTTCACCTTTAAATAAGCGCACATCCATACGCCCTAAATACGACATACCTAGCAATACATCGCCATCTAAACCAGGCGCTATCATGGCGGCAACATCATGTGCTTCTACGCCGCCTACTTGCACGGAATCTAGCCTCACCATATAACCCACACTGTCGCCATTGGCAGTGTTCGTTCGAATTGCATTAATGCTTTTTAGATTGAGTCTATCTGCAACGCGTTGAGAAATCGCTACACCAGTTGCGCCAGTATCTACCAAAACATCTACTTTTTCACCATTAATCAGCGCCTCAGCACGATAATGACCATCTAAGCCACGCTTTAGTATAGTTATAGCGCCATTACCTAACTTGTTAATTTTATTCGGATTTTGAATGTTATCAGCAAGATAATAAATCAGGCCAGCAAGTACTAACCAAATAATACTCACTACTAGAGAATTTTTAGACATGACTTTTTAAATTTACTCGGCTTCGTCAATCCAAGCGAGTTGAATGGCCTCTAAAATCTTTTCACCACATTTATTTGGGTCATCGTCAAAACCTTCTAAATCGATCACCCATTGCATTAAATCAGTAAAGCGAACGGTTTTCGGGTCAATCTCTGGGTGTGTATCGTAAAGTGATTCTGCAATATTGAGTGTGTCTGTCCATTTCATAATGCGCTCCTTTTAATTGGATTTATTATAGCGCGTCATGCTCTTACAAAATATGGTTACAAAGAATAGCTACAAAAAAAACCCGCAACCAAGTGAAAGGTTACGGGCTAAGGGGCCAATTTGGAGATATGTGCCTGATTAATATAATGCAAACAACGTGCCAGTTATTTTATCTATAATATTCATAGTGTTAGATAAAGTGACTCATTGGCATTTTTATTCAAAATAACCGATTGGTTGTTATCAACCAACCATAATGAAATTTAGAGCAGAAATATAGCCTAAAACTAGACAAATACAGTTAATGAGGATTTGAATGACTTTCAATATCAAATTGCCTTGATATGTTAAAATATTAAATTGAATTAAAGCTTTAATATCAAATCTATATACCTTCACTTAACTTTTAAATAGTAATATTGGAAATATGATTATGCCTAGCACCGCCGCTTTTAGCACAGCAAAAACTTTACAAGTTGCAGACCCAGCGTTACAAACCATGATTGCTCACGAAGTTGAGCGCCAGCACGAGCATATTGAGTTAATCGCTTCAGAAAATTATACCAGCCCAGCGGTCATGGAAATACAAGGCTCACAACTCACGAATAAATATGCTGAAGGCTACCCAGGTAAACGTTTTTACGGCGGGTGTGAGTTTGTAGATCAAGTTGAACAACTAGCAATTGACCGTTTAAAAGTGTTATACGGCGCTGAGTACGCTAACGTACAACCGCATTCTGGCTCGCAAGCGAACCAAGCGGTGTATTTCAGTATTTTAAAACCAGGCGATACCGTAATGGGCATGAATCTAGGACATGGTGGCCATTTAACGCACGGTTCCCCAGCCAATTTATCAGGTAAATTATTTAACATCGTGGCCTATGGATTAAACGTAAACGAAGAAATTGATTATGACGAAATGGAGCGTATTGCAGTTGAAGCAAAACCAAAGCTATTGATTGGTGGCGCTTCAGCTTACGCGCTTCGTTTTGATTGGGAGCGTATGGCAGCGATTGCCAAAAAAGTGGGCGCATATTTTATGGTAGATATGGCACATTATTCTGGCTTAATTGCAGGTGGTGTTTATCCAAATCCAGTGCCTCATGCAGATTTTGTAACGTCAACCACACACAAAACTCTGCGTGGACCTCGTGGCGGAATTATTTTAGCCAAAGCGGAGTTTGAAAAGTCATTAAATTCTAATGTGTTCCCAGGTTTACAAGGTGGTCCATTAATGCATGTGATTGCGGCAAAAGCGACAGCGTTTTTAGAGGCGTCCCAGCCAGAATTTAAACTGTATCAAGCGCAAGTGATTAAAAACGCGCAAGCCATGGCGGAAACCTTAAAGACGCGTGGTTTACGCATTATTTCAGGCCGCACAGAATCGCATATGTTTATGGTGGATTTGCGGCCTAAAGGCTTAACTGGTAAAGCCGCTGATGCAGCATTAGGTTTGGCACACATTACGGTGAATAAAAATTCAATTCCGAACGATCCAGAAAGTCCATTTGTCACTTCTGGTATTCGTATTGGCGCGCCAGCGATTACGACGCGTGGTTTTAAAGAGGAAGAAGCGCGATTAGTTGCCAATTTAATTGCAGACGTGCTTGATAACCCAGCCGATGAGGCAATTATTGCAGCAACAAAAATTAAAGTGCATGCTTTAACTTCTCGTTTTCCAGTGTATGGTGCGTAATTTTTATATGCCGAGACATTAAGTGAAATGTCCTTTTTGCGGTGATGCAGATACACAAGTCATTGACTCACGGGTCAATGACGAAGGCAACTCTATTCGCCGCCGTCGTAAATGTGGGGTGTGCGATAAACGTTTTACCACTTATGAAATAGCTGAGCTACACATGCCGCAAGTGGTTAAAACAAACGGCATGCGTGAAGAGTTTAGCCGCGAAAAGTTACGTTTATCTTTTTCACGTGCGCTCCACAAACGCCCAGTACCTACTGAATATGTTGACCATGCACTAGATAGAATTTCGCAAAAATTACTCAGCTTGGGTGAACGTGAAATTCCAGCCAGACAGTTAGGTGAAAGTGTAATGCATGAGCTAAAGTTGATGGATAAAGTGGCGTATATTCGCTTTGCATCGGTGTATCGTAGTTTTTCAGATGTTGATGATTTTAACGATGCCATTCGTGATTTAGATGCGTCTATTCAAAGTTTTAATCGGCGAAGCACTGATAAATAATAAGCAATGATAATTTATGGGCAACGATTTTAGTGAGTAACGACACTAGTAAGTAATAACAGGTAGCAAAGTATAATAAAAATATTCTTTAAAAAGGCGTGAGCAATGAAACTAATCAATTGGGCTTCTATCGTATTGGCTGCTTTTACGGTATTACTTACGATTGTATTTTTTACTTGGTGGGCGTTTAAAGACAGCGTGGTGTTTGGTAGTGAAAAGTTTAACCAAACTAAATGGATGCAAAGCACCGCAACTATTGAAACCGAGTGTAAGCGTGGCGACATGGCGTATCACTCACAGCAACAAATCTTAGTAAAAGGTGTTCCACGTGATGCCGTAAGCGCTTTACTTGGCCGCCCAAGTTACGAAGATACTAATGCTACGGAATATGATTTAGGCAAATGTATGCATGTGTACCACGGTTTGCGTATTTTCTTTGATGAGAATAATCGCTTAATGCACAGCCGTATTTCGTCACATTAAGCTTCCACAGAAAAATATTATCTAGCGGTCAGTTTACGCCCCATATTTTTATGTTTTCAGTAAATGACCATCAATATATGAGCCGCGCGCTGCAACTAGCCGCGCAAGGTTTATATACCACCAGCCCTAATCCTCGTGTGGGCTGCGTAATCGTTAATTATGAGCACGATTTAAATCATAAAAGCAACATCATAGGCGAAGGTGCACATTTAAAAGCGGGCAAGCCACATGCTGAAGTATTTGCATTGCGCCAAGCAGGTGAAGCCGCTAAAGGCGCAACTGCTTATGTCACTCTAGAGCCATGCAATCATCATGGCAAAACGCCGCCTTGTGTAGATGCACTTATCGATGCAGGTGTAAGCCGCGTGGTGGTGGCGATGCAAGACCCTAATCCGCTGGTAGCAGGGCAGGGTTTAGGGCGTTTACGCGCGCAAGGCATAGCGGTTGAAGTTGGGTTGATGGAGACTGAGGCTAAAGCGCTGAATGTAGGTTTCGTAAAACGTATGAGCTTTGGTGTGCCATATGTACGTAGTAAAGTTGCTGCGAGCTTAGATGGAAAAACGGCGTTAAATAATGGCGCTAGCCAGTGGATTACTGGCGAATCTGCTAGGCTAGATGTGCAACACTGGCGCGCGCAATCATGTGCCATTATTACAGGTATTGCTTCTGTGATTGCAGATGATCCTAGCATGAATGTTCGCTTGGAAAATTTTGGTCCAGAAAATACATTACGCCAACCTTTGCGCGTGATTATAGACAGAGATTTGCAAACACCGTTAGACGCAAAAATGTTTAGCCTAGCAGGCAATACACTCATTGCTTACGCGCACGATGCGAGTAATAGATTTTCAGCTTTAAGTGAAACAGGTGCGGAGCTATTGCATATCCCTGAAGTGACGATGTTCATAAAAAAATCGCGCGTTGATTTAGCCGCTTTACTGAAAGCTTTAGCGCAACGAGGCGTTAATGAAGTTTTGCTAGAGGCTGGGCAGGGTTTAAACGGTGCATTTTTACAAGCAAAACTGATTGATGAATTTATTTTTTATTACGCCCCTAAATTGATGGGCGCAGATGCAAAAGATATGTTTGCCATTCACGAGCTCACTCAAATGCAACAAGCAATCGATTTACATATCTCGGATGTGCGACAATTTGGCCAAGATATTCGCTTGCGCGCAATACCTCAATATAAAAACTAACCATGCTAATCGATACGCACTGCCACTTAGATGCCAGCGAGTTTGATGCTGATCGCGATGACATTGTGCAAAAAGCATTCGCCAATGGCATTAACCAAATCGTCATTCCAGCAGTTGCACGGAATAACTTTGATGCGGTTATCCAAGCCTGCCTACGGCACAGCCACTGTGCTTACGCGCTTGGCATTCACCCTATGTATGTGGATAGCGCAATACTTGAGGATTTAGAGACCCTTAAGCATTATGTTGAGCAAAATAAGCCCATTGCTGTTGGTGAAATCGGTTTAGATTACTTTGTGACAAAACCAAACCAACCTGAACTTAACCGAAATTTACAGGCACATTTTTTTACCGAACAACTCAAAATCGCGCAACAGTTCAATTTACCAGTTATTTTGCATGTGCGTAGCGCGGTAGATGATGTTTTGAAATATTTGCGGCGTCATAAAGTAGTCGGCGGTATCGCGCATGCGTTTAATGGCAGCTTTCAGCAAGCGGAGCAATTTATCGGCTTGGGATTTAAACTTGGCTTTGGTGGTGCTATGACATATAGCCGCGCAAAGCACATTAGAGCGCTTGCAACACAACTTCCGTTAGAGTCTATTGTATTGGAAACAGATTCACCTGATATGCCGCCAGAATGGCTGGGTAACAATGGTAGAAATACGCCATTAGAGCTCACTAAAATAGCAGTAGTTTTAGCAGACTTAAAAGGCATAAATCTAGCGCAAGTCGTTGATATTACTAGCGCCAATGCACTGAAAGTATTGCCAAAACTAGCTGACTTATGCACACCACCTAAAGCATTACATTAACAATTGTAAAAAAACCTTATTAATCAAAGGGTGTTGTATAAGTTATTGTTTTATATAGGGTAAATAAATGTTTAAATATTAGACGATTTGAAAAAACCCTTATAAATTGGTATGTTACAAATTCAAGTCACAATTATTCACAGAGTTATCCACAGATTTTGTGGAAAGTATTTTTAACTTATTGGAACTTTTTTAAAAGTCAACTTTTTTATAAATATTTTTAGGTGCATAGCTACTTGCTTTTGTACATAAACGATGCTAATCGTTTATGTAATAAATACATAGATTTACATAGATTACTTAATAGAAAAAACTGGTAAAAACTATCCATGAATGTCAATCAGCAACCTTATCGCACCATTTGGGCGAATGCTACTTTACAAAATCTGAATCATGAAAATTTTAATCAGGTTTGTGTGATAGATCAAACGCAGTTGCCACACAAGTTTGAAATTGTAGCAATTAGCAATGTCACACAAATGATACAGGCCATTAAAACGATGCAGGTCCGTGGCGCACCGCTTATTGGCGCAGCGGCAGCTTATGGTATGGCGCTGGCTACGCAACATGATGCTAATGATGCGCACTTAATAACCGCTGCAAACTTATTAATACAAAGCCGCCCAACTGCGGTAAATTTGCAATGGGCGGTAAGCCGTATGCAGAACTTACTCATTAATACGCCGCTAGACCAGCGTAATTTTGCGGCATGGCGTGAAGCTGCAATTATTTGCGATGAAGATGTAGCGCTTAATTTTGCTATTGGCGCACACGGCTTAAGTTTGATTGAAGCAAAGATTCGAACCCAGATTCAATCCCAGACTCAAGCACTCAACAAAGCTAGCATCAATATACTCACCCACTGCAACGCAGGTTGGCTTGCCACCGTAGATGTCGGAACAGCGTTAGCCCCTATCTATGCAGCGCATGATGCTGGCATCAGTGTGCATGTGTGGGTAGGTGAAACGCGACCACGCAACCAAGGTGCGAGTCTAACAGCTTGGGAGCTAGCACAACACGGCGTTCCACATACGGTCATTTCAGACAATGCAGGTGGACATTTAATGCAACAGGGTAAAGTGGATATGGTGATTGTAGGTGCAGACCGCGTGACGGCTGATGGAGATGTGTGCAACAAAATTGGCACGTATTTAAAAGCGCTCGCTGCGTTTGATAATCATGTGCCTTTTTACGCCGCAGTGCCTAGCCCAACAATAGATTGGGCAATGAGCAATGGCAAAGCTATTGAAATTGAGGAGCGCAGTGGTGATGAAGTGCGCTTAATGCAGGGTAAACTAGCTAATGGAGAAATAACTGAAATCAATATTCTGCCCGTCAATACAAAAGTGGCGAACCCAGCGTTTGATGTTACGCCAGCAAGGTTAGTCACGGGTATTATTACCGAGCAAGGCGTATATACACCTGCTAATTTAAAGCACATGATAAAAAATTAACTTTTTAAACTTTTCAGGTAAAAAAACTTAACCCACTTAAGTTTAATAAATTAAAAACTTAACGGTTTTTTATGGACACATTTTACAAACTTATAGCCATGCAGAAACAACGTCAACAATTATTAAAAGCTTGCCAAACGTTAGATAAATTGGGCTTAAATCGCGGTACTTCTGGCAATGTAAGTTTGCGAGTTAAAAACCATAGTCATCATGATAATGGCGATGCAGGTTTTTTAATCACGCCTTCAGGCATGCCAATACATAGCATGGTGGCGGACGATTTAGTCTGGATGGATTTTAACGCCAATGCTACAGGCTCACGTAGACCCTCAAGTGAATGGCGCTTCCATTTAGATATTCTAGCCGCGCGAACTGATGTCAACGCCATCGTCCATACACACAGCGTGTTCGCCACCACTTTAAGCACGTTCCGACAAGACATACCCGCGTTTCATTACATGATAGCGCTAGCGGGTGGCAATAGCATTCGCTGTGCGCAATATGCCTTGTTTGGTAGCCAGCAGCTCTCAAATAATGCGCTAACAGCGTTACAAAACCGCAAAGCCTGTCTGCTTTCAAACCACGGCATGATAGCCGTAGGCGAAACTCTAGAAAAAGCGCTGAATATTGCACAAGAAGTAGAAACTTTATGTGAGCAATATTTACGTGCCTTACAAGTAGGTAAGCCGGTGTTGTTGACGGATGCAGAGATGCAAGAGGTGATAGAGCAGTTTAAAGGCTATGGTAGCTGGGCGGAGACTAGTCCGCTTAATGAAGCGAATGAGTAATGTTTTGTAATACTTAACGGTTTTTTACAGACACATTTTTTAAAATTATTTTTGGTTAATACTAGATTTAAATGGTTATTCTTTTTTCACCATTTACAAAAACAGCTAGAAAAAAAAGCGTCTTTAAACCTAGTAGCCCGCTCTTCATATGCTAGACCTTTTATTTGGCTTTCCCAAAATTTTTCAGGCAAAACATATGCACAACTCGCAAGACCACGCAGGTAATCAAGCTCATCTCCGCCGCCACGGGCAAGATCATTTTCGATCTCAATCCAACGTTTTTTAATCACATCTGAAACCTGATTTGCAGGGTCAGAGTACTCATTGGTACCTTTCATATACGCATAAAAAAAGCATATATCGTTTTGTACTACATTTGATGAACTACCAGCCCATGCTGGCATACTTAAACTACATAAATAAAGCATTAGTGTCATTTTTTTATTAAAAAGCATGAACATACCCAATCCCTGAGATAGTCCCAAGTGTGTCGAAATGCTGATAAGTTAATTCTAAGCGCGCATCTTTGGATACTTTATATTCTAAGCTAAACGTTTCATCAGGTTTGCTACGTCTGTCATCTGGTCCATATAATCTGGCTAGTTTGCTTGCTGAAATAGCCAATATGCCGTTAGTCCAGCCAATCTTAGCTACTCCATTCACATCTACAAATTCCGCATAAGTTAAAAGACTGATGCTTGGCAATAGCTGTGCAGACCAGCCTTTATTTGAAATCGTGCCAATCCCTTTGGTCAAGTTTAGCTCTAGCTGAGGCTTTAGTTCCCATTCGTTTAAAAGGATTTTTTGCGGTTGGTTTACAATATCTAACGAAATTCCATTCAATTTTTTTACCCCAACTTAATATGCAGTAGAACCGCAGCATAAATTTCCCACACTATTTTCTTCAGCAACAAGAAAATGATCAAAAGCAACTCCTTGTTTAGAGGCTTGGATAAACATCTTACCCATTGCAAAGCCATAAGGTGAAGCTGCCTGTAATTGATCTGCCATAGTATTAAAAACATCTAGCTCAAGCTGCAATCTTGATTTGCCGCTCACATCAAGCGCTTTTATCCCGACTG
>JBDNJL010000079.1:0-23155 GCA_041687795.1 Methylotenera sp. | reverse complement strand
GAGCTTTTATTGCTTACTTCGCTTAACGCTTTGCGTTAACGAGGTGCGCATTATACAGAGCTTTTACACCCCGTCAACATTAAATCTAAAAGAATTTTTACTTTCAAACAGATTTATTATTGTTGTAATTTTTACTGCGCTAAATAGTTACAAATAATAAGCATTTATTTCTGTGTCACTTCGTTACATTTGCTTAACGAAGCCGCGCATTCTACAGGTGGCCAAAATTTGGTCAAGCAATATTCTCGAATCTTACAATATTGTTACATTTGCAAACTTGCGCTTACCTACTTGGGCAATAAATACTTCGCCTTTATTGAAAAACATTCGTTTATCAGTCACCTTTTCGCCACTTATTTTAATCGCGCCTTGCTCGATAAACCTAAATGCCTCTGATGTGCTATCAACCAGACCAACTTGCTTTAATGTCTGAGCGATACCAATAGTATTTCCCTCTATGGTTATTTTTACTTCAGGAATATTGTCTGGAACACCGTCTCTGCTGTGCACATTTTGAAACTGATCTAACGCATAATCTGCATCTGCGGGGCAGTAAAATCTACTTACAATTTCTTTTGCAAATGTAATTTTAATTTGCATTGGGTTTTTACCCTTTTCAACATCAAGTTTCCATTGCGCAATTGTTTCTAATGATTCAAATGAAAGCAACTCTATATAACGCCACATTAAGTTGTCACTAATCGACATAATTTTGGCGAAGATAATTTCTGGCGCTTCCGACACGCCGATGTAGTTAGCAAGTGATTTCGACATTTTATTCACACCGTCTAAGCCTTCTAGTAAAGGCATAGTTAGTACGCATTGCTGACTCTGTCCTGCTTGTTTTTGTAATTCACGACCCATAAGCAAGTTGAATTTTTGATCGGTGCCACCCAATTCAACATCGGCTTTAAGTGCGACAGAATCGTAGCCTTGTAATAAAGGGTATAAAAACTCATGGATCGCAATCGGTTGATTCGATTTATAACGTTTAGAAAAATCATCACGCTCTAACATGCGTGCAACTGTGTGGCTAGCAGCAAGTTTTAACATGCCAGCGGCACCTAAGTCATTGAGCCAATTAGAATTAAATACAACGGTTGTCTGCTCAGGCTTTAAAATCTTAAATACTTGCACTTCATAAGATTTTGCATTTTTTGACACCTGCTCTTTTGTAAGTGGCGGACGCGTTGCGCTTTTACCTGTTGGGTCACCTATCATGCCAGTGAAATCACCGATTAAAAATAACACCTGATGACCAAGCTCCTGAAATTGACGCAGCTTATTTAAAAGTACCGTATGGCCCAAATGCAAATCTGGTGCAGTTGGGTCAAATCCAGCTTTAATATTGAGCGGCTTGCCAGACTTAATACTGACTTTGAGCTTTTCAACCAGCTCGGCTTCTATTAAAAGCTCGGCTGCACCGCGCTTAATAACCGCGAGTTGTTGATTGATGTCTGTATTCACGTCCTTATATCCTTACATTGAATGTTAGTAGTAAAACTTAACGGTTTTTTACAGGCACATTTTTTACACTAAAAATGCACCATATTGGGTTGTTTTGATTATGTTTTCTGTTAATATTTGGGTTGAATTAAATTTATGGAACATAGCACGTGATCATTGACGAGCACAATCTACATTTGAAGCATAATTTAACACAAGCGCCTATTTTATCGCAAAATGCTGATAAAGCTGAACGTAAGCTCAAATTGCGCTGGATTTTAGCAATTTCATGCATCCCTTTGTTTGGCATTTACACAGCGTTCGGTATTGCGCCGCAAACACTTACAGGCAATGTTTCAACCGCAGCAGTTATTGAAGAAATTACATTGCCACAAGCCGATGAAGCATCAGCAAACGAAACACAACAAAGTTTTTGGTATAGAGAACATGTTCGCCGCGATGACACTTTATATGGTTTGTTAGCACGTTTAAATGTGCGTAGTCGTGAGGCCATTGACTATATTCGTAACGATAATATTGCTGGTCAAATTGCGAACAACTTAAAACCAGGCCATCAAGTTACATCACAAACTGATAACGAGGGCAATTTACTCACCTTAGAATATCAATTAGATGGTGAACAATTTATTTTAGTAAGCCAAGGTAATGCTGGTTTTGAAGCAATTAAAATTATACATCCGTTAGAAAATCGCCCGATATTAAAATCTGCACAAATTAGAAGCTCACTGTTTGGCGCGACTGACGCCGCTGGTATTCCGGATAGTATTGCGATTCAAGTGGCAGGGATTTTTGAAAGCGAAATCGATTTTCGAAGTGATTTACGCCGTGGCGACCAATTTAATGTGATTTATGAAGGCAGCTACGATGCAGGCGAGCTTTTAAATACAGGTAATGTATTGGCGGTAGAGTTTGTGAATAATGGCAAAACTTTACGCGCAGTTGGCTACAAAGACAGTTCAGGACAAATGCAATACTACACACCTGAAGGGAAAAGTTTGCATAAATCATTTTTGCGCTCACCTTTAGAATTTACTCGCATCAGCTCTGGCTTTAGTCTTGGTCGCTTTCACCCAGTATTGCAACGTATGAGGGCGCATAAAGGCGTTGATATGGCGGCCCCAAGCGGCACACGCATTAAAGCTTCTGGCGACGCGGTCGTAGATTTTGTGGGCATAAAGGGTGGCTATGGCAATGTGATTGTACTCAAACATCCAAATGGTGTAAGTACGGTTTATGGTCATTTATCTCGTTTTGCTAGCGGTTTGCGCCGTGGTGAAAAAGTCGCGCAGAGTGAAGTGATTGGTTATGTAGGTATGACAGGTTTGGCTACTGGCCCTCACTTGCACTATGAGTTTTTGTTAAACGGCCAACATTGTGACCCAATGAAAGTGGCTTTACCTAAAGCCAACCCGATTGTTGCAAACAATAAAGCAGAATTTGATGCGCTCAGTAGTCAATTAACGGCTAAGCTAAATCTATTGGGCACTAGTAATATTGCCGCTTTAGATTAACCTAAAAAATTAATGATGGCTGACGCGCTTTTCATCGGACTGATGTCGGGCACCAGCCTAGATGGTGTAGATGCTGCGCTGGTCTCGTTTAGTTTGCAAAAGGTTAGTGGCAAACTCCAATCACGTGTAGTCCATACACATTTTTTGCCTTATTCAGATCATTATCGCACTGCCATTTTAGCGCTGCAACACCCTGCTGATAACGAACTTGAAGCGACTGCGCTACTTAGCAATCAATTGGCTAAATTGTATGCGCAAACAGTCAATCAATTACTCGCTGCTACCGTCGTTAGTGCAAAACAAGTCACTGCGATTGGCTGCCACGGGCAAACCATTCGTCACTGTCCAGAAAAACAATTTACCTTACAAATTGGCAATGCTGCTTTGTTAGCCGAACTCACTGGCATAAGTGTGGTGAATGACTTTAGAAGTCGTGACATTGCCGCTGGTGGTCAAGGCGCGCCATTAGTGCCCGCGTTTCACTTAGCTACTTTTGGTGATACTAACACCAACCGCATGATTATCAATATTGGCGGCATAGCTAATATTACTTACTTGCCTACTGATGGAAAGGTAATTGGTTTTGATACAGGTCCTGGCAATATGCTGATGGACGCATGGATTGGGCGAAATTTACAGAAGCCTTATGATGAAAACGGCAATTGGGCAGCCACTGGCAAAGTCATTGCGCCATTACTTAACAAATTACTAGCACATGAATACTTTAAAGTTGCACCTCCAAAAAGCACAGGACGTGATTTATTTAATATGCCTTGGTTAAGCAGTTATTTAAACGAAAACGCTAAAGAGCAATGGCTTCCTCAAGATGTGGAACGTACTTTGCTTGAATTAACAGCACTCAGTATATTCGATGCGATAAAACGCTATAGTGGTGCGGTAGAAGAAATTTACCTATGTGGTGGCGGTGCGTATAATACTTTATTGGTGCGTCGCTTAGAGGCTTTGCTAAAAAACGTGAAAATTCAACGTACAGATGCTTTAGGCATAGATGCCTCATACGCAGAGGCTGTTGCATTTGCTTGGTTAGCTAAACAATGCGTTGAGAGAAAAACCGGTAATTTGCCTATGGTTACAGGCGCAATAGCCGAACGTGTTTTGGGCGCAATTTACTATAATTAAGTGCTTCTAGTTAAACTAGAAAAAATCTCCGTTAGTAAAAATTTAATATACATAAGTAATACATTTAAAATATGATGAAAAAACCAACTAAAGTCACACTCACCTTTGATAACGGCGCACCGCCCATTGAGTTACCAATTCTGTCTGGCACTTTAGGCAACGATGTGATTGATATTCGCAGCCTTGGCAAGTATGGCTTATTTACTTATGACCCTGGCTTTATGTCCACCGCAGCGTGTAACTCAAACATTACCTTTATTGATGGTGAAAATGGGCTGCTATATTATCGCGGCTACCCTATTGAACAATTGGCGGAAAACTGTAACTTTTTAGAAGTCTCTTATTTGCTAATGAACGGTGAGTTACCAAATGCCACGCAAAAACAAACCTTTACAGATACCATTGGCTCGCACACTATGTTGCACGACCAACTTAACAACGTATTTAGAGGATTCAGACGCGATGCTCACCCAATGGCCGTGATGGTCGGTGTAGTAGGCTCAATGTCAGCGTTTTATTTTAACGACATGAGCGTATTAAGTTTAGAAGATAGGCAACTGTCTGCCTATCGCCTGTTAGCCAAAGTGCCGACGATTGCGGCTTGGAGCTATAAATATAATGTAGGCCAGCCTTTTGTGTACCCACAAAACCATTTGAATTATGCTGAAAATTTCATGCATATGATGTTTGCCACCCCCTGCGAAACCTATGTGCCCAACCCAATTTTAGCGCACGCATTTGAAAAAATTCTGATTTTGCATGCAGATCATGAGCAAAATGCGTCCACTTCAACTGTGCGATTAGCTGGTTCTAGTGGGGCGAATCCTTACGCTTGCATTGCTTCTGGCATTGCATCACTATGGGGCCCTGCGCATGGCGGCGCCAATGAAGCTACACTTAAAATGCTAGAAGAAATTGGCGATGTTTCTCGTATTAGTGAGTTTATTAAGCGTGCTAAAGACAAAACTGATAGCTTCAGACTAATGGGGTTTGGTCATCGCATCTATCGCAGTATGGATCCTCGTGCGGTAATTATGCAGAGTACATGTCACCAAGTTCTTAATGAGCTAGGCTTAAACGACGACCCTATGTTTAAGCTGGCAATGGACCTTGAAAAAATTGCACTAGAAGATGAATATTTTGTTGAGCGCAAACTTTACCCGAACGTAGATTTTTACTCTGGTATTGTGTTGCGTGCGATGGGTATTCCAAACTCTATGTTCACTGCGATTTTTGCATTAGCAAGAACTGCGGGCTGGATTGCACAGTGGAGTGAGATGATAGGCGACCCAGAAGCAAAAATAGGTAGGCCGCGCCAACTTTATACTGGCAGTATGCGCCGGGAATATGTGCCTATAAAAAACCGTTAAGTATGTACTTTCAATACTGATATTCTCTACAGGTGGATTTCAAAACTGTTAACACATAAAAAAGCCAAACAAGCGCTTGGTTTTTTTAAAAAATAGTGTGTCTATGAAAAACCGTTAAGTTTTAAACTTATGCTGAGAAAGACGAACCGCAACCGCAAGTACTTTGTGCATTTGGGTTACGAATTACGAATTGTGAGCCTTGTAAGCTATCTTGGTAATCAATTTCGGCCCCGGCTAAATATTGCAAACTCATTGGGTCTACTAGCAAAGTAACAGCATCTTTCGTCACTAACGTGTCATCATCATTTACTTCTTCTTCAAAAGTAAAGCCGTATTGAAAGCCTGAACAACCGCCGCCGCTAACAAACACCCGTAGCTTAAGGTCTGGTGAGCCCTCTTCTTCAATCAACTCTTTCACTTTTTTGGCCGCGTTATCGGTGAACACCAATGGCACAGGTATTTCAATATCTTGTAAGTCAGTTACTGCGTTCATGGCATACCCCTAAAGTTCTTTAATGAATCATTATGCTACTGTAATCTTGCAAGGTCAAACTAAGCGTATATCTACATTCAACATATGGGGCTTATTTAAGCATTTTCAATATCAAGATCTTGTACTTTATCACCTAGAAACACCAATTTACCCTCAATCACTGCACCAGTGTGCATCTCTAGTGATTTATAGTAAACATCGCCAGTAATGCGTGCTTTAGACTGCAACTCGATCAACTGGTCTGCTTTTACAGGGCCAATTACTTTACCATTAATTACTACTCTAGACGCATTTACTGCACCTTCAATTTTACCAAATTCACTTCAAATTAGTGTACATGGCGTGCCATTTGGTTCAGTCACGTTGCCGCGTATTGCACCATCCAGACGCAAACCACCTGACAAATGCACGTTACCTTCTATGCGCGTGTCAGCACCAATAAGCGTGTCAATTGTACTTTTAATAGCATTACTTTTCTTGAAAAACATAATAAATCCTGTCTTAAGTTACTTGCAATTAGTTGATATTTACTTGAATTGATGGACAACTGAATATCAAAAACAACCATATGTTTCGAATCTATCGCTTAAGTCCTGGTTTGGCGCCCAACATGTTTTTATAAAATAATAAATCTTCTTTAAGTCGTATATTTTCATCTTGCACAATATCCAGCTCTTTTTCTAGGTTATTTTGTGCCGCTTTTTCAATTTGCAACTGGCGCTCAATCTGTACTATTTTAGTCTGCAAGCTTTGGTTTTGAAGTGTTGTGAGTTTTAGCTTCTCGTAAATATTTTCACCGCCACCAGTAAACTGCCAGTAGGCAATAAAGTACCCAGCTGTAACAAAAGCTGCTGCAATTCCCCATTGAAAATACCATGGGCGTTGAGAGCGCACAGCGACTTGCTTAGCCGTCAAGCCAAAATGCCGCCTAATTCTTCTTCTAACTGGTTTCATCAAAAACTTTATTATTAGGGCAACAAAGGCACAATTTCTAAACCTGCGTTTTCTGCCAAACCAAACATGATATTCATGTTTTGCACAGCTTGACCAGCAGCGCCTTTTACCAAGTTATCAATGACCGACAATATCACAACAATATCGCTATTTTGTGGTTGGTGCACTGCGATTCTGCAAATATTAGATCCGCGTACAGAGCGCGTTTCTGGATGCGCGCCTTTTGGTAATACATCGACAAACCGCTCGTTAACATAACGCTTTTCAAATAACGCCTGCAAATCAACTTCTTTGGTCAGTTTTGCGTATAAGGTTGCATGAATACCACGAATCAATGGGGTTAGATGTGGTACAAAAGTAAAGCCAACCTTGGCATTTGCCATACCTGTTAGTCCTTGACTAATTTCTGGTAAATGTCTATGGCCGCCTACACCATACGCTTTAAAATTATCGCCAGTTTCCGCAAATAAACTATGCACCTCGGCTTTGCGACCTGCGCCACTCACGCCAGACTTAGCATCTGCGATTAAATAGCTACTATCAACCACGCATGACTCTAGCAAAGGCATAAAACCTAGTTGAATGGCTGTTGGATAGCAACCAGGGTTGGCAACCAGTTGCGCGGTTTTAATTGCATCACGATTCATTTCAGGCAAACCATATACTGCCTGCGCAACTAAATCTGGGCAAGCGTGGGTCATGCCGTACCATTTTTCCCATGTGGCAATATCTTTAATTCTAAAATCAGCAGCTAAATCAATGACTCTTACGCCTGCATCAAGTAATTCATGCGTTTGCTGCATAGCAATGCCGTTAGGTGTGGCAAAAAACACCACATCACATTGATTCAAATTGGATTTTGCTGGGTCAGTAAACGCTAGATCTACATAACCACGCAAGCTTGGAAACATATCTGCAACAGGCAAACCAGCTTCGCCACGAGAAGTAATGGCAGTAAGCGCAATACTTGGGTGCGCACTCAATAAACGTAATAACTCCACACCTGTATATCCAGTGCCACCAACAATACCTACTTTTAATTTTTTAACAGTCATGCCAATACTCTATTGTGTTCTTTTAAAAGAAAGTGAAGTCATTAAACTAAACCTTAAATGAAAAAGGTCGCAATAGCGACCTTTTTCATTTTTTTATACCAATTACTAGCGTTTAGAGAATTGTTTACGACGACGTGCTTTACGGAAGCCCACTTTTTTACGTTCAACTTCACGTGCATCACGTGTTACAAAACCAGCAGTAGATAACGCTGGTTTTAACGCCGCGTCAAAATCAATCAAAGCACGTGTAATGCCATGACGAACTGCACCAGCTTGGCCAGATTCACCACCGCCGATAACGTTTACCATAATATCAAAGCTTGCTAAGTTATTAGTGAGCTCTAATGGTTGACGTAAAATCATTCGTGAAGTGACACGAGAAAAATACTCGTCAACTGGCTTGTCGTTTACCACGATGTTGCCTTTACCTGATTTTAAGAACACCCGCGCTACTGAACTTTTGCGGCGGCCTGTACCGTAATTATATTTACCGATCATTTGTCTATCCTTAGATTGTCAACGCTTGCGGTTTTTGTGCCGCATGTTCATGCGTACTACCAGCATAAACTTTCATTTTTTTGATCATTGCGTAACCTAAAGGACCTTTAGGCAACATGCCTTTGACTGCTTTTTCTAAAGCGCGACCTGGGAAACGGTCTTGCATTTTAGAGAATGTTGTTGTGCTGATACCGCCTGGATAGCCAGAGTGGCTATGGTAAAGCTTGCCATCTGCTTTATTACCAGTGACTTTAAGTTTGTCAGCGTTGATGACAACAATGAAATCACCTGTATCAACGTGAGGCGTGTAAATAGTTTTATGTTTACCGCGTAAACGGTGCGCAACAGCGCTTGCTAAACGGCCAAGCACTAAATCTGTGGCATCAACCACAAACCAGTCGCGCTTCACTTCATGTGATTTTGCTGAGAAGGTTTTCATTGTGTTATCAATACTATGAGCTAAAAAAATTAAGAGGCGGATTTTATGCTGAACTTGGGTGTTTTGTCAAATATTATGTTGCGCTTTGTCGAGTTAATTATAAATATTCGTTAGCAGGTCACTTAGTAATTCGCAATACTTTAAGAAAGTTAAGATGACTAGATAAGACTAATCACCGTTAGCCAAGCAAATAGTTTGCAAAACACATCTAAAACATAATGTAAAATAGTATAACCTATACGGGTAGAAAACACTCTTAATTATATGATTTTGCTTAGTTTATGCTAGGATATTGTAATAAAATTACCTATATAAGCTGTTTGCTACAGCTTATATTTAGTAAAGCTTGATTTTTTACCTTTAAAATTTATATTTATTTGGAAATAACTGCATTTTGAGATTTTGTGCTTTTATATTTTTATTGTGCTATTCACATTTGGTCCTATCACTAGGTTTTAGTGATATTGAGCTAAAGTCTTACTTGGGTGAAAATCTCAATGCACAAATTGACATTAACGATGCAGATTTAGCGCTAGATGTAAGTTGCTTTGTCGCTAAAGATTTCTCAGAAGATGGTGCAAATCGACGTTTTAATATTGTGCTGAGAGAAAGTAACGGTAGTTATCAACTGCTAATCACTACGCGCAATGCAATTATTGAACCAATTATTGATTTACGTGTGAGCTATGCCTGCGATCCCAATATTAACCGTGAATATGTCTTACTTATTGACCCACCGTCATCTATAAATAACTTATCAAATATCTCTAAGCCTGCAGTAATAGAGCCTAATAATACTAAAAATGCAGGCGCTTCATCAAATAACAAAAAAACCGACATAAAATCAGCGAGTAATATTGCAGTTAATAGCGACAATGATGTTATCAATTCTGGTGCTAATAATACGGCATCAAGTAAACAAGTGACGTCCACTGCAAAACCCGGCGACGTGGTAGTTGAAGCTGTGAAAAAAAAACGCGCTAAGAGAAAGTTAGTACGCAATAAGTCAAGCAGCGTTGACGACAGATTGAACGAAGCTTATACAGGTAAAACGCCTTTAGCATTGCTGAGTAATAGTAGTGATAATGCAAAATCATCCATGGATAAAACTTCAGCATACAAAAATAGCGATAAACCTTACTTAGTTATTTCTGGGGGTAATGCCGATGGAAACTCTGCATCCATTGATAATACTCAAATAGGCCTAGCGCTACGTTTAGAAACGCAAATTGATTTTAGTCGTGCAGTAACTGAAACACCAATGACTGCAGCAGATGCAATGGATGAAGTCACGGTGATGGCAAACCGATTAACACATCTTGAACAGCAAATATTAAGCTTACAAAGCAAAAATACACAATTAAAAGCTGAAGCTGAAAAAGCTAAAAACCAAGGCTTTACACTTTCTGAGTCTCATTACGGCTGGCTATATTATATTGGCGTGGTTTTAAGCATTATTGCCTTATTAGCACTTGCAGAAGGTTTACGTCGTAAAATACTGCGTCATCGATTAAAGCGTGATGAGTCTATTTGGTTTGTTAATCATAACGATCAAGATGAGACTGGTTCAGCGACTAATGACAAGCTTAGCGCTGACGCTAAATCAAGAGTGAATGCGTCTAATATTGAAGCTATGATTTTTAACGAGCCTTCTTATGGTGATGAAGACCCAAATGGCACGGATGCATCCGCAAATAGTGTCGGGCAAAATGCAGAAAATGATAGCGAAAGCGTACTTGATCACGCTGAAGTATTTATTGCGCACGGCAGACCAACGCTTGCAATACAGTTACTACAGAATCACTTAGAAGAACTACCTACTGAGTCTCCTGCTATTTGGTTAAAGCTGCTCAGCTTGTTATCTACCGAAAGTACAGAGTCCGAATACGATGCAGCTGTAAGCGAATGCAATCAATTTTTTAATATCAAGTTACCTAAATTTGGCGAGGCGGCCGAACCTGATGAATCTAGCATCGAAGATTACCCTCACATCGTTGTGCGATTAGAGGGCGTTTGGGGATCGCAATATGCTACTGGGTTTTTAAATGATTTAATTTATAACCAGCAATCTCAGCCCAGAGAAGGTTTTGCACGCAATACTTTTGAAGAGCTGTTCTTCTTAAAACAGATTGCTGAAAAATTACAACCTGTTAGGTTTCCGAAAGAAGCAGCTAATGCTTATAAACCAGATATGTCGCAGCCGATTGTAGAAAAACTTGCTACTAATGCCGCTGTGTTTGCTGCTGCCACACTTGCAAGCATCGATGAAAAAGATGAAACGCATCCAGATAATTTTACGACACAAATTGATTCTGAGCCAATTGATTTAGATAATCAGCCAGCAAGTGAATCTTTAGAGCCAGTAGCTGATAACCAAGACATGGTAGTTGAATTTACCGAGTCTGAAGCATCGCTAGAAACAGCATTAGACCAAGCTAACGAATTTGGTAATGCAGTATTTCTGAACATAGATGATGAAACACTTTTAGATAAAGGCCCACCTACTACTCATGTAGATATGCTCATAGATATTGAAGCTGACACTAAGCCTACTAAAAAAAGCAAAAGCTCAGCTATAGAAATATTACCTGCTATTGAAACCGAGTTCGTAGATGACAGTTTTGATAATGCCAAACATCTTGCAGAAGAGATTGATTTTTCTGTCACTGTAGAAGAGCCAGAAAACAATGTGTCTTTTGAGGATGCTGAATTTACAGAAACTGAGCTTGAGAAAGCGCTTAATAAAAATAGTGTTGAAGGCAAACAAAAGAAAAAAGAGGTTGAGGACAATAGCATTGATTTTGATTGGGACTTACCAGAAAATACTAAGCCCAAGAGCTAAGGGAATAACATTGAGTAAAAAAATGTGTCTATTAAAAAAGCGTTAAGTTTTACCAATATATGTTTAAGTAATGTGCTGCTAGTCCTGCAAATATGGCAAATCCAAACCAGCTATTACCTATAAATGCTTTAAAACATTTAACTTTATCGCGGTTTTTAATTAAAAAGTAGTGATAAACCGCAACGCCAGCAGCTGCTACTAACCCTGCGTAATAAAAATAGCTCATAAATAACCATTTACCGCCTAACGCTAATAATATTAGCGTTAACGTGTAGCAAACCATCACAGCAGCTACATCATACTGACCAAAAGTAATAGCGGAAGATTTGATACCAATTTTTATATCATCTTCACGATCTACCATTGCATATTCTGTATCGTAAGCCATTGCCCAAAAAACATTAGCGGCTAATAGTATCCATACAATTGGCGGCACATAATCCATAACTGCTGCAAATGCCATAGGAATACCCATGCCAAAGGCAATGCCTAAAAATGCTTGTGGGATGCTTAAAAAACGCTTGGTGTAAGGGTAAATACCTGCGAGGATGAATGCTAAAAATGATAACTCTATGGTTAACGCATTGAGTGAGCTCACCAAGCCAAATGCTATTAGACATAAAGTTACGGCAAGTATATAAGCTTCTTTTTTAGTCACTTCATTGTTTGCCAGTGGTCTGTTTTTGGTGCGTTCAACCAAGCCATCGTAATTGCAATCTGCAATGTCATTAAGCACACAGCCCGCGCTTCGCATTAACACTGTGCCTGTGATAAAAATAAGTACGACTACCCAACTTGGTTGGCCTCGTCCTGCAATAAGTAGCGCCCAAAGCGTAGGCCAAAGTAGTAGTAAAATACCAATTGGCTTATCTAAACGCATAAGCTTTTCAAATACATCAATTTTTTGAACTACTTTTTGTAAGTTCATTTAGCCACCTAAAATATATGTGTGCATTAATTATTGAACAACGCAGGTAAAAATACTTCTGTGACCATAATATTAGCGCAATTTAAGCTAAAGATTGAACGGCGAGCCCAAAGGTAAGCTGGTTTTTCATCTACTGAATACTTTAAATGCCTTGCCGCACGTTGATAAAGCGCATGGTGTGGTGATAGTTTTTTAAAACTTAAAGCGGTACGCTGCACTTTTGGGTTAGCAAACAAGACCGCGCCTAGCGGCTTATTACCTAAGTGCGCTAAACTCAACCAGCCGCCACGCAAACTTTTACGCGGCAATACGCTGTGCGCAAATACCACTGGCACTTGATTTCCAACTAATAATACTTCACGAATTAGCGTTTTATGTTGCAACGAAATGGCAAGCGGCGCAATTTCATCCAAGAGTGGTTTTGTGTGCATGTTTAGTAATGGCTTTACACTAAACTTTGTGTAGTATTTTTGTAAATGGAAAGTCAGCGAACCGCGGTTAAGCAGCCATGCATGATACTTTCCGCTCATGATTGGCTTTTTTAGCCAGCCTGCGTGAAAATGTGTCTGTGAAAAACGGTTAAGTTTTTCAATCTCGATATTAAAGTGGTTAAGTTTTTTTTGGCAGACTGAATTTTGTTGTATTTTAGTCATACTTTACACTTTAACCAGTTCGTCCGCGCCGCCAAGCCAGCGCTCTAAATGTTGCTCAACTTCTTTTGGATAATTTTTCAGCAAACTCTCGGCGATATTTTTCGCCACAACCAATAAATCTGCATCGCGTTCTAAATCTGCAATTTTTAGCATAGCTACGCCACTTTGGCGCACACCTAAAAACTCACCGGGACCACGCAAATGCAAATCAGCCTGTGCAATAACAAAGCCATCATTACTTTCATAAATCACTTTCAATCTGGCGCGCGCAGTGTCTGAAAGTTTGTTTTGATACAGCAAAATACACGTGCTTTTAGCCTTGCCACGACCAACGCGACCGCGCAATTGATGCAATTGACTCAGACCCATGCGCTCTGCGTGTTCAATCACCATCAAGCTCGCGTTAGGCACGTCTACGCCCACTTCTATTACTGTGGTCGCCACTAGTAATTGCGTTTCACCTGCGCTAAAAGCAGCCATTACCGCTTGTTTTTCAGCTGACTTCATACGGCCATGCGCTAGCCCCACCTTTAATTCTGGAAACTCGGTTTGCATCAAGGCATAAGTATCATTTGCGGTTTGTAGTTGCAGCGCTTCAGATTCCTCAATAAGCGGGCAGACCCAATAGGCTTGATTGCCCTGCATGCAAGCCTCGCGTACTCTATTTAAAATTTCACCGCGACGCTCATCAGACACCAATTTTGTCACAATGGGCGTGCGGCCTGGCGGCAGTTCATCAATCACCGATACATCTAAATCGGCAAAATAACTCATGGATAATGTACGTGGAATTGGCGTCGCAGTCATCATTAGCTGATGAGGTTCTGGCTGACCTTTTTGCCGTAACGCAAGGCGTTGTTGCACACCGAAACGGTGTTGTTCATCTATAAGCGCGAGCCCAAGTTTGGCAAATTGCACCGCTTCTTGAAAAAGCGCATGCGTTCCGACTACTAGCTGTGCGCTTCCATCAGCAATCGCTTTTAACGCAGCTTCTCGATCTTTTTTGTTTTGGCTACCGGTGAGCCAAGCAATTTGTATATTAAGCGGCGTAAGCCAGCCTAACATTTTTCGGAAATGCTGCTCCGCAAGTATTTCTGTGGGCGCCATCAGGGCAACTTGCCACCCACTTTCAATCGCTTGCAATGCTGCCATGCAGGCGACAATTGTTTTACCACTGCCTACATCGCCTTGCAATAGCCGTTGCATTGGATGTGATTGGGTTAAGTCTTTTTCAATTTCTATAGCGACTTTTTGCTGTGCATTAGTTAAAGCAAAAGGCAAACTTTTTAGTAATGCTGACACTAATTTGTTGGATTTTTTAAACTGTGGCGCATCCACACTACGGCGTTTAACATAATGCTTACGCATCGATAGTTGCTGTGCGAGCAATTCGTCAAACGCTAATCTGCGCCAATGTGGTGTAGATTTTTCATGTAAAGCCGTTAAATTAGCTTCTGGCGAAGGGTGATGGAGGGCATGCAAACTCTCGGTAAAACTTGGTAATTTTTCTGTGGTTACTTGTGCGTAAACACTCGCAGGCAAGGTTTCAACCAAGGCATTTTGTTGCTTTAACGCAATCGCCATCGCTTTACTTATAGCAGCCTGCGTAAGCCCCGCAACGGTAGAATAAACTGGTGTTAGGGTTTCTGCCACGCTAGTTTGACTAGCGACCGCTTTACTCGTTGGGTGAACCATTTCATAGCCAAAAAAGCCACTGCGAATTTCGCCATAGACGCGTAATTTTTTACCTACTTTAAGCGCGGCGATTTGGCTAGGATAAAAATGCAAATAACGCATTGTTAGCTGGCCACTTGCATCTTGCAATCTTGCTATCAAGGCTTTGCGCGGCTTATAAGTAACCTCGCAATGCATAATTTCACCTTCTATTTGCGAGGACTCCCCTACGCGTAAATCGCGAATACTGGTGATATGCGTTTCATCAATATAGCGATGCGGCAAATGCAGCAACAAGCCCTGTAAGTGATGAATACCCAGCTTAGCTAAGTTAGCTACTAACGGCCGACTCAACGCTTTTAATTCAGCAAGTTGCATTACTTTTACAAAAAGGTGTCTGTAAAAATGCGTTAAGTATTAAGCCAAAATACTTATGCGTTAAGTGCTATAACACCGTCGGCTTCTACCAAAGCATTGCGTGGCAACGAAGCTACACCAACTGCTGCACGCGCAGGATATGGCTCGCTAAAATACTGCGCCATGATGCTATTGACCAAAGCAAAATTAGATAAATCGGTTAAGAAAACATTGAGTTTAACTACATCGGCCAAGCTACCGCCTGAGGCTTCAGCCACCGCTTTTAAGTTTGCAAATACACGATGCACTTGCGCTTCAATACCATCTACCATTTCCATAGTCGCTGGATCTAAACCAATTTGGCCAGACAAATAGACTGTGTTGCCTACTTTTACTGCTTGTGAATAGGTACCAATTGCTGCTGGTGCGCCTTTAGTTTGAATAATTGTTTTTGTCATGATGTCTTAAAGTAATTATAAATTGTAAATGTGAAAATGATTATAAATTATTAGTTGGTTCGTTTGCCAGCACCACTAGCCCCAGCTGAGCCTTTCGTGCGGTTAATCCTCACTACATCAGGGATTTTACGCAAACCACGCATTAAATCAGCCAGATGAATGCGGTTTTTTACTTGCACGGTAAAGTATAAATTAGCATAGGCGCTGCCGTCAGCTTCCTCTACACTCACGTTATCAATGTTTGAGCCTGCATCTGCAATACCCGCGGCAATTTTTGCCAGCATGCCAGGCTGATTTGCTACAGTTAAACTTAAGTTTGTTTTAAATAAACGATTGCTTTCTGGCTCCCACTCTACGTCTAGCCATTTATCTGGGTCTAGTCTAAATTTTCTCACGCTAGTACAATCATGCGTGTGAATCACTAAGCCGCGGTCTTTATCAATAAATCCTAAAATCGGGTCACCTGGAATTGGGCGGCAACATTGTGCAAATTGCACTGCCATACCTTCTGTACCGCGAATCGTAATGCTGTCTAACGATTTTGCAGGTAACTTATTATGTTTTTCTAAATGCTCTTCTGTCATGGCGAGTAATTGGTGCGCCACCATGACGTTTTGACGTTTTCCTAAGCCGATGTCGGACAATATTTCGTCTTTTTTATTTACCCCATAATCACGAGTGAGCTTTTGCCAGTGCGCTTCTGAAATGCTGCTAGGCTCAATATGCATCGCTCGTAGCGCTTGGTTGAGCATGCGCTCACCTATGTGGGCAGACTCTGTTGATTGTTGTGATTTCAAAAAATGGCGAATATGCGCGCGTGCGCGACCTGTGACCACATAATTGAGCCACGCTGGGTTGGGCTTTGCTAGCGCTGCAGAAATAATTTCAACATGGTCGCCATTGTGCAGCTCAGTACGCAATGGCGCGAGCTCTTGGTTAATGCGCACTGCCACGCAGCAATTGCCAATATCGGAATGTACTGCATAAGCAAAATCCACCGCAGTTGCACCTTTTGGTAGGGCTAAAATTTTACCTTTAGGTGTAAATACATACACTTCGTCTGGAAACAAATCGATTTTAAGATGCTCAAGGAAGTCGAGTGAATCGGCACTTTCACTTTGAATGTCTAGCAAACGTTGTAACCATTGATGTGTTTGCTGTTGCAATTGGGTAAGTTGTGCGTCACTCGCTTTATACAACCAGTGTGCCGCCACACCCGCATCAGCAATATTATGCATTTCTTGGCTACGAATTTGCACCTCAATGGGCGTTCCAAAAGGGCCAAATAAGGTGGTGTGTAACGATTGATAACCGTTGGCTTTTGGTATCGCAATATAATCTTTAAATTTACTAGGTATCGGTTTATAAAGTGCGTGGATTGCGCCTAACGCTAAGTAACAAGCGCTTAAATCTTTAACTACAACCCTAAAACCATAAATATCGTAAATTTGTGAAAATGCGGTGGCTTTAACCGTCATTTTTTTATATACGCTATATAAATGCTTTTCTCTGCCCGACACTTCTGATTCAATATTAAGCGTTTGCAATTGATGTTTAATTGCTTCTAATATTTTGCTAACAACTTCTTTACGATTACCGCGTGCCGCCATAATTGCCTTAGAAATTGCTCTAAAACGCATGGGATATAAGTATTGAAAACTTAAGTCTTCAAGCTGTTGATAAATGTCGTTCAAGCCAAGTCGATTGGCAATGGGTGCGTAGATATCTAAGGTTTCCTTAGCAATGCGTTTTTGTTTTTCTGGCTTCATCGCCTCTAGCGTTTGCATGTTGTGCAAACGGTCTGCTAGCTTGACCAAGATTACGCGAACGTCTTGGCTCATAGCGAGCAGCATTTTTCTAAAGTTTTCTGCTTGTGCTTGGCTTGCGCTTTCAAATTCAATTTTGTCTAACTTGGTCAACCCATCGACTAATTCAGCCACTTGTTGACCAAACTGCGTCTTGATATCTTCTGTAGTAGTTGCCGTATCTTCCACTACGTCGTGTAGCAAAGCGGCCAAAATAGTCGGTACGTCCATATGCAAATCTGCCAAAATACACGCGACAGACACTGGGTGTGTAATATATGGCTCGCCAGTTTTGCGCACCACACCGTCATGCGCTTGATAGGCAAACCTATACCCCTCCCAAATTTGGGTGATATCTTGTGGTTTAAGGTAAAGCTTTAATCGTAAACTTAAGGCTGAACCCTCACTGTCTGCTGGCAGCAAGGGGGCTATGTTTGGCTGAGCTAGGCTGCTAAAGCCCCGCTTGTTTGAATCCGCTTGATGTTGTTTTGCGGCCTTGGACATAATACTTATCGCTACTCACTTTAAAATACTTATTTCATTGAGCTGTAGTTTACGAGTTGTAATTATAGGTATGAGAGTTTATGGCTTGCTGTTTAGCAAAATGTCTACGCCAATTTTACCAGCGGCAATTTCGCGTAGTGCTAGCACAGTCGTTTTATCACGCAAACCTACTGTGCTCACCAGTGGCTCTGCACCATTATGCAATTGGCGCGCGCGATAAGCGGCAACTAAGGTTAATTGAAAGCGGTTTGGAATATTTTCTAAACAATCATCTACTGTAATACGTGCCATGGCGGTGTTTCCTATGTGTTTAATATAAAAAGCAAAAAGCGCTCTGTAGTTTGGCTCTTAAAGTCTTATTGCTAAGTAAGTATTTTGATTAAGCTATTGTAGCGCTGTAACTGAGTGGCTACCGCGAGCCTTTGCGTGCGGATAATCGCGCTCATGTCTTGCAACGCGGTGTCAAAGTTATCGTTGATTGTAACATAATCAAACTCGCTCACGTGGCGCATTTCTTCGCGCGCCACGGCTATGCGGTTTGCAATCGTTTCACTACTATCTTGCCCGCGATTTTTTAAGCGCTCTGCCAAGGTTTCAACTGATGGTGGCAAAATAAAAATACTCACACTATTCGGGTAAAGCCTACGGACTTGCGCTGCGCCTTGCCAATCAATTTCTAGTATTACATCGTGTCCTGATTTTAGTGTCGCATCTACCGCGGCTTGGGATGTACCGTAGCGCCTGCCGTGCACTTGGGCGCTTTCTAGAAACTTGCCATTGCCTATCATTTTTACAAACGTTGCATCATCTACAAAATGATAGTCCACGCCGCTAGTTTCACTTGGGCGCGGCGCACGCGTAGTGTGTGAAACTGATAAACGTATGAGCGAGTCGATATTAAGCAAGGCTTTAACTAGCGTGGTTTTACCAGCACCAGACGCTGCTGTAACGATAAAAAGATTACCTGAAATATTTTCTTGCATGATCACTTAACCATTTAACTTGTTTTAGATAAAACTTAACCATTTACGTTTTTAAAATAAATAAACTTAATGTTAATTTACAGACACATTTTTAGCACCAATCAGGACTAGGTAAAGCGCTAAATACCGCCCTTAATCCTTCGGACCAACCTTGGCGAACTTGGGCATAATAAGTGTCGTTTTCAGTGATACGTTGCAGACAGTCTGCGTGCAAGGTGTCGGTGCGATAAATTAGCAAGTCAATCGGTGCTGCGACTGAAATATTACTGCGAATGGTTGAATCAAACGAAATGAGCACACATTTTACCGTATCCATAATGTCGGTATTATGGCGTACCACCCGATCGATAATCGGCTTGCCGTATTTGGTTTCACCAATTTGGAAGTATGGTGTTTCTTGCGTGGTTTCAATAAAATTACCCGCCGCATATACATGAAATAAATGGGGCTTTTCGCCTATAATTTGTCCGCCAACGATAATGTTCGCATTAAAGTCAATATTATGATTTTTAAAGTGCTCGCCATCGCGCTCAAACGTGCTGCGTAACTCAGCGCCTACAATATTGGCAGCATCCAGCAAACTACTGGCATTATGTAGGTGTTTACTTCCCTCTTCTGCTTTTTCCACTTTAGTTTTAAGTGAGTTAATTACAGATTGTGTAATCGCTAAATTACCTGCTGTGAGCAGCACAATTACGCGCTCATTTTTGACTTCAAAAATGTGCATTTTAGGTGCGCTAGCCACTTGATCAACACCCGCATTCGTGCGAGTATCTGAAGCAAATACAAGGCCTTGATCTAGCAGTAAACCTACACAGTAAGTCATAAAATTAATTTAAATTATTGGAATAACATATCATACCATTTTGCTAAAACGCTGGCCAAAGCGATTCATAGTTTTAGTAAAATTTAGTTCGTTTTTTTCTTTTTTAGTTAGCACTTAGTCATGAAAATTTGACTTACATATAGCCTGCAGCTTCGGTTAATTTTGCGACATTTTCTTGTGTAAAAAAACCATCAAAGCCTCCATAACGCTGAACATATTCAATAATAAGTGATGAGTGCTCTGAGGCATTTGAGAAAATTTGCTTTAAGCCTTGTTCTTTAGAGCCAATCACGTCTAGCAAAAAGCCTTTACCGTTTTTTGAGATCGCTTCCACCACAATATCAATATGTTCTTTACCGTTTAATTCGCCATCTTTTACAGAAATTGCCATGTGATGTAAACGCGGTCCATAGTTACGCACAAAGGTTTCGGTGGGTGATGGCAAATGTTCTAAATGGTTAATAAAATAAGGCGTGTTATTGGCGGTAAACACTTTAGCAGGGCTTTTAGACTCTGGAATTTGATGCGCGCTTTTTGTCACATTGGTCGAGGAATTTTGGTCTTTGATGTTATAAGCGCCCCAAAAATAGTAGCTAGACCATGACAAATATTCGAGAATTGCCACTTCACGATTTTGGCTATAAACACGGGTCGCTAAATGGTCTAGCGGTAATAGCATATCGGAAATACCTAACTTACATTGCAAGGTTTTAGCTTCAATATACGCATTTTGTGCAGCTGACGTAATAGTACTTACGCCTAAGGCATACACGCGCATTTCGTCAGGTTTTCGCTCTAAATATGCCACAACATTATGCGTGTAAGGCGATGGCTTGCTGACCGCCAAATTACCCGGAAACTCTAGCTTACGCACTTCATCTTGGCTAAAAAACCTAAATTCGCGCTGCTCTTGCAGCTTTACAACGTCATGCAAATTAGTCACACGAATAATTTCACCCATATAACGACTATTGGGTTTGTTAGCGCCAACAGGATAAATTTCGTTCAAGCTTCTAAAAATACCACGCAAATTAGGGTCTTTTACTTCACGCAGCAAAATATCGGGCGAATTTAAATCAATGCGTAGCACGTGGGTAAAATGCTGCTCGCTTTCTAACGTCACTAAATAATGATACGGCGTCATCAGCGACAATTCGGCAATGTATTGCACCGCATGATCAGGATCTACCGAAATCATTAAGGCATCAATTTCATGAATCATTGCCGTTAAACCCAAAACATCGCGTTCTTCAAGCAAGCGAATTAAATTTTCTTCAAAGAAACTAGAGTTTTCTTTATCGCCATGCCGATTAAAGCCTAAAGACTTAACGGTTTTTTGTAGACACATTTTTAGAACCTATTTTTAAGACTAAATTGAGATATTTATTGCTGTGATTGCTGCGCTTGGCGTTGTAACTCTTGGCGGTTCATTTCCGTTTTTGTAAGCTCTGCATTTTTAAACAATGCCAGCGTATCTATTCGGCGTTGTTTATCTTTTGCCGTGCCTGCTTGGTTCACAATAACACTGGTTGCCATGCCTTCAACACCGCCACCAGCGCGCATACCGCTCACTGGACTGGCCGTACGATAATCTAAACCACTTGCCAAACGCACATGGGTTGCCCCTGCGCGGCAACCATTTGAAACATCAAAACTCTGCCAGCCAAGTTCGTTAAGATACACATCTGCCCACGCATGCGTTTGCATTAAACTGCCGTCTTCAGTAAATAAGTAACCACTCACATAGCGAGCTGGCAAGCCTATGCTACGACAACAAGCAATAAATATATGTGCATGGTCTTGGCAAACACCTTTATGGACCTAGACAAAAAAGTAGACAAGCAGCCCCTCTAAAGATTTAATCTAACTTTAGAGGAAGTGTCATGACAAAACGTTACAGCGAGCAATTCAAGCAAGAATCAATTCAATATGTACAAAGCCATCCTGAGTCTGGGGTTGCAACCATAGCTAAGCAATTAGGCGTTGGTTACTCCACGCTAGATAGTTGGCTGCGTCATCACCGTAAAAGTATGGGTGTTGCTAAGTCAGCATTGGTGAGCGCCGACCAGCAACGCATACGCCAATTAGAAAAGCAGGTCTCCCACTTGACTGAGGTCAACGAAATACTAAAAAAGGCCCACGTGTACTTCATCAACAATCCAAGTCGATAAAGTACACATTCATGCAACAACACATCACGCAGTATCGGATGAAATCACTGTGCGAAGCATTGAGCGTCAGCCGTAGCGGCTATCGAGCTTGGCTTCATCGTCCGGCAAATCCATATAAAGAGGCATTTAAAGAGACCGTCAGCGTCAGTTATCGCGCTCATAAAGGACGTGCTGGTGCGCCAAGCATTACCGCTGAGATTAAAGCAAAAGGCTTTAACGTGAGTGTGCGTACTGTCGGACGCATCATGCAAAGATTAGGACTGCGTGCCAGAGGCTGTCGTAAATTTAAACGCACCACTGACTCCAATCACAAGTATGCTGCCTCACCAAACCTACTTGACCGTCAATTCACGGTCGCTCGGCCCAATCAAGTATGGGTGGGTGATATTACCTACATTCGCACTGATGAGGGGTGGCTGTATCTGGCGGTGTTGCTGGACTTATACAGTCGGCAAGTCGTTGGGTGGCAGATAAGTACACGCATTGACCGTCAACTAGTATGCGATGCTTTGCAGGCTGCGATACTCACACGTGGCAAACCAGAGGGTGTGATGGTGCATTCCGATCAAGGGGTGCAATATGTGTCGAAAGATTACCGCGCACTTATCACACAATACCAGCTAACACAAAGTATGAGTCGTCGCGGTAATTGTTGGGATAACGCAGTAGCGGAAAGCTTCTTTGCAACGTTGAAGAAGCAAGCCGTTTATGGGGAACGTTTTTTAACTAGGCAGGAGGCGCAGCAAACAATATTTGAATACATTGAGTGTTACTATAATCGTGTGCGCAGACACTCAACAAACAGCTGGCTTAGCCCAGTCGATTATGAGGCAGTGTATTACAATGAAATCGAGGGAATACCTGTTCATTTAATTGACTAGGTCCAGAAACTGCTTGGCCCTTGGAGCGATATTTACGGCATAGGTGCAACCATGTATTCATGTATTGCGCGCGGCTCACCACTAGCGGCTGACCAACGTATTAAAAAAGATTTGATGATTCCAGCGTCAAAACTTGGCAAAGATTT